>DAIOFM010000005.1:14669-95816 GCA_036745755.1 Spirochaetota bacterium | reverse complement strand
GGGAACAGAGTAGTTGAATTATTCTCTGTGGCCACTTCCCGCAGAGTCTGAAGATACCTGAGCTGAAGTGCTATAGGATGAGCCTCCATCAGTTTCGCTGCTTCAACAATTTTTGCCGCAGCCTGGAATTCACCTTCTGCGCCGATTATCTTGGCCCTTCTCTCTCTTTCTGCTTCAGCCTGCTTTGCCATGGCTCTCTGCATTTCCTGAGGCAGGTCAACATGTTTTATTTCCACGGCAGATACTTTTATCCCCCATGGGTCAGTTCTGGAATCGAGCAGTTCCTGAAGTTCAGTATTGATATGATCCCTGTTGCTGAGAAGATCATCGAGTTCAGAGTTACCGAGAGTACTCCTTAATGTCGTCTGTGCAAGCTGAGATGTAGCATAAAGATAATCATCAACCTCGGTAATTGCCTGATTCGGCTCAACAACCCTGAAATACACAACAGCGTTTACCTTAACAGAGACGTTATCCCTTGTAATAATATCCTGGGGAGGGACATCCATTGCCACAAGCCTCAGGTTTACCCTTAAAAATTTATCTATAAGAGGTATAACTATAATAAGACCCGGCCCCTTGGGACCTTTTGGCGCAGAGATAAGTCTTCCCAGACGGAAAATTACCGCTCTTTCATATTCCTTAATAATTTTTATTGAAGGGATAAGTACTAAAAGTATTAAAAAAATCAGTGTAGGTATAAAACCAAGATCAAAATCAAACATCATTTACCTCCGTGGTATTCTTTACTGTTTTTTTATGACAACAAGAGTCATGCCATTAATCTGTTCAACTATAAGTTTATCACCTTTTTTAACATCACCCGGGAATTCAGCATTCCAGATTTCTCCGTGAACAGATATCTTGCCGATATCAGTAAAATCTGAAAGTGCTATTCCCTCCTCGCCGATCATCCCCTCACGACCTGTCGTCGCCTGTGTCCTGTGGACATTGATAATAGAACGAACAACAAGAAAAACAAAAGCAAGGACAACGATTATCATTGCTATAATTGAAGACATGGGGATGCCTCCGCCGGGCAGAGGAGAATCAAAAAGAATAGTAGCACCCAGGAAGAAAGACACGATACCTCCAATTGTCAACAGGCCGTAGCTCTGGAATTTCAATTCAAGAACAAAAAGAGTGAACGCAAGAACAACAAGAAGCAGACCCAGAACATTTATCGGAATAATTCTGATCCCGAGAAGGAAAAGGACAAGAGAAACCCCTCCAATAATTCCAGGTACAAGCATACCGGGATTTTTAAATTCAAGGCTAATTCCGGCTATTGCAAGTATGAAAAGTAGAAAAATAATCTGTGGATCAGCTATTTTATTAACCATTCGCTGTTTCCACGTCATAAGGTATTTTACTTCTCTTATATTTTCAGTTTTAAAAATAAAAGGTGTTCCGTTTAAATCAATTTTTCTTTTATTAAGCTTCTTAATAAGATCAGTCATATCTTCAGCAATAAAATCTATGACACCTGCTCTATAAGCCTCCTTATAACTGTTTGAAATAGCCCTGCTAACAGCGTCAACAGCCCAGTCAACATTTCTGCCCCTTTTCTGGGCAAGACTTCTGGCATAGGCTATTGTATCATTCAGGACTTTTTTCTCCATTACACCTTCAGGATCGCCCTGCCTGTCTTTCTTCATAAAATCAAGCATGGGGCTCACCGGGTGCATGGCGCCTATTTCAGTACCGGGGGCCATCACGGCAACATGCGATGCAAGCATAATAAAACCTCCGGCAGAGGCCGCCTGTGCGCCTTTTGGATAAGTATATACCACAACAGGAATTTCTGAAGTCAGGATACTTTTTATAATTTCTCTCATGGAATCCATAAGACCGCCGGGCGTATCCATCTGTATAACAATAAACTGATTTCCGTCATCTGCGGCTTTTTTAATGGATTCAGTGAGATACTCTGCTACGATTGGATTAACTGAACCGCTTAATTCCATAACAGCATATTTATTATCAGCACTTAAAGCGGATACCGCGGTAAAGAATAACATAAATGATAAAATTATACTTTTTTTCATAACTCTCCGGGTTTCTATTATTCAGATAATATCTCTATCAGTAAATCCAGGGGAATAATTGTTTCCATAATTGTAAAATTAATGCTGTTCAAATAAATATAATATCATTACATCTAATGAGTCAATTATTATTTAAATAATGAATTCAGAACTAAAATAAAAGGGTACCCCGGTAACAATAGAAAAAAGAATAAAATAGCTGCATATATATTAAAAATTAATGACATTTATTATATTTAAATCACATTAGTATAAAAACGAACAAACAGTAAAAGAAATGAAAAGATACTGGTATATAATCCTGCTTTTTATCGTCATCCCTATAAACTTATATTCGCATGGATATGAAAATTTATGGGGCATTAATAGTGATGAATTATTGAAAAAAATACCCGGGGATAAAAGTTATGAAATATTCAAACCTCAGGATAAAAATAAATACAACAACCGTGCCATAACTTTTTTTCAGGCAATGGGAGGGAGCAGCTCCTCCATAAACATCCTTAGGATCAAAGGAACACCTGACAAAGATTTCTGTTTTTTCAATGGCAGACTTTACTCTGTTTCAGAAGAATGGAATATGATTAGAACGGATAAAGCGGAGAAACTTATAAAAAATATCGAGAGCAGATATGACAGAGAAAATACAGTTACAAAAAACCGCATGACGATTCTTACTTATAAAAAAAATAAAACCAGAGTGATAATTTATAAAAGACCGGAAGACTCAAGGAATTTTAAAGTTAAAATTTTATTTTACTCCAATGATATTTTTAATATATTATTAACTGAATAACATTTTTTTGAAAAAGTTTTTCATTTGCGCTTGACAGTTTTTTTATATTAAATCATATATGGCATCGTAACAAATTGATAATATACAATCATTGAAGGTAACAAATTGGCTAATATAAAACAGCAGAAAAAAAGAAATTTACAGAATGAAAGAAACAGAGTAAAAAACTCTCAGGCTAAATCATCTATAAGAACTTCAGCAAAAAAAGTAATGAAAGCTGTTGAGACAAAAGATGAATCAGTATTAGCTCAAATTTTTAAAAATTTTGTAAAAACTATTGACACAGCAGCACAGAAAGGAATTATAAAAAAAGAAACTGCTGCAAGAAAAAAATCCAGGTTAGCTAAAAAGGTAAATGCAGCTGTAGCATCAAGTAAAACAGCTTGAGGACCTTTTGAATAAAACTGAAATTGTTGAACAGGTGAGTATCAAAACCGGGCTCCCTAAAAAAAAAGTTGAATTAATAGTAAACCTTTTTCTTCAGAACATAACCGAGGAAGTTCAAAACGGCAACGATGTTGAGATAAGAGGTTTCGGAACTTTTTTTAGACTTTATCAGGAAAAAAGAAATGTAAAGTCACCTATTGCAGGAAAAACAATAGAGGTTCCTGCTAAAAATAAAATCTGTTTCAAAGCAAGCAAAACAACCGAAAGGAAAATAAAGGGCGCTTAGCTCAGTTGGGAGAGCATCTGCCTTACAAGCAGAGGGTCACAGGTTCAAGTCCTGTAGCGCCCAATAAAAAAAAGACCATTTTAAATGGTCTTTTTTTTATCTTATTAATCTTTTGAATCATGATTTTTTATTGAAAGATAAATTCCCGGAACATAGGCCCCGAGAATAATCAGCATCAATCCAAGGGCAGTCCATCTTGTAAAAAGAATATTTGTCTGAAATCTAGTAAGTCCGACGTTTAAAATACTTATATACCACCCCAGTATAATGAAGCATAATCCAATAAAATATGGAATAAAAACCTCTTTTAATTTTTCAATCATACAAAATCTCCTTAATTTTGTTTTATTATATTAAAGCTCAGAACCCTGAAGTTTATATGATAAAACTAAAAATAATATACTGATTCTTTTTTAATTATATGCACATCATATTATATATAAATTTTATACTAAAAATATATTCTAAGGGATTAATTCTTATGAATTATACAAAATTTTATTACTATTTTAAATATCTTATATAAAGTTGTTGAAAATTTTACAATTATAATTAATTAAATATCGCTGAAAAACAAATCAGGGAATAGTTGATGTTGAAATTCAGGAAAAAAAAATCACTCGATTTTTTTGTTTCAATTGGTGCCGGTGTAAACCAGATACCTCTCATTATCGAAGCTAAAAAGGCAAACTTCCAGGTAATAGGTGTTGACATAAACGCATCAGCTCCCGGTTTTTATCATTGTGACCTTAAAATACAGGAATCAATTCAGGATTATCAGAATATATATATAAAGCTGAGAGAGCTTCTTGTAGACGGTAAAATTTCCGCAATAATGACTAAATCGTATGGCAACGCAATAATAACGACCAGTTTCCTTTGTGAAAAATTTGGTCTCCCCTTTATACCTTTTGAAGAAAGTAAAAAATTTTTAAATAAAAAAACTACGAGAAAAATCTATAGCGGAAACGGAATAGCTGTCCCGAACATTCTCCCGATTAATTTAAAAACAAGATCATCTTCAGTAAAAGATTCCGCATTTCCTGTCATTGCCAAACCGCAGACAGGCCATGCCAAAACCAACGTCAGACTACTGAAAAACCATGAGGAGCTCACACTGTTCCAGAACGAGCATCAGGGTGAGGATTTCATATTTGAGACTTTTCTTGAAGGAGATGAGATTATCTGTGCAGGCCTGGTTCACCAGCAAAAATACTACAATATTATGATATCTGACAAAAAGACTTCTCCGCGTCCCTACTTCGCGGATATAATGCATTCCACGCCATCAGTATACAGCCATCTTGATGATAAGATAAGTGAGATAGGTCAGAAAATTGCTGAAGCTTTCAACATACAGACATCTCCAATGATCATGGAATTTGTTGTTGACCGGAATGAAAATCTTTTCCTTCTTGAATCAGTGCCTGAGTTCGGAGGGGAATTCATCCCCGACATCATGATCCCTGCCGCAACAGGTTATAACCATATAAGAAATGCTATAAATGCAGCTACCGGTGAACCCCTGAAGTTCCCGTTAAAAAAATCTGTCAGCATACCCGTTGTTGTAAAATATATTACCGGTGAACATGGTACTCTTGCTTCATGTAACCCTGACCCTGTAAAAAAAATAGATGGAATTGTTTTTTCACGAATTTTTAAAGATATCGGAGCAAAGATCTCTCCTCCCGAAACAAACCATGACAGGTTAGGTGTTATAGTAGCAAAAGGGAAAACTGTAGAAGATGCCGCCAGGATTGCCAGCCGGGCTGAAAGCTCCATGAACATAAGAATCGTAAAAGAAAATAATGATGAAAACTGACTGGAATACACATTATAAAAAAGAAAAGTCTGTACTCTCCTATCCGGATGAAAATCTTGTAAGGCTTCTCTCTGCTGAATTGAAGAGATATGATACCGCTTCATCACTACGGTCTATTGATATAGGTTGCGGTAGTGGAAGACACATTACACTTCTGCAGAATTCAGGCATACCTGAAGTAATCGGTTCTGACAACAGTCTAAACGCGCTCAGGATTTGCAATGATAATGACATGAAGCTTCTCGTTAACTGCGATAACAGCAATCTTCCCTTTAAAAATAATACATTTGATATATCAATTGCCTGGGGCTCACTCCATTACACTGATAAACCCGGGATAAAACCGATGATTTCAGAAATAAAACGAATTACAAAAGAAGGAGGGACATTATTAGCCACATTAAGACGGGACAATGACTCATTCCTGAAAACAGGCAGACACCTGGGAAACGACACATGGCAGACCGGTCTTGACGATCTTACCGGAACACTGGTCTCTTTTTATTGTGAAGACGAACTGAAGAGTATGTTCAGCGGATTCAGTGAACTCAAATACGGATGGATGGAGAGAACAATAATTGGTGATACATCAAAAGTGATTTCTCACTGGATAATTGCTGCAAGAAAATAAATTTCACTTAACAGTAATCTCATCACTTGAGATATACGGGACATTATCTTTTCCTATACCGGTAATATAAAGTCCGCAGACTTCTACAATGTCCCCGTTTTTAACCGGTTCAGCATTCGGATCAAAAACAAGCGTTATACCCTTTAAATTACTCCCGTCATATCCTACAATCAGGGTAAAGCTTTTCCCTCCTTTAACTTTCTTTACATTTGCCACCTTCCCGGTAAGCTTTACGGAGCTACCCCGGTAGAGATAAGGTTTATTATTAAGCTTTACAATATCAATCTCCTGATGAACCCTCTCATCTGAATCCATAACATATTTTATAAGGAATTCGCATTTTTCCTTAACCATATAACTTGAATTACTGTTTATAATTCTGTTAAGGATTATCACTCCCCTGTTGAATTCTCCCTTTTTCAGAAGCCTTCTTGCTTCGTTAAAGTCCTTTATAACAACATCTCCAGATGCGTAAAACTCAGGAGTTTTTTCACTGTTTATTCTGTTTACTATACCGTAACCCGCTCCGCCAAGATCAACCATGTCAACTTTACCCGAAATATCTGAAGTCTCATCTTCAACAGAACCATCACTATATTTTTTTACAAGAGAGGAATAATAAATAGGAGACAATGCGAAAAGAATGACACATATTAGACCGACTGCGATGAGAACAATTCCGGGAATTGTGAATTTTTTCTGTTTTTTTATACCGCTTTTTTTTGATAAAACAGAGTGCTGCTTCTTTTGCCTCTTTCCGGGTTGAGGAATAGTAACAAGTTCATCAAGTTTAACATTTCTCTGGTAACGCGAAAAATCACCGGAATCCTCAAGGATTCTCAAAGCCTTACGAAGCATACGATCTGCCGGTATTTTTTCAAGAGCGGAAACATATATATGGATGGCTTCCTCCCTGCTGACAGCAGACTTTAGCGAAAGGAAAGATTTTAACTGAATAAAATGTTCATAGTGCGGGTCTACTCGCTGCAGATGTTCAAGTATTTCCCCCGCCCGTGAAAAATTATTTGAATAGATTAATGATACAGCCAGAAGAAACATAGCATAGGGATCTGAAGTCCCGGACGAATGAGCTTTTTCAAGAATTATTGCGGCATTTTCATACTTTTTCTTTTTAAAGGATCTGTAAGCTTCATCAATAAAACTGAATCTGTCACCTGCCCCCCTGGATCTTTCCTTTTTCAGCATATTATACGCGGTTATCTTCTGAAAATTTTACGGATTTCATCTATCAGGGAAATTTTATCATCAGCAATTTTACCGATTATAATTCCAAGAATAACAAACAAAATAACGACAAGAGTTTTGGCAATACCAAAGGTAAGAATCAGAATTCCGAGGATAAAGCCGGCTATTGCGCCGACTGTTTTCCCCGGGTTTTCATTAACAAATTCAAGCATATATCGGGTAAGGCTCATCTTATTGCTTTACCCTCTCAATATATTCGCCTGATTCAGTATTGATTTTAATCATATCGCCTTCATTTATGAAAAGCGGGACCCGAACCTCTGCTCCGGTTTCAACTTTTACAGGTTTAAGTACGTTTGTTGCTGTATCTCCTTTAAGTCCGGGTTCAGCATAAATCACTTTCAGAACAACTGACAGAGGTGGCTCTACTGTAATAGCTTCACCTTCATACATTGCTATTTCAACAATGTCCTCCTCCTTTATAAACCTGAGAGCATCGCCGATTGCCTTTTTAGGAATAGCTTCCTGCTCATACGATTCAGTGTCCATAAAAACAACGTCATCTCCCTCATCATAGAGATACTGCATAGGTCTTTTGATTATTTTTACATCCTCAACTTTTTCACCGCCGCGGAAAGTCTTTTCTACAACAGAGCCTTTTTTTAAATGCCTGACCTTGGACCTTACAAAAGCTGCACCGCGGGCGGGTTTTACGTGTTGATATTCAATTACGGAGTAAAGTTCACCATCAAGCTTTATCACTACTCCTCTTTTGAAATCATTAACAGAAATCATAAATACTCCTTAAATTACAATTAATTCCTTTGAACATTTCGTTAGTATTTCACAACCATCAGATGTAACAAGCACCGTATCCTCTATTCTGACACCACCTTTGCCTGGTATATATATACCCGGTTCAATAGTGATAACCATATTCTTTTTAATTCTGGAGCTGGTAAACTTTTTAATTGCCGGAGGCTCATGGATTTCTATACCTACTCCATGACCAAGGCCGTGACCGAAATTATCCCCGTACCCGTAATCAGAAATTATATTTCTCGCTATCGAATCAAGTTTACTGGAATTAATTCCGGGTTTTACTGAACTGACGGCTTTTATCTGGGCTTCATAAACAATATTATAAATTTCTCCCAGAAGAGAATCTATACTATCCAAAAATATTGTTCTTGTCAAGTCTGAATTATACCCCCTGTAAAGGCACCCCATGTCAATAAGTAAAACGTCTCCTCTTGCGATTTTTTTATCCTGAGACGGCTTATAATGCGGCATTGAAGCTCCGGGGCCTGAAGCAACTATCGGATCAAAAGAACAGGCAGTACAGCCGTTCTTCTTATAAAAATAATCTATTTCAACTGCTATTTCCCATTCAGTAAGACCGGGCTTAATAAAATTCAGAAGATGCATAAAGCACCTGTCAGTTATTGCGCATGCCTCTCTCAGTAAATCAATTTCTTCCTCATCCTTCAATTCACGAATCCGGCTTACAGGATCTTCGTAAACAGGAATTATCTTTATCTTTTTTAATGCCTTCTTTAATTCATAATTAAAAGTAAGGGTTACATTATGCGATTCAATAAAAATGTTTTTTTTCTGTACAGCATTCATGCATTCCAGAATCGCCCCGGCAGCACCCCCCTCCTGCAAATGAAATTTAAAACTCCCTGTTAGTAAAGATTCAATATATTCCTCATATCTGGAATCTGATATCAGGAAAGAATCTTTTTCATCAATGAAGAGAAACGCATTTGAACCTTCAAAACCTGTTAGATATTTTATATTATTAAGATCTGTAATAAGATAAGGAAAATATTCATCCTTTTTCAAAATCCGTTTCAGCTTCCTTATTCTCATAAGATGTCTCCAAATTTTTATTGCAATCGTTCATGTATTACAGATAATTGTTCTGTTTTATTTGTCTAACTTTTTATTATTTTATTAAAGCACTCGGAGGACTTTTCGTGAAAGCAGGAATAATCGGTGCCGGTGCTCTTGGTTCATTATTTGCACATAAATTTCAAAGAGCCGGAATTTCATATTCAATACTTGAAAAAGATTCAGCAGTAGTTGATGAAATAAATAATAACGGGCTCACCCTTATTGACAGTGATACTTCTGATATAATTCATCCTTTAATCAGTACCAATCCGGCTATAATCAGCGATGCCGACATTATACTGTTTTTTGTTAAAAGTTATTCCACCTCAGATGCTGTCGAATCGATCAGGTCATATATCAGGGACGACTCAATTATAGTTTCACTACAAAACGGCCTCGGCAACTTCGAATCTATTGCAGAATACTTTGATAAAGACAGAATTGTTCTGGGTACAACCACTACAGGTGCTACAAAAACCGGGCCTGCCTCAGTAAGAGCCGGAGGGGAAGGTGTTATAACCATCGGTTCCAGTTCTGCTGACTCACTGGAAACAGCCGATATTCTTTTCAGTAAAGCATGCCAGAAATTCAACCGCATATTCAATCCCCATATTGCTGTCTGGAAAAAAGCTGTATTAAATTCTGGTATTAATCCTATAGCATCCATTATGAATATAAGCAATGGTGAAATACTTGAAAATCCCTATTGTATGAAACTTCAGGAGCAGGTTGTCATGGAAGCTGTAAACACCGCTAATTCAGCCGGAATATCGCTCAGTTATAATTCTATGCTCAGTGAAGTACGGGATGTCTGCATTAAAACCTCAACCAACATTTGTTCAATGCTGCAGGATATAAAAAGCAAAAGAAAAACCGAAATAGACAGTATTAATGGTGCAATAATAAAAACGGCATCCGATCATAATCTCAATGTACCTGTTACTGAAACATTATATAATATAGTTAAAGGTATCGAATTAAAAAATGTGACCATGTTTAATAGTAATAATTAAAAAATGATTTTAATTAATAAAATTTATTTATAACGCTTTATAAAACCATCTTGCTATCCAGCATTTCCGGCAGGAGTAAGAACCGATAATTCTGATATTATCCGGCTAAAACTGCTTAACCGGAACTGAAAAATTCAGGCATATTCATCAAAAATTTTCCGATAATTATAAAAATACCAGAAAAATTAAATCAAGGTAATCCGATGAATAAAAGTTTCTTTTTGAAATCCGTAACAGTTCTGTTGACTATTTCTCTCTGCACAATGCAACTCTTTTCACAAACACAGAAAGCTGATAATAAAAAAGCACCTGAAGTTGCCAATAATACAACTGATAAAAAAACTTCAACGGACAAGAAAAAAGCCGCTGTTCCGGATAAGCAGGAAAAAGAAAAAATTGATGATAAAAAAAAATATGATAAAATTTCCCAGACACTTGATTATGGAATCCAGAAAGACCGTAAAATAGCTGTAAACATGATAAAAGAAGTAAACGATGAATCACTCAGGAAAAAGCTTCTCTCCAAACTGGCTTTTATTCTGTCCAACGATGCTGACATGGAAATCAGAAAAGTTGCTGTTACTGCACTCGGTGATTTTAAATCAATTGAAAATTCATCCGCTGTAATAAAGGCTCTCGACGATGAAAGTGATGATGTAAAAATCGCGGTATGTTACGCTATCGGCAAAATGGGACTTACTCAGTCAAAACCTAAAATGATTGACATGCTTAAAAAACAGGATTTGACCTCCCCTTCAAATTATACCGATGCGTTAATAATAGCCCTGGGAGATTTAAATACTCCTGAAATTATTGATTTCGCATCTAAAGGTGTAAAAGATATAAAAAACAGTAAAATGATAAGGGAAAGGCTTTTACTTTTCATTGGTAAATGCGGGTCTCCGGCCCAGAAGGACTTTCTTTTATCTATATATAAAGATGATGATGAAGATATGACTATAAGATCTTATGCTGTAAAAAGTATCGCTAAACTTAAAATTAATGATGCTGCTCCTTCTATTAAAGAAGTTATAAAAGAAATCGATTCCTATAGTTTCCAGAAAAAGAAACGATACTACAATCTCTACATGCAGTCTGTAACAGCCCTTGTTTCACTTGGTGATACTGATTCAATACCTCTTCTCATGAATTCAATCAGGAGTGATAATGCTGATGTCAGATACAGAGCTGTTAATTTAATAAAAGAATTTGATGACGAAAGAACAATTGACATATTAAAATACAAGATGAAATATGATCCAAGTGGCAAGGTACGCAGAGCCGCAAAAAGAGCCCTTGAAGATAAGGGACTGGTTGAAAAAGATAAAAACAGCAAAAATACATCGGAAACTGATGATGAAAATGAAGATAAAGAGTGAACAGCAGAACAACCTTGAAAGTAAAAGCCTGAAAAGCAAAGTAAAAGAAATAACAGCCATTTCACTTTTTACACTGGCTGCAGCGATTGCTTCTATCATTCTTGCGGATCTTATTGTGTTTCCTTTAACCCGTTTCGCGGTGGAGAATGTTAATATTTATAACCTTATATTTAAAAATGTCCTCATGTTGTTTATTATCATTATACTTCTGTTATCACTTATAAGGAAATTCCGAAAGCTGGCAGATGAAGGACTAAGTGTAATATATATATTATTTTACCTGCTAAAAAGACCTCTTCATTATGGCGGACTGTTTCTATCTTTTCTCTTTATATCTATACTGCTTATTTTTGTTCTTTACTTACTTTTTAATACAAATTATTACTATCTGTATAAAATTTCCGGCGGAGTATAATCAATGGCAATTAAAGCATTTGACAGATATTTTTATAACCTGCCGGAGATAAAAAGGGAACCTGATTTTCATAAATACTGGGAAAAATCACTCTCCGATATCAGAAAAGTCCCTCTTGAACCCGAAATACATGAAAACAGCAAAAAAACAACATCAAAATTCAAAGCCTTTGATATATCTTATAACGGTTTTTTAAAAACAAGAATACGGGGAATTCTCTATGTTCCCAGGAAAAAAGAAAAATTCCGTGTTATAATACATATTCACGATTATAACAGGTATCCGGAAAAAGGCCTTGTGAGATATCTTAACGAAAATACCGCCCATCTCATACTTATTCTAAGAGGCCATGAGATTATTGAGAAACGTACTGAAGAAGAGGAAAACCAGTCCCTGGGATTTATTGTTGAGAATATAATTGATCTGGATACTTATTACGCCCGTTCTGTTTATCTTGATATTTTCAGATCTATCGATTTTTTAAGGCTTAACAGTTCTCTTGACTGTAATAAAATAGGCATATACGGAAAGGGATTCGGGGCTGCTGCAGCATTCTTTACAGCAGTTTATTCAGGCAGAATAGGAGCAATAGTTCTTGACTGCCCCCTTTTTTGCGACCTCCCGCTAAGTCAGAATATTTCTCAAAGCGATACAGCAAAGGAAATCAATGACATAATTAATATTCAGAGAGCAAAGAAAAATCAGATTAAACGAAATCTATCCTACCTGGACATTATAAATTTTTCACACGAATTGAATATCCCCGCCCTGTTTATAACAGGGCTGAAAGACACTATAGCACCGGCTGAATGCGTACTCGGGCTTTTTAATCACGTACAGAGTGAAAAGACAATCGAAATATATCCTGACGATGAAAATGAAGCGGGAGGGGAAACACAAAAAATAAAATCTCTCAACTGGATTGCTGCGGAAATACTTAAAAATTAAATTACACCATTCTTTCACCCATAATATAGGGTACAAATGTTGCTCTTCCTATAATCTCCTCAAAGTATTCCTCACTCTTCTTTTTTACTATTCTTTTAATCTGATGGTTCTTTCCGCTTTCATCAATTGGGATTACAAGTATCCCGCCTTCATTTAATTTACCAAGCAATTCATCCGGAAAGATCTTTACTCCTGCAGCCACTATAATTCGATCAAAAGAGCCTTCAATTTCATTAAAATTATCAGAATTTTTTACCTTTATATTATAGCCGAGTTTCCGAAGAACAATATTTGAACGTTCTGCCAGTTCAGGTATTCTTTCCATAGCAGTAACCGCACCTGAAAGCTCGGCAAGAACAGCGCTCTGATATCCGGAACCTGAGCCGATATCAAGTACTGATTCATCACCTGTAAGCCTTAAAGACTGGACCATTGAAGCTACAACTGAAGGTGTGGAAATTGTCTGTCCGAACCCTATAGGAAGAGATGTATCATCATACGCCCTGTAGCAAAGGGCATCGGAGACAAACATATGTCTCGGGACCCTGTACATTGCCTCAAGAACAGATCCGGAGGAAATACCCCTCTGCTCCAATTTGATAACCATATTACGCCTGGCGTTTACCATTCTGTCATCATTAAGGTACAAAATAACCTCCCCATTCAATCCCTTTCTGTCCCTTGTAATTGACTTCAAGTTTCACATCAACCCACCAGCCGTTAAAAGACGGGAGTTTAAAGGTATTATAAACGAGAACATACCTGTATTCTTCGCTGTTCTTCACGGAAGGATAAATACTTCTTAAGGAATCTATATCAGAGGGTAAAATTACTTTACCTCCTGTTTCCTCAGCTATTCTTGCAAGTTCTGTATTACATGGTTTAAGCGATATTATAAATACCGGAATATAATGCTCCCTGGCATAATCAATAATTGTATCAGGTGTGTACTGGGTGAATGAATCCGGCGAGATACTTCCGTCAGTAATCAGCACAACACCTCTTCTGTCTGCTCGCGGAATAAGGCTTGTTATGGACTGATAAAGCGCGGCACCTGTTTTTTTACCCGGCCTGTAATCTTTTTTTTCAATTGCTGCTATAGTTCTTCGCCTGCTCCAGTCAAAACCGCTGCCGGTCCAGACCTGATCATTAAAATTGATGAGTTCAATCGAATCGTTGGTTCTCATTGATTTCAGAACAAAATCAGCAAGCCAGGGGAGGTCGCCATGCCTCTTCTCCATCTCTTCTGATCTGTCAACAGCAAGTGCAAATGATGCAGATTTAACCCTTTCCTTGAGATAATCAGTATAAAAATTCATTATACGGGAATTATCTTCAGTAATTGTAAAATTATTCTGTTTCAGACCATAAACCGGTTTACCGTCCCGCCCCCTTACATTAACATAATAGGCAACAACAGGGAAGTTAGCGGAATCAACCGTTGTTATTTCAAGTTCAAGGTTCGAATACTGTTTCACAGCGGGGGAAAAACAATAAATGCGGTTCGGTACTGAATCAAGAACATAGAAAAAACCGTCCTGGTCGAATATAGAATACATAGCTTTTACAAGGTTACGCTCCCCCCATTCCCTGAATATGTTTTTTTCACCTGTTTCAACATTAAAAATTATAATACCATTATTTTCGTCTGAAATTACAAGATTATCCCCCCTGGAACTAATGCCACGCGGTGATGTTATCTCATCCATTAAAATATCTTTAATATAGTTACCAAAGAGATCATAAACAGCAACCTTCTTCAGAGCCGTGTCTGTTACATATACTCTATCCTTTATAGAGGTTATATCAGAAGGATTTTTAAATTCCCCCTCATATTCTCCGTTTTTGCCGAATGAAAGGTTAAAATTCCCGTCAGGATCAAATTTTTGAACGCGGTAATTACCGCCATCAACAATATACAGATACCCGTTTTTGTCATAACAGAGACCTTTCGGCCCATGAAACATCCCCTCACCACTTCCTTTGCTTCCGAATTTATTCAGGACTTTACCCGCAGATGAATAAATAAAAACAGTATCATTCTTAAAATCACTGATTGCAATCCTGCCGTTATTACAGTCAATTCCGTATATTCCGCCTGTATATCCGGTTCTTATTATCTCTTCAGCATTACCATTAAGATCTATGCGTATAACTCTTGGAGAAGAGAAGGAGGTAACGTAAATATTTCTTGCACGGTCAATTGCGATGTCAGTCGCATCGGGGAATGCGAATCTTTTCATTGCAGATGAATCATACTCAGCATGAAGAACATAATCAGCAGGATTCTCTCCCGCCTCTGTAATCCCCTTTCTGAAAAGGATGCTGTCGAGTCTCTGCCTGGCTGAAATATTCTCAGGATAAATTTCCAGAATTTTATTTAGCTCCGATACAGCACTTGAGCTGAAACCGGCAAGCCTGTATGAACGCGCGAGATAATCCCTGGCAGTATAATAATCAGGATAATTCTGGATTGCTTTTTTGAAAAATTCCGCTGCTGCAAGGTACTGCATATTATTGAAATAGACAGTCCCCTTTTTAAAATATTCCCTTGCTGATTCAAATTTTATAAAATTTATATCAGCGGGATAAACAGACAGCAGAGGCGTGGATACAAAAAGAGCTATATAGATTATCAGAAATCCCTTTTTCAGTTTCATTCATCTCCTTCAAATGATGATCTATTTAATCCCTGACCTGCTTTTTTATTTATCGACATTTATATAATAAATTTAAAAATAACAGGGTATCTATTTGGATGAAATTCAATATGACATAATTATACTTTTATAACAGCTCCTGTCAATAATAATTGACATTCAGTGAATTAAATAGCGATAGAGAATCATGAATACAACTGCAATAATCATTTTTATAATAACCTATACGGGTATCATTTTTACAAGACTGCCCGGGGTTAATATTGATCGCCCCTCAGCATCATTTTTCGGCGCTGTTGCCATGATAGTTGCCGGGGTTCTTACATTTGATGAGGCCATAGCATCAATTGATTTCAACACCATAACACTGCTTATAGGCATGATGATAATAATCATCACCCTTGAGCTTGACGGTTTATTTGATCTTATAGCTTTCAATACCATAAAACTCGCAGGTGATGAAAACAGGCTTTTACTGATTGTTATATTCACTACAGGTATATCCAGCGCTTTTCTTGTAAATGATGCGGTTGTACTACTGTATACTCCGGTAATTATATCTATATGCAGAAATTCAGGGATTCCTCCTGTCCCGTACCTTATTGCCGAGATACTTTCCTCAAACGCAGGAAGCGCCATGACAATTACCGGAAACCCTCAAAACATGCTGATAGGTATCAATTCAGGTATTTCATATGGCCGGTTTCTGATTCATCTCTTTCCGGTTTCAATTATCTCAATGCTTATAATTTATTATTCTGTGAAATTCATATACAGGGGCAATTTCAGGGAGCCTAAAAAGGTCACATGTGACAGCACAAAGTATAATTTTAACTTCTATTCAATGAAGTTTTCAATTCCGGTTTTTATCGCAGTTATAATAATGTTTTTTGCAGGAAGAATAACCGGCCTTTCCATACCTGTTATTGCCCTTACCGGAGGAGCATTCATGCTCCTTCTTGGAAAAATAAAACCATCCATTATAATTTCAAAAATCGACTGGGTACTGATACTCTTTTTTTCGACCCTGTTTATTGTAGTAAAAGGTTTTGAGAATACGGGAATAATACAGAACCTGATTAACATATGGCCGGTACGGCCGGATTTACAGGGATTTAGCGTATTACATATCACAAGCCTTGTACTTTCACAGGTAATCAGTAATGTGCCTTATACTATATTTATGATACCTGTTTTAAACCAGACCGGTAATGATTATATCTGGCTTGCCCTTGCTTCAGCTTCTACACTTGCCGGGAATGCTACAATTTTCGGTGCCATGGCGAATCTCATAGTAATAGAATCAGCAAAAAAATTTAATGTTCATATTACTTTTTTTGAATTTCTCAAACCAGGACTGCTCGTTACAGTCAGCACATTGATGATATCAACAGTTATAATATATTTACAGAGAGTGTTTTTCTGAATAAATATTCCAGGTTTACCTGTTTTTCTTCTTCAGAATTTTTGCAAGAAACTGACCGGTATAGGAACCGCGGATTTTACTTAATTCTTCAGGTGTACCCTCACCTATAAGATTTCCTCCCGCATCGCCACCTTCAGGCCCCAGATCAATAATCCAGTCAGCAGTTTTAATTACATCAAGATTATGCTCTATGACAATTACAGTATTTCCCTTTTCGACCAGTGAATTAAGAACCTCAATAAGCTTCTTTATGTCATCGAAATGGAGCCCGGTTGTAGGTTCATCAAGAATATAAAGAGTTTTTCCGGTTGCCCTTTTAGACAGTTCAGTAGCAAGTTTGATTCTCTGCGCTTCACCGCCCGAGAGAGTAGTAGCCGGCTGACCGAGTTTGATATATCCGAGCCCGACTCTTTGAAGCGTCTGCAGTTTTGAATTAACAGAGGGAATATTCTCAAAAAAAGGTGCCGCCTCATCAACAGTCATATCAAGAACTTCAAATATATTCTTCCCTTTATATCTCACTTCAAGGGTTTCGTGATTATATCTTTTACCTTTACACACATCGCAGGTTATATAAACGTCAGGAAGGAAGTGCATTTCAATCTTTTTAACCCCGTCACCCTCACAGGATTCACACCTGCCGCCATGAACATTGAATGAAAAACGCCCGGGCTTGTAGCCTCTCATTTTTGACTCTGGTAGTCTGGCGAAAAGCTCCCGTATAGGAGTAAAAAGGCCTGTATAAGTAGCCGGATTTGATCTTGGAGTTCTGCCTATTGGTGACTGGTCAATATCTATTACTTTATCAATTGCCTCAAGGCCGGTTATCTCACTGAATGCTCCGGGATACTCCTTTGACTTCATTATAAGCGAAGATAACGCCCTGTAGAGAATCTCGATAACAAGGGATGATTTTCCTGATCCGGAAACCCCGGTAACAGTAGTGAAAACACCAAGCGGGAATCTGACTTCAAGATTTTTAAGATTGTTTTCCCTCGCACCCTTTAATGTTATGAAAGATTCAGCTGTTCTTCTTGTTTCAGGCACCGGTATGGTTTTTTTGCCAGAGAGATAGTTTCCGGTTATCGATTTTTCAGATTTTTTGATTTCCTCAGGGATTCCGGTAGCGACTATATATCCCCCGTTAACACCCGCACCCGGTCCCAGGTCTACAACATAGTCAGCTTCCATAATTGTTTCTTCATCATGTTCAACAACAATCACTGTATTGCCGATATCACGCAGATGCTTCAGAGTCTTTAATAGCCTCGCGTTGTCTCTCTGATGCAGCCCTATGCTGGGCTCATCCAGAACATACAGCACGCCGGTCAGGCTCGCGCCGATCTGTGTTGCCAGACGTATTCTCTGTGACTCCCCTCCCGAGAGAGTTCCGGCTGCTCTGTCAAGTGTCAGGTACTCAATTCCCACATCATTAAGAAATTTAAGCCTTGATTTTATCTCCTTAATTACCTGTTCAGAAATTTTAGACTCAGTCGGAGTAAGTTTTATTTCAGAGAAAAACCTGAACGAATCTGATATTGAGAGTGAAGTAATTTCACTTATTTTTTTACCGGCAACTTTAACGGCACGGCTTTCAGGACGGAGCCTCATTCCTTCGCAGGCGGGACACTTTGTGTTTGCCATGTATTTCTCCATCCACATACGCATCTCTTCTGAATTTGTCTCCCTGTACCTGCGTTCAAGATTCGGAAGCACTCCTTCAAATCTTTTGGAAAACTTAAACTCCGAATCTTTTCGTTTTATATTATAATTAACCTTACTGCCGCCGGTACCGTACAGGATAACGTCCTTAATATCTTCCGTGAGATCTTTCCATGGAGTGTCAGGGTCAAAGCCAAGGCTCCTGCCAAGGGCCTGCACAGTTTCAAGATACCAGTAACTGGTGCTTTTCCCCCATACTTCAAGTACACCTTCATTCAGTGATTTTGAAGGATCTGAAACTATCCTTTCCGGGTCAAACTGCATTATAAAGCCGAGTCCGTCACACTCAGGGCAGGCTCCGTACGGGCTGTTAAATGAAAACATCCTGGGGGAGAGTTCAGGTATTGAAATCCCGCAATCAGGACATGAAAGCTGTGTGGAATATATAAGTTCTGAATCATCAGTAATGACTGATACAAGCCCCTCCCCCATATCAATCGATGTCTCAACAGAATCTGTAAGTCTCGGCCTTATGCCGTCCTTAACTACAAGTCTGTCTACAACTATATCAATTGAATGCTTTTTGTTTTTCTCAAGGCTGATGCTGTCATCAACAGTGAAAAATTCACCATCAACACGAAGCCTGACAAAACCGTTTTTACTGGCATGTTCAATTTTATCAGCATGTTCACCCTTTTTACCACGAACAAGAGGGGCAAGGATCTGAAGTTTCGTCCCCTTCCTCATAGTCATAAGTGATTCAACGATCTGGTCCACGGACTGTGATGTGATCTTCTTCCCGCAGCAATGACAATAGGGGACGCCTATCCTCGCATAAAGGAGCCTGAAATAATCATAAATTTCCGTTACAGTTCCTACTGTTGATCTGGGGTTACGGTGAGTTGTTTTCTGCTCTATAGATATAGCGGGTGAAAGGCCATCAATAAAATCTACATCCGGTTTTTCCATTAAACCGAGAAACTGCCTCGCATATGCTGAGAGTGACTCAACGTATCTTCTCTGTCCCTCTGCGTATATTGTGTCAAAGGCCAGAGATGATTTACCGGACCCTGAAAGCCCGGTTATTACAAGAAGCTGGTCCCTCGGAAGTTCCAGCGAAATGTTTTTTAGATTGTGCTCTCTCGCCCCCTTTATTATTATTTTACGGTCTTTCATATAAGGGTTATATTCGCCGAACCGCACATGGGGCAAATTACATCAGTCTCTAAATCTTCCTCAAATTCGTCACGTTTTTTTATTACGACGTCATCCCATCTATAATCACAATCTTCACACGCATAGCTTATATGAACTTTTCTTTCGCGGCGTTCACCACGCTCCTCATCACCTTCATCCGAATCATCATCTTCATCAGAAAACTCATCAAGATCGGTTAACTCTTCCTCATTATAATGTTCTTCATAATAGTCGTCTTCATAAACTTCATCATCAAAATCTTTTTCTATGTAATCGTCACTCATTATAATACCTTTCCTTTCTTCTTCGATGATTTATCATCCAAAACTTTTCCCACCTGAAATTTCCGGACAACGGCGGTCGTTTTGAATACCAAAAAAAACAGGTCAGTATTTGTCAAAATATTTTATACTGCTATTTAAAAATTTTTTGTTCAACACTTTTCATTTTCCCTGAAATGTCAGGTTTCTGAATATCAATCTGCTGTATTTTCCTGGCAGTAACAATTATATCCCAGATACCCCATTTACCGGGAGTATCAGAATATTCTCTGATAATAATATCAAATCTTCCGGGAGATGACAATTCATAAGGAATTAATACTTCAAATAATTCTCGCTGTTTAAGTATTTCCTGATTTATTTCAGCAATGAGAATCATCCTGCCTGAAATATCTCTCCCCCATATCTTCAAAAGAGAATTAATAGGTTTCTGACTGCCTTTATATTTTACAAAATCAATAACAATCTTATAAATAAGCTCCCTGTCATAATTTTCGACTGTGAATTCAGAATAAAAATCCGGCATGAAAAATGCCAACCCGTCAATAAAAGGAGCTGAATCTTCATAAGGGACTAAATTATTAAGTTTTCCCCACTTCGCAATCTCTGAATAGTTCATTATATAGAGCCGATTTTTATAAGAAGAACTGTAAGTCGGATTGATATACAGGGTATCCGCCCTTAATGTTCCATCAACATCATCAGGCGGGCCAACCTTCTTAATGCCTGTTGATTTTCCGGGCTTAACGGTTTCTTTTCCGGTTTCATCAGTGAGTATATCGCTCTTTCCTTTCCCCGGTATATTTTTTCTATCCAGGGATTTTCCGGCAGGTTTTGCTTCATCCGTCTTTCCCGGTTTCTTAATTTTCCCTGATTCAGCTTTGTCTTTTTTTACATTTCCTGCATCGGCCTTTTTCAGGGACTTATCCGATGCCTTTTTCTTCACTGTTTCAGCAGAACGATTATCCTTTTCTTTACCTGAAGAATCTGCTCCTGGCTTAATACTCCTTTTTATCTCCTCAAGATCTATACTTTGAAATTCGACATCTTGTTTAATTGTGCTATTATCAGATTTTACTGCTTCATCAGCATTCAGGGAAGTAAATAAAGCGAGCAGAATGAAAAACAGGATTATTTTAAAAATTTTAACAGATTTAATCATAAGAGATGAAGGGCCCGCACAAAAAATGTATTTATTTTTTTTAAAAGCCTTTGTCAGGCAATAAATCACCTGACAAGTTTCATTACTTTGTCTGCATCAAGCTTTGATATTGTTTCAAGATTCGATGGAGTATTCCTGAAAATATCATTCATATTTGACATCAGATTTTCGACTTTCCTGTTGCCCGTAAGATTTGAAGCTATAATATTGTCAACTTCAACCTGTACCTTTGTAAGATTATTGATGTCATTATTAATCAGCTTAGTTATTTCACTCTTCTTAGTTTCAAGCGCGGAAGGGGTCATATCATTACCAAGAAATTCCTTAAGGATCTTTCTCCCTTCAAAAGATGAAACTTCAAGTGCCTGATTAATATTTTCCGGTGAGCTGTTTTTCAGGATGTTGTCAATACCTTCACGAATTATCTGGTTTTTTGTCAGAGAGGTCTGTATATCTTTAATTTCCCTTTCAATAGACTCGATCCGAGAATTTATCGCCTTACCGAGAGCAAGGGAATCAGTTTTTATATCTTTTCTGTTATCTTTACTGTTCCCTTCATCTACTTTGCGTTTATTGTTAATTTTCTGGGCGGAACCCAGAATACCATCAGCTGTTATTTTCATTTTACACCTTCCTTTGTGTCTATATATATCTTTGTTTACAACACTCCTGTATCAAAGTTACATTTGAACAGGTAATTTGTCAATAAAATAAGCACATAGAAAGAGTTTATTCAGGCCTGTCCATCTTTACGGATATAATCTTTGAGGCACCCGGCTCCTCCATTGTTACCCCGTATATTGACTCACTGATATGCATAGTTTTCTTATTATGAGTAACTATGATAAACTGGGTACTTTTAGAGAATTCCCGGAGCATTTTTACAAACCTGCCAATATTCTGTTCATCAAGAGGAGCGTCAATTTCATCAAGGAAACAGAATGGTGACGGTTTGACCATGTATGTGGCAAAAAGCAACGCAATAGCTGTAAGTGCCCTCTCCCCTCCTGAAAGGAGGTTGATATTTTTAAACTTTTTCCCTGGAGGCCTTACCATTATATCAATACCGCTTTCAAGGACATTCTCCTCTTCAGAAAGCTCAAGAAAAGCCTCCCCTCCCTCAAATAAACGTTTAAACATTTCTGCAAAATTCTTCTGAATTTCATTGAAAGTACTCATGAACATTTCAACAGAGGTCTTATTTATGTCTTCAATTACGGAAATAATATCTTCACGTGCCTTTTCAATATCTGTCTTCTGGTCAAGATAGTATTCAAATCTCTTTTTCAGATCTCTGAATTCCTGAATAGCAAGATTGTTTATCGGGCCGAGATCCTGAATTTTTTTCTTTATATCCTGAATTTCAGCCTGTAATTCACCAGTCATTGATTCATTAACTTTAACTTCGCCGAGTTCAGTGACCTTTTTCTCATATTCAGTCCAGAGATAGTCCTGTATCCCGTCCCTTTTAAAGGATATTTCAACACCGGTACGTTCAAGAGCCGCAAGTCTTTCGTGTATCCTCTCAAGTTCCTCTTCATCCTTACGGGAATCAGTCTTTCTTCTGGCTATATTGTTTTCTATTTCACTTCTGCGTTCTACAAGTTCATTTACACTCTTCCTGAGAGCTTCACTCTTCTCGTTAAACTGAACAAGCTTATCCTCAGACTCGCGTATCTCCATCTGAAGATCTTTTATAATCTTATCAGTTCTGAGCATATCCTCATTAAAATTGTCTATCTGTTTCTTTATATCATCAATCTGGTGAGTTAATGAAGTTACCTGTTTTTCAATCCAGTTGCTGTCATTCTCATATTTTGCGATATCGCGTTCTATCCGCGTTATCATTGAATTAATGTTTTCCAGTTCACGCTGTTCGTTCTGAATAAATTCATCAAGCATACCGTTATCGGCTCTCATTTCGTCTATGGAAAGCACAAGTTCACGAATACGTTTATCAAGACTCTCTTTTTCCGCGTGAATACCTGTTTTATCAAAAAGTATTGACCGGAAACCATCTTCGTAACTTTCAAATTTATATATATGTTCCCTTAGAACATCGATTCTTATCTTTTCAATAAACATCCATGCCCTGTCAAATGACTTAATTTTCAGTTCGTCAAGAGCATTGTTGAAATCCATTTCAATCTGGTTTAATTCTGTTTCAATCAGGGCTTTAACTTCCTGCCTTTCATTTTCAGAATTTTCCAGTTCAATTTTCCTCTTTTCAATGGCATCAACGAGTTTTTTAATAACAACTTCAAGTGCTTCCCTGAGCTTTTTAAGGGATAACTCGTTGTCCTTTATCTTCCGGTTGTTCTCTTCAATCCTGTCCCGGGAATTATGTATTGAGTCTATTTTTCGCTTCCGGTTTTCAAAAAACTCCGAAAGCTTCTTTTTATCCTCTATTATTTTATCTTTAAGTTCAATTGCTGTATTTTCACTCTTTTTCTTCTCTTCAACAAGGCGTTCCAGGCTCTCCTTTCTCTCTTCAATTTTCTTAATTACCGAATTTTTACGGGCCGCATTCTCTTCAACAAGGCGCCTGTTTTTATCAGTTGCAAGATCTATTGTTTCTCTTCTTACCTTGTAATCACCCAGTTTCTTTTCGATTTCAAAAAGCTGGTATTGAAGATCATTTTTTCTCTTTTCGTCCTTTTCATTTTCAGCAGACGTTTTTGATACTTTGCCTGCAAGCTGCTCACGTTCACTTTTCAGCTTTTCAATGTCAGTCCGGTTTTTATCGGATTTTTTAACCAGTTCGCGGAATTTAATCAGGTTAAGCTTGATGTCAAGTTCGGACAGTTTACCTTTAAGATTCAAAAATTCTTTTGTCTTATCAGCCTGTTTCGATTTAAGATCCTTTTCTCTTTCAATCTCTTTCAGTATATCATTAATTCTGTTAAGGTTTTCCCCTGTGTCCTGAAGTTTTTTAAGAGATTCCTTTTTCTGCATCTTGTAACGGGATATACCGGCAGCTTCTTCGAAGAGATACCTTCTGTCTTCGGCTTTAGTTGAAAGTATAAGGTCCATCTTACCCTGCTCAAGAACGGAATAAGCTGATTTACCTATACCGGTATCCATAAAAAGCTTATCTATGTCTTTAAGTCTTACAGGTGATTTATTTATGAGATACTCTGATTCGCCGTCACGGAAAATTCTCCTGCTTACAGTGACCATTTCTGAATCAAAATCGAGTATGCGGTTTGTATTGTCTATTGAGAGAGAGACTTCAGCAAGAGAAAGCGCCTTTCTCTGATCTGTTCCGGAGAATATAATATCCTCCATTGTCTGCCCGCGGATATTTTTGGCCTGCTTTTCACCCAGTACCCACTTTACAGCGTCAACTACATTAGATTTTCCACAGCCGTTGGGGCCTACTATTGCTGTTATACCCGGCTCAAATTCAATATGCGTTTTATCCGCAAAAGATTTAAAACCGAACATGTCCATTGATTTAAGAAACATATAATTCCACTTTTATTTATTTTAAAGAAAAAGTATATTTAATCGGAAGAGCAGGAATTCCGGAAACATACTGCACAATATCCGGGATTTGTTCAGACTAAACCCAGTCAAATCATCTGTTACTAAAAAATAATTACATGACTTTAAGCAAGAAGATTTTTAAACCTGTAACAAAAAATTGAACCGAAAATAACATTAATAATCATTATACAAAATTTAATTTGTTGCTTATTATTGTTTTTTATTAATTAATATCGTTCCAGAATAAGTTAATATATCTGAATTATCTATAATAATATACAGTCAGGACATATTTTATTGAAAAACTTTGTAAAAATCCACCTGATAATATCCCTGCTGCTCATCACAGGCTGTACAGCCGGTAAAAGAGAGACCCCGGAAACGCAGGTTTACACTTTTGGAAATTCAACAGAAAACAGTGAGAAATCTGATGAACGTATCGACAGGAATACCACCTACCAGGTATTTTTTTCATTAAAACAGAAGACTGAATGTATATCAATAGAAATTGAATCTGTTTATCTTCAGAAAAGCTTTCCAGTACAGAAAATCCCTAAAAAAACATACTTTATCATAGAGAAAGAGATCATTCTCAGTCATAAATCTTTAAAAAATAATGTAAAATATGCCCCTCTGGGGAGAAATTTTAACAATGACTGGGCAATTTATTCCCCTGTAAAAATTTGCACTATGAAGAATGCTCCCCTTTCTCTGCTTGGCACTTCCAGATACAGAATCCGTTTTACCACTTTCGAAAAACTGCCTGTCTACTTTGTTATTACAATTAAATCTGATCAGCCGGTGATATTTGAAGAAAACAAAAAAACAGACTGATTGTTATTTCATCTCAGAAAGTGATATCTCAATTTCAGTTTTCAAATCCCCTTCAGCACTTTTAAGATAATCTTTAAGTGCCGTGCCTGATTCGTCTCCACCGAGTTTTCCAAGAGCCCAGGCAATCATGATCTTTACCCTGTCATCATCATTTTCACCATAGGCCTGTTTCAGGTACCGGATATACTCTCTGTTCCCGCTGTTTCCCATGGCCCTTGCCGCATTCATCCTCCACCGCCATACGCTTTTATATGACATATAGAACATAAACGGCTGGATTCTTTTTTCAAAATACTCCTGATCCATTAGAAGGATCTTTTCAGGCGCAAAATCCTCCTCCATTTTAACAAACTTCGGATTTTCATCTTTTTCTGATGTGATCTTGTTAACGTTTCTCGGGCAAACATTCTGACACCTGTCACAGCCGTATATATAAAGTCCCATGGGCTCCCTGAGTTCACGGGGCGTAACCCCCTTCCCGAAGTATGTCAGATATGAGATGCATTTTGAGGGATCAATTTTACCATTTCCGAACAGAGCCTTTGTCGGGCACGCTGCTACACACGCGTTTCTGCACCAGTCAGGACATCCGTTGCTGACAGAGGGTGTGTCCGGTTCAAGTTCAGCGTCAGTAACTATTACTATCGGGAAAATAAAAGAACTTTTCATGGCACTTTTCGAAGCGAAAAGCAATGTGTTCTTGCCGGATGTACCGACCCCGGCCCTCATGGCGGAAAGTTTTTCAGGCATTGAGACACCGAGCTTTGTATTTATACCGTTGTCCCTGAGAAAACCACGGAATCCTTTTACCATCACAGCAAGTCCGTCCTTTGTCACCCTGTCATCATTGAGATAACAGCGTCCGTAATGCTTCTCAAGAGAGGGAGGTATTGAATTATTAAAATATGAGTAAAGAAGCACAATCAGACTCTTGCCGTTATCAAGAATATTAAGTGGCTCAATACCGTTTTTAAGATTAAAGCCCAGTTTCTCAGTCCATTTATACCTGTCATCCACCGCTATATAATCAAGCTGGGAGGTGAAAGGTTCTACACCGGCAACTCCGGCGTCAGCAAATCCTATTTCAAGAGCTTTTACCCTGATCTCCTCTTTAGTCAGCATACATCGACTCTCCGCATTTTACTTTTTAATCCTTCTATAATTATTTCAGCGCTCTCTCTGAGCGGTTCAAATTCTGAATATACTTTTGACAGCATAACTGCACCCTCCAGCTGTGCTAAAATTATCCTTGCATAACGTTCAGGCGAATCAATTCCTGAAATCTCGCCAAGTTCAATACTGCTCCCTATCAGCTCGCTTATATTTTTCTCCCATGAAGTAAATACTGATTTGATATATTCAGCTAAAGCAGGATTCTCACCTTTAGATTCCAGAGCCATGTTTCCGAAAATGCATCCTCGCCCATTGCCCCTTTCAACATGAAAAGCCACGATCCCCTGTATCATTGAAATTAGTTTCATTAAAGGAGTTGCCCCTTTCATGTTGGATGAAATAAACCTGTCGTACCCCCTCAGGGCCTCTTTAAGAACCCTGATTGCAAGTTCCTCTTTTGATTTATAATGAAAATAGAGGTTTCCCTTTTTTACGCCGGTTTCTTCAACAATATCATTCATACTTGTGAGATTATAACCTTTCTCGTGAAATAGAGTTAAGGCCTTCTCTATAATTCTTTCCTTTGTTTCTGTCCCTTTTCTCATTTTATACTGACCACATGGTACATTTTTATAATAAACATATTTAATGTCAATATTTTTCAGGTTAAATTAAATCGAGGATTTTTTTTAGAGTAAAATCCTGAAGATATTCCTGGACTCTCCCATCCGCTTCAATCAATATATCATCCAGAATTTTTTCAATATTAGAACCTATATCGCAGCAGCTGCAGTCGTGGCATTTCGGTTTAAGTATATCCCGCTGAGTGAGCTCATAAAGGGAACGCAGGGTCACCTCTCCCGGTTCGCAGGCAAGAGAGAAGCCGCCATGCACACCTTCTTTAGAGGCAATAAACCCCTCCTCCTTCAATAAAGAGAGAACTTTCCTCACTCTCACAGCATGAACATTCATCATATCAGAAAGCTTTGAGCTGGAGAGAAGTCTGTCCCCGTGAGCGGCAAGGAGGAGCATTGAATGAACTGCTATAGCAAAATCACTGTTTATCATATTAAACTATAAATTAAACGCTGCCATGCAACTGTCAACATTTTAATTACACTTTTCTGCCTGTATCTCCAGGCCGCAACCAAGACCCTCAAGGATCGACTCAATAGCCCAGTCCTCCCTGCACCGGATCTGATTCCCGAGCTTCCGGTAAAGCAGATCCTGTTTACCGAAAACCTCCATACCTATTTCGGCTTTATCAGTTATCCCCCTGCTTACAAGCTCCTCCACCCCTGAAACAACATCAGTCATACCTGATATCCTTTCTTTTATCAGCTTTACACTGTCTTTAACTATCCCATGATGAGCGGATATAAAGCGGGTACCTTTTTCAGCATAAGGGAGCAGTTTTTTCAGACTGTCAAGTTCAGACATATAATTTTCCCCAAGAGTTACATACCTCTTCCTGGAAGGGACGGGAATCGCGTCACCGGAATAGATTATATTATCCGGCATTATGCGGTATACCGTATGATTCGGGGAATGCCCCGGAGCGGGAATAACTTCAATCGTTCTCCCCATATCAGTTGTAAAAACATTACGATCTAGCATCTTATACGTGAACATTTCAGGCCTGCCCCAGAATAAATCCATCATAAGGGATACAAATGAGAAATCCTCAACAGACTCCGGAGAATATATTTCAGCGCCAAGTTCATTCTGAATAAGCCTGTTCCCTCCTACATGATCCTCATGCATATGGGTATTAAGAATAATCCAGTCCCTGTTTTTATCCAGTGTCCTGACATATTCAAGCATGTCCTTTCTGCTGTAATTGGGATTGCCGCTGTCTATAAAAATATTATCAACAAGAATAAAACAGCCGTCAATATTCCACAGCCCGAAAAAGGTACCGGCATACCTGAAAAGGGTAATGTTGTTCAGTTCAGGAGGGGTTTCTATTGAAAAATAACGTTCTTTAAGCTTAAGACCTTTTCGCGGTTTCATAATTACATCCGTATAATTTTTATTTTTTATTGTTAAACGGAAAATAAAAAATCAAGTTATTATTGTTGAAAAACTTTTTATTTGCCTTTAAAAGTTATTAAATATATTGAATTTTAATATTTATTCCTTAATTTATTTCAGGTAAAAAATGCCCTATTACCTTCACCGCCGAGGGCGATGGCAGTATATAATTTTACTTTTTACACTAAAATATATATTCAGGAATTATAACTGATTAAATTTAGAAATTTTATTACCCCATAAGGAGAATAACCATGGCTATTAGAGAGGGAAAATGGGACTGCGGTGTATGTGGAAGGAGAGGGAACAGGGGACCTGATTCATATTGCGGTTCGTGCGGTTCCCCCCGTCCTGATGACGTCAAATTCTATCTTCCTGAAGATGCAGAAGAAGTGACTGATGAACTCCTGCTGAAGGAAGCTGAGGCAGGAGCTGACTGGAAATGTTCCTATTGTTCAACCCAGAACAATGCTTTTGATCAGTTCTGCGTCAGCTGCGGCAATAAAAGAGATCAGGCAGGAGGGGATGTTTCACTGAAGGAAAGGGAAATTCGTTTTGACAGTACGGAGCTCCCTGATACTCCTGCTGTACCGGAAACAGCCGCAAAATCAGGAACCGGAAAAAAAATACTTTATACTGTCGCCGGTTTATTTTTAGCTGTTCTGGTAATGTTCGGGCTTTCCATGATCACATCAGAAATACCGGTAAAAGTTACAGGATTTGATTATACAGCCAGAATATCTTTTGATGAATATAAACTGGTAACAGAGGAAGACTGGTCACTGCCTGCTGGAGCTGTCAAACTCGGTCAATACAGGGCTGTCCATCATTATGACAAAGTACCTGACGGCTATGAAACAAAAACACGCCAGGTTCAGGTAAAGGTAGGTGAAAAAAAAGTCAAGGTGGGAGTTAAAGACCTGGGTAACGGATATTTTAAGGATATATACGAAAACAGACCGGTTTATGAAACAAAAAACGAGACATACAGGGAAACAAAATACAGGGACGTACCGGTCTATATGACAAGATATAAATACAGGATGATGAAATGGGTAAAAGCACCCCCTCTTGAATTCAAAGGCAGTGATAAAAATCTCTCTTTTAAAACAAAAGAGGAAAATCTGAAAAAAAACCCGGACAGTTTCAGAAACATCAGTACAGAAACTAAATTTTATCTTATTGTTACTGACGATAAAGGGGAAAAGCACCGTGATGAAGTAAAATTTGAAACATGGTCCGGTGCCGGATTGAATTCAACAGTTACAGGTGAAAAATCAGCCCTTTTCGGCTTTTTTTACAATATCAAAGAATAAATTCATCCTTTCATGCTTTATTCTGAATTATAAAATAGCTGTTCTTAATTGAATTAAGACTTAATGGTTTAAAATATATATTTTTAGTTTAAAATTGCCGAAATTTATTCGTATTTAAAGTTAATAATTGAATTTATTTTTGATTATATTAATTTATTTTTATTGATTAAATTAATATAATATTATAAATAATACAGACTCGGAGATATTCGAATAAGACAATCGAAGAATTTCTGTCATATCAAATCGCAAAAAAAAACTGGAGGTTTTTTAAATGAAAAAGTTTTCTATATTAATGCTATTTATACTTACAGCATTTCTTCTTATCACCAGCGCTGCAATCTCTCAGGATGCAGGGACAGATACAGGAACAGATACTGGAATCGAAAATGGAACTGACACTGGTACAGATATAGAAGCAGAAGAAACTACTGATGCAACTGAAGAGACAACAGAAGCTACAGAAGAGGCAACTTCAGATCATCTTACAACTGAAGACACAGCTACTGAGCATGCTGAAAAAGTGTTTGAAAAAGAGGAAGTTCAGATACTTAAAGGCAAACCAAGATCATTTTCTGACGGTTATAATACCTATGTAAATGATAAAGTTCGTTTTGAACTCTTCGAAGTTGACAATATTATGCCCGACACAAAGTTCTACAAAGTGGACGAAAACGCTGAACAGAAATACACCGAGCCATTTACTCTTAACGAGGAAGGCGGGCATGTTCTTTACTATTACAGTGTTGACAAAATGGGGAACAAAGAGATGCAGAAAAGCATCAATGTAATAGTTGATACAACAGCTCCTGAAGTTGCTGTTATAGTAAAAGCTCCTTTCGCTAAAACAGGCGAAACAATTTACGCTTCAGATAAATTCAGCTATGAATATACTATCGCAGCTAAAGATAATATTTCAGGTGTAGCCGGCATATCTTATGCAGCAGCAGGTGAAGAACATAAAGAATATGTAAAGCCTTTCATGATTAATTCACTTGAGCCTGTTAAAATTGATGTAGCTGCTGAAGATAAAGTCGGAAACCTCACAAAAAAATATACTACCAAAGTTCTTGATGAAAACGGCAACCTCCTTGCTGAGAGCATGGAAGATGTAAAAATTGCTGTTGATAAAACAGCTCCAGTTGCTGAGATTAAGGCTGACAAGGAATTCTTTAAAAAAGAAAATACTCTGGTCGCATCAAAAGAGTACAAGTATACAATAACTGCAGCTGATACTGAATCCGGTGTTAAATCAATTTATTACAGAATAGACAACAAGAGTGATTTTATCCTTTATACCGGTGAAATCATGTTTAACACTAACGGGCAGCATAAAATTGAAGCAATTGCAAAAGATGGTGTTGGAAACATAAGCAAAACAGCAGTTCTTGATGTATTTGTTGATATTATACCTGCTGATACAAACATCAAGCTTATAACAGAATAATCTACTATTATTCCGGCAGATACTTATTTTCTGCCGGAAATATTTATTATACGGATTATTAAATTCATCTACCGGCAGGCCGGAAGCCTGTAAACAGGAGGTTATTGATGAAATTGAAAAATTTAATACTTGCTCCCATAACAATTGCGGCAGTTTTTGCACTTGTTTCATGCGAATCGGCACAAAAAGAAGAGGATACACCTGTTGTTAAGGCATATGGAGCAGGAGTCTCATGTACTGAAGGCGACTGTCTTAACGGAACCGGAAAAGTAAAATTCCCTCAGGGTGCAGAATATAGCGGTGATTTCAAAGAGAGCAAAGTTGATGGGAAAGGCGTAATGCTATGGCCGAACGGCGCTAAATATGACGGCACCTTTGAAAACAACCAGAGAAGCGGAAAAGGCGTTTATACTTACAATAATGGCGATGTCTTTAATGGTGATTATAAAGACAATCAACGTAATGGAACCGGCGAGTATAAATGGAAAAATGGAGACTCATATACCGGTGAATGGAAAGACGGTAAAATGGATGGTACCGGAACTTATACCTGGGCGGAAGGCGTTAAGTACGAAGGACAATGGAAAGAAGGGAAACTTAACGGAAAAGGCACAATTACATGGCCCGACACCTCCAGAGTTGACGGTATTTTCGAAGACAACAAACTTGTAAGAGAACAGTAAAATACCATTACTACAATAAAAAATCCCCTTTCTCTAAAGGGGATTTTTTCATTTATCTATTCTATATTATAAAATTTCTTTTTCAGCAAATATTTTAATCCGGTTATTGGTTTTCTTAAAAGAATCGCGGATCCTGAGAATTTCATTACACCTTTGATATTATCTCTTTTTTCAGGTTTATAACAGTGTATCCTGCATTTTGAACATACAGGTTTGTCTTTACCATAAGGACATTGTTCAATTCTCATCAGAGCATAATTAAGTAATTCAGAACATTCATCGCATAATTCATTACCGCCATGTTTTTTCCGGCAGTAATATTTTATCATCCATTTAACTATAATCCTGTCATCAAGACTTATTCTGAATCTCATTTTCTATTTATGGTAGGCAACCCCATTCCCCGTGGCTATAATTTTATCTTCTGTTCCCCGGACTTCAAGTTTCCAGAAACTCACCTTTTTGCCTGTGTTGACTGGAATTGCCTCAGCGAAAATTTTTTCACCATCAATTGCTGAAGATATATAGTTAATACTTACACTCAATGAAACGGCGACATTTCCGGTCGAGTTTGCAGCGACAGCAAGAGCCTGATCCAGAACTGCATAAATTATGGCTCCATGAGCCCTTTCCACAGCATTCAGAAATTCCGGTTTTATCGTAATTGAACAGCGCGCATAACCTGCTGTGACCTCTTCTGTCTCGACCCCCAGGAATAATGCCATCGGATCTTTCGCAACAACCTCTTTCGCGTAACATACTGGATCATTGATATAATCAGACATATGTCCTCCATCTACTTTTTTATAGGCGGATTATAATAACCGAGTCTTACAGAGGGGTACTTTTGCCTGATTTCGTCAATCAGGTTTCTAATTCCTATGGCATCTTCATCCTGAAAATTAATTCTGTCAAAAAAATAATCCGGATCTATATTCATATTCCTGGTCTGTATCATATTCACAGGAAACTTTTCAAGAAAACTGTAAAGACTCTCGACTTCACTTACAGAATCTGTAAATCCGGGAGTGAAAAACAGATTGATTGAAACAAATATTCCCCTGTTCAGGGCAAGGTCAATTGTTCTGAGTACATCAGCGAACTTATAATTAACAGGCCTGTGGTAGGAATTATAATATTTTTCAGTAGGAGAGTTAAGGCTTACACGAATTGAATCAAGCCCTGCATCAATCATATCGGAAACTGTGTCTGTACGGGAACCATTTGTATTAACATTGATTGTTCCACAAGACGTTTTTTCTCTTACAAGTGCAATGGATTTTGCGAGATCTTTCCCCCTGAGAAGAGGCTCCCCTTCGCATCCCTGACCGAAGCTTGCCACTCCGTTTTCCACTTTCTGAAAATGATGTATTATTATTTCTGAAATCTCTTCAGGGGTAGGAGAAAAATTCAGCCTGAATTGCGACTGGCAGAATCCGGATGATTCATCCTGGTATGAAAAGCAGCCAAGGCAGTCTGCATTACAGGCCGGGCTGCTGGGCACAGGACATTCATATCTGCTGAGAAAAAAATTTCTCGCGCACAGACAGTTATATTCGGTTGAACATATTTCAAGCTGGTTTATAAGACGATTTTCAGGATATTCAGACTTTACTATTTTTTTGGCCTGGTTAAATTCCGAATGATTTTCATGTATAGCCGGATCAGATCTCGGGTCTTCATCAATTCTCATCGCAGGAACATAAAATCGGTTTTTATCAATAACTACCCCGGCGTATGCCCAGAGAGGAAGTATTACTGACTCTTTACTTTTTTTTCTGAATGCGGGCAGATAGGTTCTTAGATAACCTGAAGCGAGAAATGACGATACTGCATTTATATCAGTCCCTTCCGGGGATTCTTTTACAACAGTAAAATCACTGCCATCATAAGTGACGGGATAGCGTTCAGGAAGAGTGAACAGGTAACTGCCGTACGGGAGAGGAATTAATTCACTTTCATCCACCGGTACAAACCTGTATCCGGATCTGAAAGCGCCTTCAAGACCGTAATAATCATAAACATTTCCTGACTCATCCGCGTAAGCAAGATGCTTCCTGATTCTTTTTTTAGACCCTTTTCCCATTTATTCTCCTGATTATATCTCTTTCTATATGTTTAATCATTTTTGACAGATGCGCCTGTCTCTTTTTAAGTTCAATATATTTTCTGTCACGTTTTATACTTTTACCATGACTTGCGGAACTGCTTAATTTCCCTTTATAAATGAAACGACTGTTACGTATTTCTTTCCATTCTTTACGGAGTTCATCACGCTTTTTTATAAGTGTTTCAACATTCATTATATACTGCCGGCTTTATTATTCAAGTGTATCAGAAACACCGGTTAACATGTACTTCGGAGAAAACCAGGGATAAAGGTGAGATTAACTCCATTCATATATTATTACTGCAGGTATAATTAAAGCGGCTGTCTCCGCACGAAGATGGTTTACACCGAGATTTACCGCTGACCATCCGGCATTGCGCGCTTCAGTAATCTCCCCTGCACTGAATCCCCCCTCAGGCCCCACAAGAACTGAAACAGACTGCCTTGAAGTGAAATCCTTAAGGGCCTGTTTAAGCTGAAGATCCGCTCCGGGATGGCATATAAGCCGGGGCTCAGTCACATCCTCACCAAGGACCTCTTTAAACCGCAAAGGAGGTTCAATTAAAACAGGTGTGCTTCTTAGACACTGTTTGCAGGCTTCATCTGAAATTTTATTCCACCTGTCGATCTTCTTGCCGGACATTTTTTCAGGATCAGGGACTGTTCTTTCGGTAACAACGGGTATCATCCTGTTAACTCCTATTTCTACAGCCTTCTGTATGACAAATTCAAAATTCCCACCTTTCAGGAGAGCCATATAAAGACTGATATCCGGGATTGTGCTGCCCCGGCTGAATTCGTCTGTTATCTCAGCTTTTATTTCATCAGAAGTGACTTCAGTTACCCTGGCGGAATACCCCATCCCCTCCTCATCCCTGAGAAGAATAGTACTACCCGGCTTCACTCTCCTTACCCTGCTTAAATGGTAACTGTCACTGCCGGTAATTCGCACTACTCCATTAGAAATGTTTTCTTTATCAATAAAAAACTGCGGCAATTTACTCACCTAATTTTTCAGGCCTGAATATCTCATTCCTGTACTTTACGCTTTCCTCAAACCTGAGAAAACTAAGTATGGTAATTGTCCCGTCTTTTATATTCAGCATATCATATCTAAGGGGAACGCTTTTGTTTCCTTTCTCCATAACTTTTGCAAGTGTCATGAATTTGAATATAACCTTGTCCCTGTCATGAAAATCTATTCTCAGCGGATGATACTTTTCAACTGACACATACATGGTAAGTGCCCCGTACATGCTTTCCGGAAATAGAGGTTCAAGATAGAGTCTGTAGCAGTCGACACCTTTAATTACAGTACGTCCGGTTATCCTTGCATTATAATTACTCTGAAAATCAGCATTTGACATATCGATAAATGAAAAATTGGTTGATGCGAGAAGATCGTATTTATCTATTCCCATCTTATGGAAAAGTTTAAGAGCATGGATGTTATATACCCAGATGTCCTCACCTCCCATATTATAAAGGACTTTAAGGCTTTCTCCTCGTGACGTGCTGCTGAAATGAAAAAGAAAATCCTGCCTGGTAATATTTCCTCTGAAATCTACGGTAAATGAATTCCCGTCGGGAAATATATGCTTCATTCTTCCCCTGAGTTCTCCCTCAGGATACTGCATTATTCTGTCTACTCGGGCAAGTATACTCTGTGCGGTGATTTCAACAGTTCCGCTCTCCTGCGCTTTCACTACCGGTGATAACAGGAGTAAAATTGTCAGCATTACTGTAGTATTAAATTTCTTCATGTGCAAATTCTAGTTTATTTTCCTTCTCATAAAAAGACCGGTAAAATACGGTATAAATATTTTCTTTTCTGACATTTGATAAAGCTCAGAAAAAGCCGCATGGTTTTCCTCAATGAATGATGCTGGATCAAATTCAGTGTCCCCGTACAGCTCCTTAATATGTTTAACAATTTCATCTATATTATACTCAAAAGATTCCCCCTTGCCCTTAATAAATGAAAAATCCTTGAGGTTCAGAAAAGTCTTAAGATCATCCTTGATGTAATAGTCATTATGAAGAGGGAATATCCCCCTCATAAAATCGTCGTAAACACCATCAATGTCATCATCCTCAAGCACAACACCTGCAAAAAGAAGATAACCGTCAAACTGAAGCGCCCTGCGAAATTCATCAATAACCGGAGCTGTCTCCTGTATATCGAGATTATCAATCGATATAATCAGGTCAGAAGCATAATAATCTACTGGAAAATTTCTGAAATCGCCGTTTATAAAACCGACATCCTTAACCTTTTCATTATCACTGTTTGCTTCAATGAATTGCTCTATTATTTTTAACGACGGTTCTACAACTACGAGTGTTACATCTGACAGCTCGTTGATTAAATCAATTAGAATAGTACCGCTACCCAGACCGGCCTTAACTATCACTTTCGGTTTATACGTTGTAACGACATCTCGGATTTTACTCATTACAATATCATGACGCGATTCAGGCTCTATAAAAAACCTTTTCCCGTATTCATATATACTCCACTCCTGAAGCCTTTTAAGCCTGTCCATATATTATCCTTTAAGAATTTTGATTAATTGTGAATACTAAATAATAACGATATTAAATATATTCAATTAAAATACCAGAAGTTTAAAAAAAAGAACGCCAAAAAAGAATAGATATATTCAAGAATTATTATTGACACTGATTAACATGCAATTTTATATTCCCAAGATACTGCCGGAACATGCATTACTAAAACACCTCAGCACTTTGGCAGCAATCAATTTAATCAAATCAGGATAATTAATAATAGTATGAACATATATTCGCAGGCAAAAAATGGTATTATATCGGAAGACGTTAAGACAGTAGCCTCTGCCGAATCTCTCCCCGTTTCAACAGTGCTCAAGGACTTTGCCGAAGGCAAAATAACCATTCTCAGAAATCTGAGAAGAAATATAACTCCCGTGGGTGTCGGCAAGGGACTCAGCACAAAAATTAATGCCAACATTGGTACATCCCCCGATCTCTTCAGCCTTGATGAGGAGTTGAATAAACTTAAAGCAGCTGTTGATAACGGTGCAAATGCAATAATGGATTTAAGTACAGGGGGAGACCTTTCATTTTTCAGAAAAAAAATACTTGAGCACTCTCCCCTGCCCCTGGGGACAGTTCCGATTTATGAAGCCGCTGTCCGTATGGTCGCCCAAAAAAAATCAATGGTCGAAATGACTATAGATGATTTTCTTCAAATTATAAAGGATCAGGCTGAAGAGGGAGTAGACTTCATGACGATCCACTCGGGCGTCACAAAATCCTCAGTGGCCTCTCTTCACTCACAGGAACGTATAATTGGGATAACTAGCAGGGGCGGTTCAATTCTCGCGGAATGGATTAAATTCAATAATAAAGAGAATCCTCTTTATGAATATTATGACGACATACTTGATATACTTGCTGAGTATAATGTAACAATAAGTCTGGGGGACGGTCTCAGGCCCGGAGCAGTACATGACGCAAATGACAGAGGCCAGATACATGAGATGATTCTTCTCGGAGAACTGGCAAAACGGGCAAGAGAAAAAAATGTTCAGGTAATTATTGAAGGTCCGGGGCATATGCCGCTTGACATGATTGCAGATAATATAAGACTAGAAAAAAGGCTATGTGACGAAGCGCCTTATTATGTTCTCGGGCCCCTGGTTACAGACGTTGCCCCCGGATATGACCATATTACAGGCGCAATAGGAGGGGCAATTGCGGCCTCAGCAGGAGCTGATTTTCTCTGTTACGTTACTCCTGCCGAGCACCTGAGGCTTCCGGATGCTGACGATGTCAAAGAGGGAGTTATAGCTTCCAGGATTGCAGCCCATGCTGCAGACATAGTTAAACTTGGCACCAGGGCACGCAACTGGGATGACCGGATGTCGATCGCGAGAAAAGAGCGTGACTGGAAAGAGATGTATAGTAATGCAATGGACAGGGAAAAAGCTGAAAAATACAGGGAAAAAATCCCTTCACGTGAAGATGATCAATGCTCAATGTGTGGTGAATTCTGCGCTATGAAAAGAGAATACTAATCAGGAGGAGTTCCATGTCTGAGGATTCCCATTTTTATAATTCGTATAAAGAAGACCGTGATCTTATTCTTGAATACAACCAGATATCTGTTGAAGATGCAGGTATTGTAAATATTCTTGATATAGGTATAGACAATCTTACCAGGCAACAGGCTGTATTTAAAGTATTAAAGATGATCGAGGATAAGGGCGTACATCACGTCATTACCCTGAATCCATATAAACTCGCAAAAATAAAATCCAACAGTGACCTGAGGCTTATATCTGACAGGGCTGATATGCATCTTGCTTCAGGTGCAGGTATCCAGTGGGCTGCAAGAATGCTTAAAACACCCATTATTGAAAGAATAGGTGTACTCAGCTTTATGATGGAGGTAGTACGTCTTGCTGAAATAAAGGAATACAGTATATTCTTTGTTGGTGGAAAACCTGAAATTGCTGAAAGGGTATTTTTTAACATAAAAAAATCTTTTCCGCAAATAAGGATTGTCGGACGTCATGGCGGATATTTTAATCAGGAAAGGGAAAAATCTGTCATAGAAGCAATAAGAAAATCTGAAGCAAACATAATATTCGTAGGTCTCGGATTCCCGAAAGAGGACAGATGGATAAACAGTATTAAACATGAATTTAAGAATGCTGTATTTATAAGTGTCGGCGGGAGCATGGACACTATATCCGGTGATATCAGGAAAGCCCCTGATTACTTTATGCAGAACGGTCTGGACTGGTTTTACAGGATTATAACAAAACCATGGAGATATCTCAGACTTTTAAGGCTTGTGCTCTTCGTTATTTCAGTAATGTTCAGGAAAATTTTCAGAAGAAAAAGATAGAGACTCAATACAGGAAATTATGTAAAACGCTGTCTATTTTTCAAAATCATTTATTTTGGCAGAGGTATTCCTTGCAATCTCCAGTTCCTTTCTGGAAACGCTGCACCTTCCCAGCGTAAAACCTTTCATCTCTGTCCTGTTACCACAGGTTCTGCATCTGACCATAGCCGAGCCTTGAGCCCATTCATTAATTTCAACATATCTTGAACCGCATCGTCTACAGAAGATAACTGATACAAATTCACTCATGATAACCTTTCCCTATACCATAAATGAGACTATAGTTAAATCTTTTCTTCTTTCAGTACCACCGGTATAATCATCAGCATACTTAATTACTGATTCGATCATATCGCACGGTTCATCTTCATTTTCTTCAAGAAATCGTATTATCCCCTGAAGGCCAAGCTGTTTTCCATCGCGATTTTTCAGTTCCGTAATACCTGCTGAGAAAACGATAAAACGATCCCCCTCATTCAGCTTAAAGTTTATATTTGATGCTGAAAACCCGTTTTCACCCAGGTAACCTCCGGTTCTTTCAGCAAATCTCAGATAATAGACTTTTTTATTTCTTATCAGAAGCGGAAAACAGTCTCCCGAATTAACAAATTTCATTTTTCTTTTCTTCGCGTCAATTCGTGCTATGAAGAGAGAAATACCGTCATTGCATTTCATATCATCATCACAGAACCGGTTTACCATCCTGATAATCTCTTCCGGATCATAACCCTTTATTTCAATCATAGCTTTCATTAAGCCTGACAGAGTTGATGCTCCCATAGCACCCGGTATTCCTTTATTGTCCAGGTTGCCCAGCGTGAGTAAAAACATTCCTTCATCAATTTCCCTGAAATTATGAAAACCGCCTCCGACTTCGCGGGCAGTAAAAGATTTCGCTGCTGCGGTAATAAATCTGTCTTTAATTTCTATAAGGGGAGCAAGTTTGTTATGAATGGCTTTTGCGGCATTAATTTCACTCAGCAGCCTTTCCTCTTCAATCGCTTTCTGAAAGAATATCGCGTTCTGTACCGCAAGAGCAGCCTGATTGGAAAAAATCCTGAAAAGAGACATGTCACTATCATCAAACTTATCGCGATCAACAGGATTTATGGCCTGTATGACTCCCAGCAGCTTCCCTTTAAAAAGGAGAGGAGCACATAGAATAGCTCTTGTCAGAAAACCGGTACTTTTATCATACATCGAATCAAATCGGGAATCACTGTAAACATCATTCGCAATGATATCCCTGCGATTTAAGGCGACCCAGCCGGCTATACCCTGCCCCAGTTTAACACGGTATTTTTCCATTAATTCGTCGCCAGCTTCACCAAGTGCTACTTTAAAAACCAGTTCCTTACTCTCTTCATCAAAAAGAAGAAGAGAACTGGCTTCAGTTTTCATAATATCCTTAATCATTTCCATTATAATGGAAAGGAGACGGTTAATGTTCAGCGTTGAATTGATTATGCCATTTATTTCAACCAGTTTTGACAGGTTTTCAACCTGCCTTTCCAGCGATCCGATTCTGTTATTCTGACTTATTTCCATATTTAAATCAGAATAACTCTTTTACATCACATGTCAATTATATTTCAAAAGGCGGTCTTCTACTGTTCTTTTTTTCCTCTTTTTTCAATTGCGGCTCTTATAAAATCCTTAAAAAGAGGATGCGGTTTAACAGGTTTTGATTTAAACTCAGGATGATATTGCACGCCGATGAACCAGGGGTGCTCCGGGATCTCAACAGTCTCAACGAGGTTATTCCTCGGGTACAGTCCCCCTATCTTCATCCCTTTGTCCTCAAAAATCTGCCGGTACTTGGAGGTAAATTCAAACCTGTGCCTGTGCCTCTCCATTACAGATTCCTTCCCATAGATCATTTGTATCATGCTGCCTGTGGTAAATTCACAATGGTAAGCTCCCAGCCTCATAGTGCCGCCCTTTTCAGCAACAATCTCCTGCTCTTCAAGAAGTGAAATTACCGGATACGGTGTACTTTGATTAAATTCTGTAGAATTGGCATCATTGAGTTCGCACACATTTCTGGCAAATTCTATTACTGCGCACTGCATTCCGAGGCATATTCCGAAAAATGGAATCCCCTGTGTACGGGCGTGCTGGATTGTCGCAATTTTACCTTCAATTCCCCGGTTGCCGAAACCACCCGGCACAAGAATACCGTCTATGCCATCAAACTGCTTTTTAAAATCATTCTTACCGCATGCTTCAAGTTCCTCGGAATCCATTTTCACTATTTCAAGTTCAGTTTCATTAGCTACAGCCCCGTGAAAGAGCGCTTCATATATTGATCTGTAGGAATCCTGCAGCTGGATATATTTTCCCACAACTGCTATACGTAACCTGCGTTTCGGGTTCCTCAGGGTATTGATAAACTTATCCCACTTCGCAAGCTTTACCTGATTAACGGGAAGGTCGAAATGCTCAAGAGTTATAATATCAAATTCATTGCGCCTGAACATATAGGGAATTTCATAAATGGAGCCGGGGATGTCCTCTGCGGAAATAACATTCCTCTCTGAAACATTACAGAAAAGAGCTATTTTGGATTTCATATCATCATCAAGCGGCTTCTGAACCCGGGCAAGTAATATATCAGGAATTATACCGAGCTGCATAAGTTCCTTCACAGAATGCTGTGTCGGTTTAGTTTTCTGTTCACCTGCAACAGATATTGTCGGGACAAGAGTAAGGTGAACATTCATAACAAGTTTTCTGCCCAGTTCCTGCCTTATCTGCCTGATAGATTCCAGGAAAGGAATCGACTCGATATCACCCACTGTTCCACCGATTTCAACAAGTACAAAATCGAGGTCATCGCCGTTGGATACATCGTAAATCCGTTTTTTTATCTCATTTGTTATATGCGGGATAACCTGAACTGTTCTTCCGAGGTAATCCCCTCTTCTTTCTCTCTGAATTACCGTATGATAAATCTGACCGGTTGAAACCGAATTTTTTCTTGATAGCTTTGAATTGGTAAATCTTTCATAATATCCGAGATCCAGGTCTGTTTCAGCCCCGTCCTCAGTAACGTAGACCTCTCCGTGTTGAAACGGGCTCATGGTGCCGGGATCAATATTCAGATACGGATCCATTTTTATTATTGATATTCTGTAACCATGGCCTTCCAGAAGCATTCCAAGCGAGGCCACCGAAATCCCTTTCCCCAGTGAAGAACAGACTCCGCCAGTTACAAATATATATCTCGTAATTTTTTCAGACATACATACCCGCTTATATTATAAAATTATGTCACCATTTTAGTTTTCATCCAGATACTGTAAACTAAAATTATTGCTGAAATCATGAACATACGTATTATTAAATAACAATTATGTTAAATTTTCTACTTTATAATACTTATCAGTGTTTATTCTTTAACTTATTTCAGATAAAATATTTTCTTACCGCCGTCGCCGAAAGCGGCGGGAGCATATAATTTTTAATTTTTATACTAAAATAAGTATTCAGTAAAAATTACTGAATACTTATACAAAAACTGTTACAAAATTGATAATTAGGTATACATTTAACTTCCGGTAATTGATTATCTTTAAGGTAATAATTATATTTATACAAACAAGTCTTGACATTAAAATATACTTAACGCAGTATTATAGCTTAAATATAAACGCAATATATTCTTAATTAATCCGGGGATTAACATGACGCAAAATAATGATAAAAGAAAATACAAACGATTTTCATGTTCAATAAAATCCAGCTTTGAATTTTTTGAAGGTAATCCAGATGAAATTGATCCGGAAACTCATATCTCAGAAAAAGGTAAAGGTCTGATTATAGATATCAGTTGTGGCGGTATTTTCCTGATAAGCAATTCAAAGGTCTCCCCCGGGCTCCCTATAATCATGAAATTTCAGTTAAATAAAGAAAAATTAACATTAAACGGCAGGATTGTCAGAACCGGCCTGTTAAGAAACAATCCGAGTGAAATTGCACAAAAGTTTTCCTCGTATGCCTCAAAGGGAGAAAACTATATAGCTGTTGAATTTGACGCTCCTTTATTAAATTACGACTTCAGCACCATCTTAAAATGAAAAAAAGAATTATAAGAATAGCAGACGTTTCTGAAATTGATACGTCGAAAATATCAGTATATGATTTAAACAATCGTTATATAGACCCCATAGGTAATATGTTCGGCTTAAAATACAACCGTGACACACGTAAAGTCGAAATTATTAAACTTGAAAGAATCCACAGCAGCGAGATGCTGCAGTATCAGAGAAAGATCATGGTACTTAGAGACATTGAGCAGAACCAGAACGTTCAGAATGAATTAAAAGAAAAGCGTGATTTTGAAACTGAATCTGAAAAAATCTTTTTTGAACCTGATGTTTTCATTGAAAGCGTCATTTCCGATTCAGAAGTTCACAGGGAACGCCTTGCTGCAATAATGATGAACATTGATCTCTCTGACGTATTTACAAGAGAGAATAAAGTTGAGTCAACAGCTCTTGACGATCTTTCCCGACATATAGAGATAGACTGCATTCAACAGCTTGATAAACTAGAAAGTTATTACAGGGAACTTGTAAACTACCCAAGGTCAATAACCTATTACCAGGCAAAAGTAGACACAGAGGGGAAAAATATAATAGACTCAATGGGAGGACTTAAAAAAGAAAAAATAATGAAATTTATTTTTTTCTACGAGATGTCGGCCAATATCAAAAGAGTCTACAACAATATAAAAAAACATGTATCCGCTGTTGATGATTTTGTAAACGGTAAAAACCCGGATGAAATTCAGGGAATAGCCAAACACCAGAAACAGGCATTTATTGATGCACGGACCTCCATAGGTAACACTATTTCCGAAGTGGATGACATACTTGCCAAAAACAGAAAACTCTACGAATATACAATTAATAAAAACAACTTCTAAAAAGAAGCGCCTGCTGAAACCATAATAACACCATCTGAAATTTTTTCCCCTATCCCAATTGTATATAAGGCCATTGACCTGAAATTTTCAGTTATCAATAAAATTCTGATACCTGCCGCCTGGAGATACCCGGTTTTCCCGTCATTATCATAAAGACATGAAATATATTCAGGTGAGATATAAAACAGCCGGTCATAAATGCCGGCCTTTATACCGAATCTTGGTACAACCCTCCAGGGCGAAGTTGAAAAGTCTTCATTTCTACAGGGAAACTCCCTGTCATATATATAACTATGGAATATACGCATATCTTCGTTTGTGTATGTTGAAAATACTCCGCCACCGACAGAGAATATACCCACAAGGGGAAACGATATATTCCCGGTCATATTCAATTTTAAAGCCTGTTTGCTTTCAATATTATTCCAGCCAGACCTGCAGGATATCACTGCCTGTGCGGCATCAAGAGGATCAACCCTGTATTTTTTATCATCGTACATCAGTTTTAATGAAATACCGGTCAAGGATGCCCCTCCCCCTGTCAGGGGATAATCATCATATTCTGCATAGGATGAAACAACTGCGCCCGTAAAGCTCCATGCTTTATAATCCGCCGTTATCCCGGCCTCCCCTTCACCACGGACAGCAGAATAAGTGGAATCCCCTTTATCATCAAGGTATTCATCGCTGTCAATAAAATCCATTGAGGCCGACAGGGAATATTTCACACCTTCAGGTCTATATGAAAATTTGAACCCCCCATTTTTATATCCGGCATCACCAGGGCCATCCGCATATTCCATGAACCCCGTGATTCCGGAAGTTCGGGATTTATGTGCGAGTTCCACCCGCGCGGAACCTCCATAAACAGGTTCCGATGCGGCTGTTATTTGACCGCTTAAAGAATTCCCTGTAACATTTACAACAATTTCAACGTCTCCATTTTCTGTTCTGTTCAGATCGGCTCTGACCTTTTTAACAGAGTATTGTTTTTTAAAAAAACCAATATTTCCCTTAAGAATAAATTCATTAAACACAGCACCTTCGCGGTAAATCATAACAGAGGCCGTACTGTCAAAAACGCCCTCCCCTTTAATGAGCACCCGCTCCACCACCGGGTCACATAAAGAAAGTTCGATATCACCGTTTTTTTTAATCTTCACTTCCCTTATATAGAATGCGGAATACCCGAGATTGTGATATTTTTCAGTAATTCTGACACACAACTTCTTTATCTCTGTTTCAGTTAAAACTCTGTCCGGCACTGAAATTAAATCCGAAAGATCAACATCCGCCCTTTTCCCTTTTATTTCAACAGACGCCGGGAAAACAGGCATAGCAGTGATGGTTAGAATAATCAAAATAGCAATATGGATAAATCTAATCTTGAATTTCATTCAGCCTGCGGAGAGTCATATTTTTTTTAACATTAAATTCAAATGTTCTTCTATTAATTGGTGCATTAATAACAAGATCCTTATACTCGGTTAAGGTATGAACAATTCCGTTATCAGACCGTGCGAAGAGTTCAATAACGGTCGGGACAGGAACTCCCTCCTGAAAAAAGTATTCATGATAAACTTCTTTCATCATCTCCATGCCGGAACTATCTGTTATATATTTCCTGACAATATACTTTCTTCCGGGATCAAACCATATACGGACAGTCCCCCCCTCCGCCCCTGAACAGAATGAATATACATGGGCATATTTTAAAAATCCGTAGAACCTTATTCCTTCGTAAAATATTTTTACATCTCTGAAGCTGCCGGATAATGAAATGCCCGGGAGACAGGTTATATTATTGTTTTTGTCAATACCGCCGTATCCGACGAAAACAAGCTCTTTGCCGGGATAATACCAGTAAAGCCCCTTTGAATTACGGACTACAATCTGCCTTTCAGGAGAGAGATAATCAATTCTGAACCAGCCTCCTGCAACAGCCGAATATTCTCCTGAAAATTTTTCAACAGACGGGCCATTGTATATATACTGGGTAATGCTTCCTGTTAAACTCTTCAGAGCCGAATAACCCTTCATAAAATCCGAGAATTCAGCATCTGCATTATTTACAGAATCCGACAGAAAAGTTAAACATATAGCGAGAATAAAGTTCTTCATAATTTCAATCCTGATTTATTAAAATAGAATATACTCCCAGAGCAAGATTTTTTTAAGGCTTTTAAGCCTTTTCATATTTTCCTTGAAAAAAAGAGGTTATAACTGATTCATTGTAAAAAATAAATTACATTTTAAATTTCCATCTTATTTATTTAAATTCTTACCGCAGGTTGATATGATCCTTAAACAGGTAATTTCAGATATAGTCTCTTCTGATGAATTCAGGAGTATAAACATAAAAGAGCAAACTTCTTTCAGCGTGGAGGGGATATCGCGTTCCTCATTTCCCATGATTCTTTCCGCAATCTTCAAATCCGGAATTGACCGTCTGCTCGTAATATCTGAAAACATAGAACAGCTTAATGAGCTTTATAACGATCTTACATGTTTTATCAATGAACAGTATCTGTTCCGTTTCCCTCCATGGGAAACAATACCATATGAATTCATGACTCCCATAGAGCAGACCGAAAGGGAAAGGATAACAGCACTTTACAGGATAATATCAGAAGAACCGGCCATTGTTATAACAACAGTTGATTCTTTAACAAGGAAAATTCCTGCAAAAGATTTTTTTCTGAAAAAAGGCCTTACCCTTTCGGTAAACGATGAGTATCCTTTTGATGATATTATAGGTACACTTGTCCAGTACGGATATACAAGGGAGGCAAAAGTTGATGCCTACGGGCAGTTTTCGGTAAAAGGAAGTATTATTGACATCTATCTACCCACAGGGGAAAACCCTGTACGCCTCGATTTTTTTGGTGATACACTCGACTCAATCAGGGAATTTGACGCGGACACACAGGTTTCATATTCAGGAGATGACATCGGATTTATCACAATATACCCGAGAAGAGAGCTGATACTGTTTAACAAAGAAAAAAGGGAACTCTGTGATTTACTGAGAAAAAAGTTCAGTGATTCACCTGAAGTTCCTGATGAAATATCAGGATGGCTTAAAGGTGATGAAGATCCTGAAAAAATTCCGGGTATTGAGGACTATTTCCATGAAATAATGAATAGTGTTTCACTGCTTGAATACTTTTCTGAAGACTCAGGCATAATTCTGCTAGAATGGCCTGAACTGACCTCGAAGGCGTCAAAAACTGAAAAAAACTACAGCGATATATATAACCGTAAATATAAATCCTTCTATGCACCGGCACCTGACAGGCTGATAGATATGCAGGCCCTTGATAAAGGTTTTGAAAAGGGTATTAAACTCCAGAGCCTTACAGCAACTGCCGGTGCGTATTCACTTAACATGAAAAGCCTTCAAAGTTTCCAGGGGAGGATAAAAAATGTCAGGGAGGACATAGCCTGGAGAATTTCTGAAGGATGGCGTATAATAATAACAACCTCATTTGATGGCCAGGCAAGGAGGATCTTTGATCTTTTCAGTGAATTTAAGCCTGATGAAAATTTTGACGAATACAATCCGGACCAGCCATTTAATATAATACTCTGTCCGCTGAGCAGGGGTGTGGAGCTCAGGGAAACAAAAACATTGATACTTTCCGACCATGATATCTTCGGTAAAAGCTACAGGAAAAGGAAGCAGTTTAAGAAGAAAGGCTCAAGGCCGATTGAATCCTTTCTTGAACTTAAACCCGGCGATTACGTAGTGCATATTAACCACGGCATAGGTATTTTTAAAAGCATAGAACGGATGTCCGCCGGTGGAGTTGAACGGGATTTTATACATATTCAGTATGATGGTGATGACAAACTGTATGTCTCACTGGATCAGATTTCCCTGGTGCAGAAATATATAGGTATTGAGGGGAAAAAACCGCGGATCGACTCCCTCGGGCGAAAATCTGCCTGGAACAGAATTCGTGAAAAAGTCAGGGAATCTGTTGAAGAAATAGCAAAGGAACTTATAAAAATATATTCACACAGGAGCGCACTTAAGGGATTCAGGTTCCCGCCTGACACTCAATGGCAGGAGGAGTTTGAGTCGCTATTTGAATTCGAAGAAACCCCGGACCAGCTGACGGCAATAGAGGATGTAAAAGACGATATGGAGAGCGATAAGCCTATGGACAGGCTTGTCTGCGGGGACGTCGGTTTCGGAAAAACAGAAGTGGCAATCCGGGCTTCATTTAAATCTGTAATGGCAGGGAAACAGGTAGCCATACTGGTCCCCACCACAATACTTGCAATGCAGCATTTTGAAACTTTTAAAAAAAGGTTTAACGGATATCCTATCTCCATAGATATGGTTTCCAGGTTCAGGACAAAGGGTGAAATAATAAAGATCAGGCAGAAACTGACGGATGCTAAGATTGACATTGTTATAGGAACTCACGCCCTTCTTTCCGGTGATACTAATATCAAAAACCTCGGCCTTCTGATTATCGACGAGGAACAACGCTTCGGTGTCAGGCATAAAGAACAGTTGAAAAAATTCCGTACAACGGTTGATGTGCTCACCTTATCGGCCACACCGATACCAAGGACTCTTCATATCTCCATGGCCGGCATCCGGGATCTTTCCATAATTGCCACACCACCTGAAAGCAGACATTCAATAGAGACTTACGTTCTGGAGGACAATGCTGATATTCTTCGTGAAGCGATACTATCAGAAATCAACAGAAGCGGCCAGGTCTTTTATGTTCACAACAGGGTTCAGACAATAGAGACCCAGATGATTATGCTTCGAAAACTCGTGCCCGAAGCCAGTTTCTGTATAGCTCACGGCCAGATGAATGAACATGACCTTGAGGATATAATGATAGATTTCATGAACAGAAAGTATGATGTTCTGATAAGTACGACAATAATTGAATCAGGCCTTGACATGCCCAATGTCAACACGATAATTATTAACAGGTCGGACACCTTCGGGCTGTCCCAGTTATACCAGTTAAAGGGAAGAGTCGGCCGGTCGAACCGTCAGGCCTATGCTTACCTTTTTTACCCGCGTCATACAGCATTAACTGAAGACGCACAAAAACGGCTGCAGGTTATTTCAGAATACTCAGACCTCGGCAGCGGATTTAAAATCGCAATGAAGGATCTTGAAATAAGGGGTGCCGGTAATATAATCGGACATGAACAGTCGGGTAATATTATGGATGTCGGCTTTGATCTTTACTGCCAGATGCTTGAAGACGAGATTAAGCTTCTGAAAGGAGAGGATGTTAAAAACTATTTCAGGACGTCAGTATTTATTAAAACAAATATTTATATCCCTGAATCATATATCAGCGACGATAAACAGAAAATCGAGTTTTACAAAAGATTTGAATCATGTGAAACAACCGAAGAAGTCGATCTGCTCGAAAAAGAGATGATTGACAGGTTCGGCCCCCCTCCTGGGGAAGTTACTATTCTTATTGAACTGGAAAGAATAAGGGCAATAGCCTCATATCTCGGAATCGACGAAATACTTGAAGACAACAGGCAAATAAATATACGAATAACTTCAAACTGTATAATTCAGGCGGATAAGCTCCTTGAATCTATATCAAAGGACAAAAGGTTCTCAATAACAGCCAAGGATCCTGAAAACCTCGTTTTCAAGCCTTCAGGAAGAACAATTGAAAAAAAATTACCGGAACTTAAAAAATGGTTGCAACAATTTCTGATCACCAATTGATATTTATATACAGGATAATTTCCCCAAAATTTTAAACAGTATAATCAGAAAAGGTAAATCTATGAACAAAAAAACTGTTGTTGTTCTATCTCTAATGGCAGTAATTATTACATCTTTTTTATCATGCAAAAACATGCTCGGAGATGCAGCTGCTACAATTGATGGCGATAAAATAACTGTAGAAGAACTAAATAAATTCTATTACGTTCAGAGCAAAATGCTTACAAATATCGATTCCAAAGAGGAAATTGACAAACTTGCTGAAAACCCGGCATATGCCAATCACCCGTTTCTTAATAAGGCGAATTTTCTTGAACACCTTATTGCACAGAAAGTTTTATATGAAAAAGCAATGGACGACAAATCTCTGGATCAGGAGGAGCTTGAAACTCTTCTCGAAATGGTAAAAATCCAGACAGCAGCACAATATTTTCTGTCAAAGAAGCTCAAGGATAAAATCAAAATAACTGATGAAGAAATTGAAATGATATACAGCAAAAACAGATCGAGGTTCGCGGGCAGAACAGCTGAAGAGGCCACCAGATACATAAAACAGGAAGTTTTCAAACAGAAATCAAGACAGGAAACAAATAAATATGTAGCTGAACTCCTTGCAGAGCATGCCATCAATAAAGACGGTTTCAAGGAATATATGGCAAAACAGAGCGGGACAAAAACAGAGAATTCAGAAAATGCAACTGCAGGCGAAGAACAGAAAAACACACAGAAATAGCTCCTTTAGATTAGAGCCTCTTTTAAAGGGGCTCTTTTAATTATAAAAAATATTATTTATCCTGCCGATCTATATTAATATTGACTTATATGATATACTTTGTATACTCAATAATAAACATTCAGATGAGGTTTTAAGATGTCTTCAAAAAAACATTTAATAAAATTTTTAATTGTGACATTAATAGTGCTTTATATAGCATCATGTACATCCAAAAAGGGCCTTGTATATAAAGCCAACAGAATCCCGTCAAATGCAAAAATAGCAGTTATAATAGATTACCCTAACACCCTTAAAAACGTTGTACTTGTATCGTTCCTCAATAAGGGCTTCAGGGTTAAGGCTTTTAATGCATCTGATTTATACACAATGAAAGATGTTTATGATATCTCAGACCTTAAAAAACTTTCCTATAATCTTGATGAGCAGAATGTTTCAACCGTTGAAAAGACCTACGATAATATTTACAAACTTCATATTTATAATTTCGAGTTGAATAAAGCAGAATTTCTCAAGCAGATCAGGAATGAGTGGGATGTTGATTATATGCTCATTATTGAACTGAATGAATGGGAAAAAGTCAGCTGGGCAAGAGTTGTAAATCTCAGAACATTTGAGATTGATTTCGTTGAGAATTATCCTACAGGATATAATGATAATATTGAAACTATTATTTCTCACTTTGCCAACAATATAACAGGAAAATGAAATCAACTGTAAATATCCTGAAATCACTATCTGCCACATTAATAATTATTTTTATGTGTCATTCTGCTGTTTCTGCTGAAACAGTTGCATTCGGTTATTTTACAAATAAATCTGAAAGCAGCAGCATGGACTATCTGCAGAAAGTACTCCCGAATTCATTCGCGAGTGCATTAAAAAACAAACATAATGTCAGTTCATTAAAACCGGGCAAGATTCCTATTTTAAACAGCAAGGAGAGTAAATATACCGGAAAGGAAATTGAAGATAATGACCTTATAGATCTTTCATCATATATAAGGGCTGATTACTTCGTTTTCGGAAACTTTACACCTCTTTCGGGAAACAGAATAAGGCTCACCATCAAGGTGCATAAAACCAATACAACGAAAGTTTTCAGTTTCACAGAGGAAGGACGGCTTGAAACAGAAATTTTCCGTCTGGTTGACAGAATAACTTTTAAAATAAAAAACATCGCCTCTGATTCAATGCTTTATAAAGCAGGCACTATCGTGAATAACAGCAAGGTTAGCATAATAACGAATATTGAAGGTGAAGATCTTAATATTCTTTATTATAACTTTATGAAAAACGGATATAAACTTTCCTCTGTACAGGGAAATGAAATATACACACACCTTGATGAAAACAGTATAATGTCATTATACACTGTCCACACTCAAAATGCCAGCTATAAAATTATTGCTGACAGATCAGAGGTTGAGCTTCTACATGGGACATGGTCAGGTGCACAATATTACAGGGATTTGATTCAACAGAGAGATATATATAATAAATATGCCTTTAATTTTGAAAAGACCATCGAAAATTTTACAAACAGGGCACTTGACTTTGATCGAGGGTCGTTTGAATATCTTATAATAATCGGTTTTAATGATGATAAAAATACAGCCTGGATCAGAGGTATATCCTTAAAGGACAATAAACTGATTACAGCAGAATCTGAAATAACAGGCGGTAATATTGAAGAGATATCTGTTAAAATCATTAATTCTCTTAGAACTGAATTATCAGAAAAATCATGATTATTTTTTTCTAATAACCATTTCCGCCATTTCAAAATCACCTTTCTGCCTGTAAACCCTGATAAGTGCACTCTTAATATCCTTATTATACCTGTTTGAATTATAAGCTTTCTGCAGCATATATGCCGCTTCTTTAAGCCTTCCCTCCTTCTCATATGCAAGCCCTGTATAATAATCTATCTCCTCACCGATAAAACCATTTTCACGGGCATATGCAAGGCTCTCCAGAGATTCTCCGCTCCTCCCCTGATAATACAGTGAAGCTCCATAATAAAATGCTACATTCACATTATTTCTCAAAATATTCCTGTCGTAGAAATAGACTATTTCACCATAGTCCCCATTGCGGAATAGTATCCTCAATACTTTAATCAGTTCACCGCTTTCTCCATTACCATTTTCAAAAGATGACGCGTAAAGATCAGCACCCTTGAGAGGTTCACCAAGTTTAATAAAATTAAGGCCTGCTATCTTTTTAATATCATTATTCCAGACATATACTTCCAGTATAGGTTCAATAAAATCATGAAGTTCATTGTAACGCCCACCGTCATACAACTCCCACCCTTTTTTGACTATTTCATCCTCACTGTAAAATATATTATAATAAAATTTTATATAAAATCTGTAAACCCTGCCGCTATAGGCTACAGATACCAGCATCAACCCTGTAAAAAGAATAACGATAACTAAAAATTTTTTCATATAACCAATCGCCCCATCCATGTTCAGCTGTATTAGGTAAGAGATTTATTCCATAAATCATACCATCAAAAAAAAGTATATCAATATATTATTGTTGAAAAATAACCCTATAGAAAGTATTTTATCAAAAAATTTTTCAACTAAGGCTTTAGCAGTCGTTTTACATACAGGAATTCACAAATTATGAAAAAATTATCACTTTTAACAATAACTGTTTTATTTATCCTTAATGCGGCCCATTCCGCTTTTGCTTTAACAGGTGATGAAGCCCTTGCAAAATTCAGAGCGAGAATGAACAGTTCAGGGAAACTTACCGGAATAATATCATGGTCTCGTTCCGGCGGAGAGACATATACAGGAGCTTTTAAATATTTAAGCCCGGGGAAAATATATGTCAAATTCAGCTCTCCCGCTGGCAAGACGATTGTATCCAACGGTAAAAGTTTATGGATTTATTCCTCCGGAAGTAATATCTGCGGAGTACAGGATCTTGCCAGGGGCGGTTCAGGCGGAATTGCTGCACTTACTTCAGGTTATTTCGCAATAGTTACAGCCCAGGGGCCCGGTGGTTATACGATAAAACTGAAAAATAATGATAGATCGTTCTCTGAAATAATACTCATGGTTGACTCAACTTTTTTTCTTAGAAAAGCAATCTTAAAATCAAAAAATGGCGGAACATATAATTTCTCACTGTCCAATATCAGCACTTCTGCGGCAGTAATTCCCAGTATATTTGATTTTAATGTTCCTTCTAATGCTCAGGTGGTTAAAAATCCTTTGAATATTAAATAAAACAGAGGTACCTATTGTACGTTAAGATAAATTCTTTCTTTTTTCTTTTATGCTTTATGATATTTTCACTTACTCCTGATGCATTCACACAGGAAATACGTGAAGAGTCATCTCTTAACTATACATATATAGGACCTGTAATTTCATATTCACAGAACACCGCTAAATACAGAGACTGGATTGACAATGAAACAAAAACTGAGAATGTATCGGGTAATTCATATACCGGAGGCATTGACCTGAAAATATTAGCACATAATATGTGCGGAGATTTCCAGGCTAAATACTCTTACAGTTCATATGATACAACACTTACATGTCTTGAGTTTATTCTGGCAGGAATCTATTATTATAGATTTGGAGATATTTTTTCACTTGGTGGAGGATTGGGCTTATATATGGAGACACCTCCTTCAAGCAGTGAACATAATGGCAGCGCAGGTTTATATTTTCCGCTCAGCGCTATGTTCAGAACAACAAACCAGACAAAATTTTTCATAAACATATTCGCTAAATACGGCACTTTTGCTGTAGGCGAAGATACTGAATTCAGTTCTTTTGGATGCAGTATGGGGTTTATATTCAGAGTTGGACGAATATAAAAAAATACTGGATAAAATAACTGTACCCTCTGTCTCTTTATTCGGTCTTACGGCCTCTTCAACGCTATTTTCTTATAATCATATTTTTCCTTCTCAAACCGTATTTTATTCGGGTATTATAATATCTGTTCTCACATTGGCTCTTTTGATTATATGTATTAAAAGATACATTCATTTTTTTATAAATGAATCAGGCCTCAATTTAAAAACTTTATCATTGATTCTAGGCACATCAGTTTTTACATTCTCACTGATTCTATTACATATAACTAAAATAACAGCAACTGATTCTCTACCGGATTCAATAGCTGATTTTTCAGCTGTCGTTTGCGATGTCGATATCAAAAGAAATTTTTCCAGGTTGACCGTTGAGCCGACAGATGAATACCCCAACTCCCCTTTTAAGATCGCATTATACTATCAAGGTTTTACAGATCTATATGCCGGCGATACGATTTTTATTCACAAAAAAATATCACGCTTAAACAGGAATTCTGATGATTCAAAATTCCTGAACTATTATCAGAAAGGCATATATTTTCTATCTTCAGTCAGTGATAACGATATAACTGTTATTTTAAAAGGTAAAAAAGGTTTCCGGGAAAGAGTAAAAGCCTCCTTAAAAAACAGAATAAACCGAATCTTTGATAAAGAAACAGCCGGTATAATTACAGCTTTATTCACCGGCAACAGAAGTTCAATCAGCAAAGTGATAACTTCCTGCTTCAGAGATGCAGGTGTTCTACACATCCTTTCAGCATCAGGACTTCATGTAGGAATTGCGGCAGCTATCCCGCTTTTCCTTTTGATCTTCAATCTTAAACGACGTATTGTAATGTTTATTTCTCTTTGTGTAGTCGCCTTCTATCTCTTTTTAACAGATATGCCTGTTTCGCTTATAAGGGCATCACTCATGTATGGACTCTTTTATATTCAGATATTGTTTCACAGAAAATCAAATGCATTAAATACCTTGATGCTGACTGCTACAGTGATTAATTTATATGCTCCCCATGAAATATTCAGTCTGGGATTTCAGTTAAGTTTCGGTGCGACACTGGGAATTGTTCTATTTTACGATTTATATCTGAAATCAATGAACGGTTTGCCGTCATTTATAAAAAAATCTGTTTCCCTGACAGCTTCAGCACAAATTTTCACTGTTCCGATTATAATGTTTAACCTGAATCAGATTAACACCATTTCAATTATCAGCAACATCGTAATTATTCCTCTCGCCGCAATTTTTATATATTCAGCGTTATTGTCTTTTTCAGTAGCATCAACTTTTAATATATTAACCGGTATTACCGGAAGTATAACTTCTTTTTGTTATAAAACTCTTACAGGTGCTGTTACTTTCTTTTCAGAATTGAATTTTAATTTTTATATATTTGATAATTACCTTATTCCATTACTACTGCTTTCATTATCTTTAATGCCGCTGCTACCTTCAATGAGAAACATGAATTTTAGAGGAATTCAGATAATTTTATCCATCGTATTATGCACATTATATTTTAAAATCCCCGCAATGAGTCACTGCAATAATCTAACATTTTATTCAGATAAATCCTCAATTGAAATTGAACTTAACGATGTGCCTGAAATATATCTGGATATTAAAAAACAAGATGATGCAGATATTCTGCTAAAACAGGTTACAAGGCTCAATATCGATATTAAAAACATTACATTAAATAATTCATCTTCAGCTAATATACAGGCATGTAAAAAGATAAGCAGTTATTTTATAATTGACGAATGCCGTTTTTTATTATTACCTGATTTTAATAATGAATTTAAAAAACTTATAAGTTCATTTGAAAGAGAAAACATAAAAATTATTTTTCCGATAAATTAGATTTTATTGGCTTATTACTTTCTAAACTCATATTATTTTTGTATTTATAAACCGATAATAAAATAAAAAGGTTTATCAGTAGAAGGTATCATGTTATTTACAGAAGGAAAAAAATATTCAGAGAGAATCATAAAAGGTGAAAATGTTGGATTCTCTTTAAAATTCGTTGATGAAAAATCACTACTGCTTATAAATGCTATTCTTGTAAAAATTCTCTCAACTCAGGGTAATATTTTCCTGCTTGAAACACTTATTACAATTATACGTGAAATAATTTTCAACGCATTTAAGGCAAACCTGAAACGGCTCTATTTTAAAAAACTCGGTGTTGATCTTAATAACACAGAGCAGTATGCTGTAATTATGGAGAATTTCAAGGATGACTACCTGTACAGACTTGACGAAATAGAGGATGAAATTACTTCCCAGGATAATTATCATATTCAGGTCAACTTTAAACAATTTGAAAATTTTCTTAAAATAACTGTTTTTAACAATGTAGCAATTATAGAGGAAGAGTATAACAGAATTACTAAACGTCTTGAGCAGTCAAAACAATATCAAAATCTCGCAGAAGCCTATAATGATATTTATGATTCAACAGAAGGAGCAGGATTAGGGCTGGCCCTGATGGTATTTCTCCTTAAAAACTCCGGCATAGGAGTTGACAACCTTGCAATTGAACCTGATGATAAAGGTGTTTCAGTAACAATAAAAATACCAAAACAGCTTAAAGAGGAGAGCATTATCTCTTCTGTAAAAAATAAAGTCCTTGATGACGTTGAAACCTTACCGACTTTTCCTGAAAACATAATAGAACTTCAAAATCTTTGCAGCCGTAAAGATTCGACAATAGATGCTATATCTTCAAAAATCAGCCTTGATCCCTCACTTACTGCTGATGTTATTAAACTTTCCAACTCAGCCGGTTTCGTTCCCGGTAAAAGGATTTCGACTATAAAAGACGCGGTAAAAATAATAGGCCTCAAAAATCTTAATCTTATTCTTACCGCAAGCGCAGCCAAAACGATATTGCAGAATAAATATAAAAAATTTGAAGTTATATGGGAACACTGCATACGTGTTGCTTATTATTCAACAATCATCGCCAAATCCAAACAACTCGGCCCTCTTGCTGATTCAGCTTTTATAGCCGGGCTGCTTCATGATATCGGTAAAATTATTCTAATGTCTGCTGATGACAAAATTATAAACACGATATCTGAGATTACACGGAATAAACAGCTAAGATCCTCTTCTATACTTGAAGAAATTTCAGTTGGCATAAGCCATGCTGAACTTGGCGGATTAATTGCTGATAAATGGAATTTCCCTCCCAATCTGAAGCTTGCCATTGAGCATCATCATTCCCCCCTGAATGTTGACAACGAATTCAGGGAACTTACTTTTTCTGTATATCTCGCGAACATGCTTTGCGGTGTTGAAAAGAACAAATACAGTTATTATTACATAGAAACCGATATTCTTGAGTGGCTTAATATAAGTTCCATGGATGACCTGAAAGAATTTCATGAAAAGCTTAAAACAGGCTATTCAAACCAGATTACAACAACAGGCTGATTCTTATGATTGACTATGTTGTTTCTGAAACAAGAGAGGGTTCTAAAACCATTATTGGACGTAAAAGTGGTTCCGATAGAGACATAAAACTTCATTCAGCTTATAATCCTATAAAAGAAGCAGAAAGAAATGTAGAAGCCTTTAACTCCGGTAAATGTTCCGTAATTATCGTGTCAGGTATAGCGCTCGGATATCATATAGCTGCATTAAAAGTTAAATATCCGGATATTAAAATAATCGCACTTGAAAAAGATCCTGAGGTCACAGTTTTATGCCAGAAGCACAATCCCTCCTCTCTTAATGGAATTCCCAGTATCCATTCCGAGCAGGATCTTATCCCTTTTTTTGAATCAATTAAACTTACAGAATTCAAAGGAATCGCACACTATATACACCGCCCCTCCTATCAGCTTAATCCGCAATTTTATGATAATATTATATCTGATATGAAATTATTCATTTCTTCACGTGTCAGTGACCTTCTGACCCGTTTTGAATTTGAAAAAAAATGGGTAAAAAATATTTTTCTTAATATGAAATGGCTGGGTAAAGTTCCTGGCGTTTCTGCTTTTTTCGACTGTTTTAAGGGATACCCGGGGATTATCGTTTCAGCAGGTCCCTCGCTTAAGAAAGATATTGAATATCTTAGAAACCTGAAAAACTCGGCTGTTATTGTTTGTGTAGATACAGCTTTTAAAGTATTATCAAAATCCGGGATTGAACCTCATTTCGTAATGACCCTGGATGCCCAGAAGTACAGTTTTAAACATTTTACAGGAGTTTCTTTCTCTGAATCAGTCCTTGTTTCAGATATAGTCAGCTGTCCTTCCGTGCTTAACTATTATCAGGGAAGAAAAATTATCAGTACAACATCTAAATACTATCAGGACTCTTCAGGTAAAACGATACGTGAAACAACACCTGTCATGGATTGGGTTGAAAATTATATAAAATCTCCCGGTGATATACAGTCAGGAGGCTCAGTCGCCACAAGCGCCTTTGATCTCCTTCTTAACATGGGATGCGACCGCATAATACTGTTTGGCCAGGATCTTGCCTACTCCGGAAGAGAAATCCATTGCAGCGGAACTTATCATAATGATGACTGGCTGCCGCAGATCAACAGGTTTAAAAATCTTGATACTATCAATCAGAATGTTATAAGAAAAAGAAAAATAAAATACGTAATAAAATTCGATAATAACGGCAAGGTAATATCTGACTTCGTCTTTGATCTCTATAAATCATGGTTTGAAGATTCTTCCGCAAAAATAAAAGTAACCGTCATTAATTCAAATTCAGGAGGGGCAAGAATTGCCAATACAGAAGAAAGATATGCTCAAGATCTTAAGTTCCCGGCAAAATCTGTTCCCCCATCATCAATTATTAATAATATTTTCAGTAAATTTAAAACTGAAAATATAAATTCTTTATTACAAAAAATTAATGATGTAAAATCAAAATTAAATGATATAATAACAATTACTGAATCTGATTCAACCGATGAAGAAAAATATTCCGGTATTGACATGATCCTTGACGATAATGATATTAATTCACTCTTAAAACCATTAATGAGAAAAACTGATTTTTATATTTCACGTCATTCAATGGATGATAATCGGATTAAAGAAATTTTATATAATGAAATAAAAATTTCTTCTTTAAAACTGAAATCCTTTATTGACAGGCTGCATATAAGTTAAAATATATAATGAAATGAAAATTATGAAACTAAAAATCACTCTGGCCGCTTTAATAATCTATTCAGCTTCTTATGCCGTCAATTCCGGCAACAGCCTGGGACAGCTTGACTGGATTAATGGAAAAATAGTTTCAAATGGAAAATATACACATCACATAGATGACCAAGGTAACCCTGTTGACTATGAAACGGGAAACAGAATATCAATTTCATCAGCAAGGAATATTTCTTACGCAAGGGCTAAAGATAAAGCCGTTCATTATGCAGTTCTTGCGATTAAAGATTTAAAAATTGATACAAAAACGAATCTGAATGATCTTATATTAAGCTCCCCGGAAGTGAGACAAAACATTACCCGCCATCTGCATGAATTCTCCAGATTCAGAGAAAAACCGGCCGGCTATCTTGCAACATCATGCGAACTTCAAATGAATATCGGTTACATTATTAACACATTGGGCATAACATTTCCTGAAGATGATTTCCCCCTGAGAGATGATATTCAAATATCAACAAAATACACATCACTTATAATTGATACAAGGGGCCTTAATATTAAGCCCATGCTTCTTCCTTCTGTTTTAAGTGAAACAGGTCTTGCTGTATACAGTAAAAATAATATCTACGGTAAATGTGCTGTCAAATACCTGCCGGTTTCATATGTATTTAACGATAGAGATGCCAGGAAGCATAAAAAAGCAGGCAAACACCCTTTTTACTCAATTGCGCTTAAATCTCTCAATGGTAATCCCATAATTTCTGACGAAGATATTAAAAGAATATACAGCCACAGTACTAACCTTAATTTTTTAAAAAAATGCAGAGTTATATTTATTATAGACAGGTGATTAAATGAACCCTATAGTCCAGGCAATCTCATCTTTCATAATAGCTTTGAACAGATTTATTGATTCATTAAGTCTTCAGACTATTCAGAACATACGAAGAGGGTTTTTCTTCACGATTTTTGTCATGTGCATTATAGGAATAATTATCGGAATTAATATGGGTAAAAAATCTGCCAAAATACGAAGTGCCCCATTTGCCGAATTTGTTAACGATACCTTTAAAATCGACCTTAACCGGGAAAAGGAATCCGCTGACTTTTCTGAAATGCTTGAAAATGAAATTATTAAAGAATCAGATATAAATAACTTTGAGAAGGCAGAATTTCCGGTAAGGGAACAATTAAAACCTCAATATGATAAGGCCCCTATAGACTCAGATAACAGGGTTTCTGAACCGGATATAATGACAAAACCGTATAAATCTGAAACCCCAATTGACGAAGACCTCAACAGAACCAAAACTGACAATGAGAAGTCTGTACGTCCACTTGAAAAGAATTTGACTGATGAGAATAAAGGTGACATTATAATAAACAGGAACACCGAAAATGAAAATCAGAATAAAATAATTGAATCTGAAAAGGATAAGTCACCGGTGAGAATTCTTGAAAAAGATAAAACAGTCAAACCTGAAATATACAATAAGGATTCGGGTATAATAAGCCAGTGAAAAGACTATTTTTAATCATACTATTATTTTCGTTTATTGACTCTTATGCCAAAGATTTCCATAAAACAGAAGAGATGATTAACAGTATCCTGAATGAATCTAACACCGAATCAGCAGTAAAAAATGGTGAATTGAAAAAAAATGATACAGCTAATGAAGAGGTACCTTCTTCCGAACAAAAAGAGATCAATAAAACTGAACCAGATAAAAACGAACAGAATGACGAGAAAGAAATAAAAAATACCGCTCTGTCCGGCAAAGATGAAATCCTTCTAAAAACCGGCATTCAGCTTTTCGAAAGCAGGATGTATGATCACTCATTGTCGAGGTTTAACGATATTATAAAAAATCATCCTTCAAGCAGGTTTATTGATAGCGCGAGAATGTACACTGGTAAAATTTATATTCGTAAATATGACTATGAAAACGCAATAAAACAATTTGATGCTGTAAACGAAAAATCCGGTGAATATCCGGCATCACTTTTTTACAAAGGAGAAGCATTAAGACTAAAAGGAGAGATTGTTACAGCTATAGAAACTTATCAGAAAGTTTCATCAACATTTCCTGAAAATGAACTTGCTGACGATTCGATACTGATAACCGGCAAGCTATATCTTAAAAACAGAAAGGGATACCAGGCTCTTGAATCCGCACTTAAAATAGTAAGATATTATAAAAATTCCGAGACTATAGATGACGCCTATTACCTGATTGCCAGAATTTATGAAAGAGACCCTATACTGAAAGACAATGAAATGTCCAGAAAATTCTACCGTTCATTTCTGAAAAAAGCAGATTCAGGTCAGAAACATTTTGCAGACTCTCCGCTAAAAAATATAGTAAAAAAAGATCTCGACCATCTAGAAAAACGATATTTCAGACTTGAACACTAAATTAAATGACTATAGGCATTTCTATTGCAATAAGGATTTTAAATCTTTTTTAATTGACACCTCCTGTTAATCAGCTATACTATTTTAGTATTTCATTCTTCACAAAACGGCAATTTATAAATGTTAGATATTTATTCAATAGATATTGATGAGCTTTATGGTGATACAGAACTCTCCCCCCATATGGAAGATTATATCGAAACCATAGCTGTTCTTTCCCAAAACAATCGTGTTGTCAGGGTCAGGGATATTGCTGCTGAACTAAAAATCAAAATGCCAAGTGTTACATCAGCACTTAATAAGCTTAAAGAACTGGGGCTGATAGAGTATGAAAAATACGGTTATATTGAACTTACCAAAACAGGAAGCATAGTCTCTGAACGGGTTTTAAGCAGACATATCTGTCTTGCCGATTTTTTTTCAAATGTGTTAAAACTTCCAAAAGAAAAGGCCGAAGCCGAGGCCTGTAAAATTGAGCACCATATAACTCCGGAGCTATGTAAGAGAATTCATAAATTCCTTATTTATTTTCACGAAGAGAATGCAAGCGGTAAATACTGGACAAAAGATATAGACTCCCTCCTCAAATAATAAAAATATGGCCCGCATCATCAATTATGTGCGGGCCACAAGGGGGAATAATCTTTTTGAAAGATTGCCTATTTATTCTCTTTCTTCTTTTCCTCAATTTTTTTCAGTACTTTTTCCTGTACATCTTTTGGAAGAGATATATATTTATGGAATTCCATTGAGTAATTGGCCCTTCCACTTGTTATATTTCTTAACTGAGTCGCATAACCGAACATTTCCATAAGAGGCACAAAACCGTTAAGTTTCTGAGAACCTTTTCGATATCTTCTCATTGATTCGATTTTTCCTCTTCTTCTGTTGATATCACCTATTACGTCACCAATATAATCATCAGGTGTATTTACTTCAATTTTCATAACAGGCTCAAGCAGAATAGGATTACATTTCATAAATGCCTGCTTAAAAGCAACAGAAGCGCAAAGCCTGAACGCCATATCTGATGAATCAACTTCATGGTATGAACCGTCTATTAAAACAGCTTTAACATCAACAACCGGGAAACCTGCAATTACACCCTCTTCCATTACAGATTCAATACCTTTCTGCACAGAGGGGATATATTCAGTAGGAATAGCCCCGCCCTTAATATGATCCACAAACTCAAAACCGTTTCCGTCATTAGGCTCAATTCTCATAACAACATGAGCATACTGCCCTTTACCACCAGTCTGTTTTGAATGTTTGTAATTTATTTCATGTTCCGCCGTGATGGTTTCTCTAAACGCAACCGAAGGTTCACTAACCTGCGCCTCTACACCAAATTCATGTTTAAGCCTGTCTACAATAATTTCAAGATGAAGCTCTCCCATTCCTGAAATGATTGTCTCATTAGTTTCATCGTCAAACCTAACGTGGAATGAAGGATCTTCCATTGAGAGCTTTCTAAGCGCAATACCTAGTTTTTCCTCCTCTTTCTTTGTAGGAGGAGTAATTTTCAACTCGATTACTGAAGGTGGAATAAAAATCGATTCAAGATAAAGCGGCTGTGACGGATCGCAAATAGTATCACCTGTTTTAGTGTACTTCATTCCGATTAACGCAACGATATCACCGGGGCCGGCTACATCAACCTCCTCCCTTTCATTAGCATGAATTCTGAGGATCCTTCCTATTCTCTCTTCTTTATCTTTGGTTGAGTTATATACCTGCATACCGGTTTTCAGCTCACCGGAATATATTCTTATAAAGGTCTGCTGGCCAACATATGGATCGTGTATAAGTTTAAACGCAAGAGCCGCGAATGGATCTTTCTTTGAAGGATGCCTTGCGTGTGTTTTTTCAGGAGTGTCAATATCGGTACCTACAACGGCTCCTATATCGATTGGCGAAGGAAGATAATCAATTATCGCATCAAGAAGAAGACGCACGCCTTTATTTTTGTAAGAAGAGCCGCAGAAAACCGGGGTAATCATCATTTTTATTGTTGCTTCCCTCGCAGCCTTTTTAAGCAGATCGTTTTCAATATCCTTTCCCTCGATAAAGAGGTCCATTATCTCCTCATTATAATCAGCTAACTTTTCAATTACAGTCTGCCTTGCTTCGTAAACTTGATCTTTATACTCTTCAGGTACCGGGATCTCTTTTCTTTCAAATTCTTCGAAAATATAAGCTTTATTTTCAATAACGTCTATTGATCCCACAAATAACTCCTCGGCACCCATGGGGACATGAAATGGTACAGGATTAGCATCGAGATACTTGTCCATCTGACCGATTACCTCACTGAAATCTGCACCGACCCTGTCCATTTTGTTAACAAAGGCTATCCTCGGGACTTTATACCTGTCAGCCTGATTCCATACAGTTTCACTCTGCGGCTCGACTCCTGAAACGGCACAGAAAAGCGCCACCATCCCATCTATAACTCTGAGTGAACGTTCTACTTCAACAGTAAAATCCACGTGCCCTGGAGTATCAATAATGTTTATTCCATAATCCTTCCAGATACATGATATTGCAGCAGAGGCAATTGTTATTCCTCTCTCCTGTTCCTGTTTCATAAAGTCCATTGTTGCAGCACCGTCATGGACCTCGCCCATTTTTCTGTTAACACCGGTAAAAAACAGAAGTCTCTCTGTTGTTGTTGTTTTGCCTGCGTCGATATGCGCAGCTATACCGATATTTCGTATTTTCTGTAATGGCATATATACCTCACACTTTAATTTATCAATGTTCAATTAATTTTAGAAGTAATTAACTATTCAGCCAGTTTTGATGCGGATTGATATATTTACGCTCTTATGCTGGATAATAGTGATAAAAATATAAGAAATAAAAAATAATAAACAACTGAAATTAGAAGGGCATATTTAATTCAGGTTGGTTTTTTGTCAATATATTTTACTCATTTTCCATTTTTAATAATTCAATCTGTATTTCTGAATTGTAAGCAGCTGTCGTACCCCGATGATTTTCAATAATATATTTAAAAATTTCTTCAGCCTTATTATCAAAACCCATTTTTTTATAACAGACTGCAGTTTGAAAATAGGCATCAAGTCCCTCATCTGTTCCGCTAAATTCCTGATAAAGATGATTATAAGCTTCTATTGCCTTCTTATAATTAAAATTTTTAATGTGTATTTCAGCAATTTTTCTAAACGCTTCATTTCTATGAATACCATCATAATATATTTCTATATACTCATAAAATTCATTCAAGGCACGATTGTATTTTTCGAGTTTATAAAATTCCATTGCATTACCGAATTTCATATCATCAGCAATTTTTTTTAGATTTGTTTCTTCTGCTGAATCCCCGGCAAATACCAATCCCCCTGCTGTAACAAGGGAAAAACATATTGTCATTATCAATATAATTCTGTTCATAAACACCTATGTTATGTCGCATTATTTCTTCAGCTATTAAAAAATCAACTAAAATTTATCAATAATTAAAATATAAAAAAAATATGGACTTGAAAATGAAAAATTTTTATTTTGGATCAATAGTTCATTTCATATAATTACAGGCAAGAGTCTTTCGTGCCGGAGATAAGTTACTTGACACTGTAAAAAAAAGAAGTATTCTATTTATATTAAATATTTTCCGGTAAATAAAATAATGAATAAAATCGTAATTGTTGAAGATGATATAGTAATTCGCGAAAGTCTTAAAGAAATTCTTGAAATGAATAATTATCAGGTCATGGCGATCGACAGCTGTCTTGATCTCATGAAAAAAGTTGATGAATTCAAACCCGACATCTTGATAACCGATATTATTATGCCTGATAAAGACGGAATTGAAATTATTATCGAAGCTAAAAAAGCCATGCCGAACATTATTCTCATTGCCATCTCAGGCGGTGGAAGAATAGATTCTGAAAGTTACCTTAATACAGCTAAATATCTTGGAGCAGATGCAACTCTTAAAAAACCTTTTACCCACAAGGAACTTCTAGATTGCATTGAAAACCTGACGAACTAACGATGTAATGACTCCTTTGATCCATAAAATTAAAGATACAATTCAGCTTAAAACTTATCATAATATAATAAGACTTTCTTTTAAAACAGTAGCTGATCATTTCGGCCTCAATGAAATAAACTCTCCGTCCAACCCTGCGTTTATTTCAATCGAAAAACTTGAAGATCTTATGCAGAAAGCTCAATGCTTCGGTGTCATAGAAAATGACATCCCATGCGGATTCTTTGCCATCGAATTTGCTCAGAAAGCCCGCAGCTCCTATCTTGAACGTCTCTGCATAGTTCCTGAAAAAAGGCATAATGGTTACGGTAAATCTATCCTGGACTTTGCTGTAAAATATGCGTCAGCAGCTGGTAGTGATAAAATTTCAATTGGTATAATGAATAAAAACCAAATACTGAAAAACTGGTATATCGATTATGGTTTCAATGAGGTATCGATAAAAAAGTTTCCCCATATACCCTTCGATGTATGCTTTCTTGATTTTTATTTAAAATAGTTGATAAAACCGACCCCCTTTTTTAGAAAAAAACATGGAACAGATCTGCATTAGAAATGCTGAATTCAGCGATTTAGAAAAGATTTATACAATTGAACATGAAAGCATTAATTCCTGGACATTAAACCAGTTCACTGAGGAACTTGGAAGAAATTTCTCACGGTTTATTGTTGCTATTGTTTCAGATATTATTGCCGGATATGCCGTTGCATGGTATGTAGCAGGGGAATTACAGCTTAACAGCATTGCAGTCAGTAATAATTTCAGAAGACAAGGAATAGGTTCTATTCTGCTGAACAGTCTTATTTCTAATGAATTCAAAAATGATATTTCAAAAATACTTATCGAGGTAAGAAAAAAAAATACTGACGCGATAGACTTTTATCTGAAAAACGGTTTCATGATAGCAGGTACCCGTAAAAATTATTACAATGATGATGACGCCATTCTTATGGAGAAGAATATTTCATGAATATAAAAAAAGCATATTTTTTAAAAAGCTGCGTTAAAAATTCACAATTTCCTGAATACGCCTATCCGGAATTTGCTTTTTTCGGCAGATCAAATGTGGGAAAATCATCTCTCCTTAACATGCTTTTGAGTCAAAAAAACCTTGTTAAAACAGGCTCCAGACCCGGAGTAACCCAGACAATTAATTTTTTTATTGTTAATGACAATACCTCTTTTGCAGATCTTCCGGGGATCGGCTACGCTAAACTCCCAAAAAGTATAAAAAAACAATTTGCGCCAATGATAAAAAGTTACATAACCTCAAGAGATAATCTCAGGCTGGCCTTTCTACTTGTTGACGCCAGGAGAACACCCGGCGATTATGAACAGGATTTAATTAATTTGCTTGTTGAAAACGAAATTCCCGTAGCCATCACACTGACAAAATGCGACAAATTATCAAAAAATGAACTTTCAAAAAGTATCAGCAATATAAGTAAAACTCTGAATATCAACGCAGATTCTATATTTATAACATCATCCAAAACAAATGCCGGGCGCAAGGAACTGCTTTCACTTATAGATGATTTTTCATCAGGTAAACAGTCTAAAAATTAAAGCTGTGTCATCAGATACATTATTCTGCTTGCTTTCTCCTTGGGAAAAAGTGTTATCAGGTAGGATGTAATACTCATCCTGCCCGCAGCAGCGGAATCAGCATCCATCTGTCTTAAAACATCAATAATCAAAGGATCTTCCCAGTTGACCATTATCTTTACAGATTCTTCAGGAGGCATATTAGCCATTTTATTTGCAAGGACCTGCACATTTTTCCTGTAACCTGAATCCTTTTTCCTCTCATCTTCAAGTTTTTTCTTTTCAAGCTCAAGTCCCTTCTTTTTCTGTTCAATTTCATCTTTTTCAGATTCAAGTTGCTTTTCACGTTCTGCAATCAGTGCTTCCCTTTTGTCCAGTTCCTCAATACGTTCAAGGATTTTGTCCTTTTCCTTTTCAAACTCCTCTTTTTCAATTAAGGAAGGCTCATCCCCTGAAGCATCAACAACCAGTGCCGGTTCACTTTTAAAAACTCTTATATGTTTTGATATATTAACAAGATCAATATAATCGAGCCAGAAAATCCCCAGACCGGCAAGAAATACAATTAATATTAAAAGATAAATAATCTTGGACTTTTCTGATACAGCCATTGATATTCACTCCATAATTTTATTTACTGATTTTTCCTTCATCGGAAACATAAAAATCTATGACCTTCTTCACATAGTCTTTAGTTTCCCTGAAGTCCGGGACCCCTCCCGCACGTTCAACATTACCTTTTCCGGCATTATACGCTGCAAGAGCCAGTTTATAATCACCGTGATAATCATCCAGCAGACCTTTAAGAAGAGTTACTCCCCCCTTAATATTCTGTTCGGGATTAAAGGGATTCTCTATTCCCATCCCCATAGCTGTTTCAGGCATAAGCTGCATAAGACCCATAGCTCCTTTAGGCGATAGGGCATCTACATTATAATTCGATTCAGCCTTTATTATTGAACGGACAAGACCCGCGGGTATATTCTTTTTAGATGCATAATAATCAGCTATTCTGTTTATCTCCTTTTGTGTGAGCTCCGCATCGTTATCTATATTAAGTTCACCTTTCATTGTACTAATTGCGTTATCAGTCATCTGCTGAAAAGACTGACCTGAAACTTTATTTTCTGACGGTATTTCAACTTCCTTTTTTTTACTAAGGCCGAACCTGTTCCGTATTTCATTAATACGCGCCATCACATTATACATTTCATCTATCATAAAAAATGACCTCACATCAGCTTCTTATGATGAATCTTCTGGTTCATATCATCATTTTCTTTTGAAACTTCCCTGTTAACTTCATAATTATATTCTTCCAGTTTCCGCTCTTTCAGTTTTTCAACAACCTTTTTATCACGGGAGGCAATAACAAGTTTTTCCCTGATTCTGTTAGCCTCAGGCTCGAGTTTTTCAATTCTCTTTTCCGCCTCATCAATAGCTCTTCGTGAAACATCAGCGAAACGTAACACAGACATAGCCTTATCCGCGTCAAACCCCCCTTTTTTAATCATCTCGCCATAAGAGGCCTCGTAATGATTTATCCTTGTGCGCAGCTCCTCCTGCAGAACACGTTCTTTATTTTGAAGAGAAAGGACTTTCATAAGTTCATTTTTAATCTCATTTTCTTTAGCCTCCCTTAAATCAAGAAGCCTCTGAAGCCTGAATTGAAACTTTTTCATAAATCAGATTACCTTACCACCTGGGCAAATGCTGGTGCTCCGCCCTGAACCGCCGGCTGCCTGGTTTTTTTCTCTTCAGGATAAATCATTGATACCATCTTCTCCTTTATGGATGGGAAGGTGTCCTTTTCATAAATTCCCTGTTTAAGAAATTCGTTCATGCTGCCCATCATGCTTATTGCCCTGTCTACGACGGGATTAGCTCCACGGACATATCCTCCGAGATTGATAAGGTCTTCCGCGTCAGTGTAAGCGGCCAGAAGTTCACGGAATTTATATGAAGCGTCAAGATGGCTGTCATCAACAACATCTTTCATACACCTGGACACTGAAGCCAGAACATTCACGGCAGGGTAATGGCCCTTATTAGCCAGTTTACGGTCAAGGACGATATGCCCGTCAAGTATACCTCGTGCCGCGTCGGCTATCGGTTCATTCATGTCGTCTCCTTCCACAAGAACCGTATAGAACCCGGTAATACTCCCGCCGGTGTTGCTTGTACCGGCCCTTTCAAGAAGTCTCGGCATCATGGAAAAAACTGAAGGGGGATACCCCCTTGTGGCCGAGGGTTCACCTGCTGCAAGTCCAACTTCACGTTGTGCCATGGCAAACCTTGTTATGGAATCAAAAAGGAGGTTTACAGCCATTCCCTGATCCCTGAAATATTCAGCTATAGCATGGGCAAGAAAGGCTCCTCGGAGTCTCAGCATTGGGGGCTGATCAGAAGTGGCGGCAACAACAATTGAACGTTTCGCTCCCTCGGTACCCAGTTCTTTTTCAACAAAATCCTTAACCTCTCTCCCCCTTTCACCGATTAACGCAATTACGTTTACGTCAGCATCTGTATATCTCGCTATCATACCGAGGAGTGTCGATTTTCCTACACCTGAACCGGAGAAGATACCAATTCTCTGCCCTCTTCCAACAGTTATAAGACCGTCAATGGCACGGATACCCACAGAAAGCGGCTCAGTGATAATAGTCCGGTTAAGCGGATTCATCTCCCTCCCTTCAACGGGATACCTGTTACGGGCATATATCTCGCCTTTGCCGTCAAGGGGCTTGCCGATTCCTGAAATTACCCTGCCAAGAAGTTCCTTTCCAACAGGTACCATCAGAGAGGTACCGACCGCGTAAACTTCAGCTCCAGGTACGACACCCTTCATATCACCTATGGGCATCAGTATAACCCTGTTCCTGTTAAAACCGACAACTTCAGTATACAGGTACTGGCTCTCGCCGGTTTTTATTTTACATAAATCACCGTACTTTACGGCAGGCCCTACAGACTCTATTGTAAGACCTATAATACGCTCCACATGCCCGGTGAATTTAATGACCTCAACTTCATCGATGATCTCCTTATACTTGGAGAGTATATCTACTTTTTCATGTGGAAGGATGTTTATCAATATTATGTCTCCTGAACATTATTTAAAATACCGGATCATTGATCCGGTATTTCTATTAGAGAGTACTTGTGTTTCTTATCGCCTCTTCTATCGCATCAAGCTGAGTCGATATCCTTGCATCAATGGCACCAACGTCAGTTTCAATTATACATCCGCCTCTTTCAACTCTGGAATCTTCATATATATTAACCTTCTTAAGTGATTCCATCATCTTAATAAGTTCATCTTTATGCGCTGTTGTCATATCAAGGTCGGCAAAATTGACCCTTATGTCGATCCTGTCACGGTCTTTAACACGTTTTATAGATTCCTTGATATTATTTATTACAACTTCACGTCGTTCAACTATCTCATCCTTGATTACTTTACGGGCAATCATTAGAATCATTTCAGTCATAAGTTTCTCTGAAGATTTGATTATATCATCCCGTATATCCACTGCTGTTGATACAATAGTCCCGAGTCGGTCAATAAGCCTCATGACCTCTGCCTGGCCCTCTTTATAACCCTCTTCACGACCGGCCTCATGCCCTTTCATATATGCGTCATGTTCAATTTCTGAAACTTTTTTTTCTGCTTCAAGTATTATCTTTTCGGCTTCAAATTTGCTTTTTTCTATTTCACGCTCAGCTTCTGATCTATGTCTCTCTTTTTCTATTTTGATCTGTTCTCTTACTTTTTCAAGTTCGGTGAATGCCGCAGACTTGCCCTCTTCCTCAATCTTTGCAGCCCTTGCTCTCGCCTGCTCAAGCATCTGCCTGACTTCTTCCTCTGTTTCACGGCGATAACGCTCAAGCTCGGCCTCCATCTCCTCAATTGAAGGGCCCTGGTAAACATCTATGGGATTCCCGTCCTCATCCATCTCAAATTCATGATATTCTTCTGCATCTATGAGGTTTTTCTGGTACTTGGCAGGGAGATCCACCTGTTTAACAACAGTTGCATGATGTACTTCACCCGGTTTAAATACAAGTTTAGACAACGAGTTCCTCCTCACCCGCTCTCGCGACTACTATATCGCCGGCGTCTTCAAGTTTTCTTATTATGTTAACAATTTTCTGCTGCGATTCCTCAACATCACGCAGCCTTATAGGGCCCATAAAATCCATATCCTCACGAAGCAGCTGTGCGGCCCGTTTAGACATATTTCTGAATATTTTCTCCTGCACCTCAGCGTCAACCCCTTTCAGTGCCTTTGCCAGCTCCTGGGTATCAACCTCCCGCAGAACCTTCTGAATAGACCTGTCATCAAGCAGAACGATGTCTTCAAATACGAACATTCTCTTCTTAATCTCTTCAGCAAGTTCAGGGTCCTCTTCCTCAAGGGCCTCAATAATAATCTTCTCAGTACCACGGTCAACGTTATTGAGAACTTCAACAACCGTATCGATACCTCCCGCCTGGGTAAAATCCTCACTTGCCAGAGTTGAAAGTTTTCTTTCAAGTACCCGTTCTACCTCGCGAAGTACATCAGGAGAAGTTCTCTTCATCTCCGCAATTCTTCTGGCAACGTCTGCCTGAACATTATGAGGAAGTTCAGCAAGTATCATAGCCGCTTTCTGGGGATCAAGATAAGCGAGAATAAGGGCAATAGTCTGGGGGTGTTCCCCCTGTATAAAGTTAAGAAGATGACTCGGGTCTGTACGCCTGATAAAATCGAAAGGCCTGACCTGCAACGATGAAGTCAGACGGTTTACAATATCAATAGCTTTCTGCGTACCCAGTGCCCGTTCAAGAACATCCCGGGCATAATCGATACCGCCCTGAGAGATAAACTCCTGGGCCATCATCATTTCCTGAAACTCCTGAAGAACCCTGTCTTTATCGTCAGGTTCAATCTTGTCAAGTCGGGCTATTTCAAAAGTAAGCTGTTCTATTTCATCTTCACGGAGATGTTTGAAAATCTCTGACGAGACATCAGACCCGAGAGAAACAAGAAATATGGCAGCTTTCTGCCTCCCCGTTAACTGGGATTTTTTCGACTGATGCATTAATTAACCCCGCAATCCTGATAACAGAAAAGTTTAGCCGATAGTATCGGCATAAATATTTACAATAATATTATCGACAGTTTTTCAACAATTGTCAAATTAAAAACTATTCTTCAGCAAGCCATGTTCTGAGAAGCTGGGCCACATCATCCGGACGCTCCTTGGCAAGCTGCAGGGCGCTCTGCTGAAGTTCAAGCCTTGCACGCTCTTCCAGTGAGAGTTCCACATCAATACCCTCTTCTTCTGCAGCCTTGAGAGCGGCTTCACGCATACGCTGCTGTTCCAGTGCAAGCGCCTCTTCCCTTGCCCTTCTCCTTCTCTCCAGTTCTTTCTGTATGGCCCTGAAAAGTATAAATCCGACAAAAAGGGCCACGACACCTATAAGTGACGCCAGGAGGAGCATTTTTATCTGCTCTTTTCTCCTGTATTCTTCCCTTATTGAATTCCAGTAAGCAGTCCTGTCAAACATTATGTTCTCAACTGCGACCTGATCACCCCTGGCATCATCAAAATTAATCGCTTTTTTAACTATATTCTCTGCTTTCTTTAGCTCATCCTCTTTAAGGGCGATCTGAACCGGTTTTTTTGCAGGATCAAGGTCGTATTCACCGTCAGGGAACCTGGGAAGATCCTGCTGCCCGTCAATCGCAATTGCCACTGTTACTCTCGTTATATCATAAGGATCACGTGCAATATTCCGCACAGTTTTATTTATAGCATGATTTTTAATATCTTCCTGTTTGTCATACTGTGCAAACTGGTCATCACTTGCCTTATACCCGGGAGGCGTATTGCCTTCAGTACCGGCAGGGCCCTCAGGATTCCAGCCGTGCCCCTTGAAATTTTCTTTTGTAGTCTTTTCTGATACGATAAGAGAATCCTTTACCTTTCTTTCAGAATAAGGAGTCCTTGGATCATCGGGAATCATTGTAACAGGAGTATGTTCGGTCTGTTCTTCCGAGATTTTATCCCAGTTAAAATCCATATTCAGGCGGACAATCTGTATCCTGTCGGAGGAGTAGATTCTCTGCAGGCCTTCACGAATCTCTTTCAGAAGCCTTACCCTGGCCTGTTCCTCTATTTTTCGTCTGAATTCGATTATGGTATATTCTTTTTTCTCGTTTTCAAAATCATCGTCAAAATCGGATATTATTTTACCGGAATTGTCAGTTACAGTAACATTTTCAGGCTTAAGCCTGGGGCCGACAGCCCGTGAAACAAGGTAGACTATACCTTTAATCTCTTTTGTTGAAAGTTTATCGTATCCGGGAGCAAGATGTACAGTAACAGCTGCTGTATAAGGTGTGTTTTTGTCGGAATAAAGGCTCTCCTCCGACATCGCTATTTCAACATCAGCTTTATTGATATTCTGCAGTGATTCTATATGCCTCTGAATCTCACCGCGAAGGGCGCGCATAAATTTTACATCAAGTTCCTTGTCCGTCTGCGTCCAGTTTGAAATATCAAAAAGTTTGAATCCGGGAACCCCCTTGGGGAGCATGTTTTCCTGGGCAAGTTTAGTTACAATAAGAGCCCTGTCTTTCGGCTTGACAAAAACAGATGTGGACCCGGATGTTTCATACCTGTAGCCCATTTCATCAAGTTTTTTGGTTATCGAGCCGAAATCATCGGAAGAAAGTTCAGCAAAAAGCATCACATTGGGCTCATTACTCGACACGGTAAAGAGTACGCCGAAAGAGACAAGCACCAACACAAGAACGACACCGACAATTATCCTTTTAGTGCGGTCAAGCTTGCCATAGATCTCTTTTACCTGATCAAATATTCTTTTTATAAGATCACCCATTTAACGCCTCCGGAACAGGGGGTTTATCATTCGACTAATGCGACATAATACTTTTATAAAACAATAACAAAAAATGTCAATTAATTTCCTGAAAAACTCCCTTTAAATGTCAGAATCGGGTGCAAAATGAAGCATTTACACCCGATTTTTCACGTTATCTGAGATTCATGAGCTCTCTGTAAGCATTAAGCGCGCCATCTCTCACTGCTTTTGTCAGACCCAGTGCGAGTTCAGCTTTCTGTGACGCAATCATCACCTGGTGTATATCAACAGACTCAGGCTCTGTTACCATTTTTTTCATGAGTGCTTCAGAGTCTACCTGAAGATCATTGGTCTTCGTCACAGCGCTGTTAAGCATATCCGCGAATGAACCTGATACATCATCTGAAGATCTTCTACGGGGTGCTTCACCACTATAGTGAAGCGGATCTGTTGTAAACATTCTTACCAGATTACCGTTTACGGCTGTACTGTTTATCATTTTAACACTCCTTTATATCTGTCTGTTATGCGTATTTCATTTCGACTCTGAGATCCATGAAATATTCATCATCAAATCTCGCGATTTTTTCACTCTTTTTCACATTAACCTTTCCTGAAAGGTCATGCGTGATTTTAATTTCATCTCTTATGGTTCTTTCCCTGAACATGTTTTACCTCCCTGTTATGCGCCGGTCCTGCCGATTTCAAGCGCCTTTGAAAACATCGACTTGGCGTTATTTACAAGCATTACATTCGCTTCATAAGACCTGGAAGCGGATATAAGATCTGTCATCTCTGTTACAACATTTACATTTGGCATCCTTACGTAACCCTTTTCCGGCCCTGTCTGAATTGCGTCAGGATGGGAAGGATCATACACAAGCCGCAAAGGGCTGGAATCCTTCTCTATTTTAACCACGCGAACCCCCCTGCCGATTCCGCTGTCAATACGATCCGGTACAAGAGGAGACTTGTACTTGGGCCTTATGTTTACAGGCGCGAATATAGCCCTTTTTCGAACATACGGGCCATCACCTTCAGGAGTCCTTGTTGTTGTGGCGTTTGCGATATTATCACTTATCACATCCATCCTCAGCCTCTGAGCCGTAAGGCCGGTTGATGAAATATTAAAACTGTCAAACATTCCCATTTTCTACTCCCTTAGCCTGTTATACTGCCCTGGTAACGATTTTTATCATTTTATAATTGTGGTTAAGCGCACTTATGAGGGCATTGTACCTCATCATGTTCTTTGATGCGTCAACCATCTCTTTTTCAATATCAACATTATTGCCGTCATTCCTCATGGATGTTGTATAATCCACGTTTATCCTTGGTGATACGGATTTTATATCCCGTTCAATAAAAAAGGGAATATGTTTTTCTTCTGTCATTATCGCGGGGAGACGGTTTTCATTTGTGGCCTTGTTCTGATTGAGAGCCCTTTTTAATTCGCTCTCAAAATTCACTTCACTTCGTTTAAAATGAGGAACATCCACATTGGCGACATTATCTGATATAACTTTACGCCTCAGGGATTCAACATCCAGTGACTTTTCAAGTATATAATTGGTACTCATCATTCCGCTTCCGTCAAACATCTGAAACCTCTCCTGTATACCTTTATACTATCATATTCGGTAAAAACAGGAATTTGATAAGTACTTTTTCATGAGACATAAGATTTTTTTAGGATTATTACCGCAAAATCGTGCCAACTGGCTTCAAAATACTAAACTGTTTGCCGGAAGCGGGGACTATGAGTTTAATAAAAATTTTTTCAGATCCGTTACTGTTTCGGCGATATAATCGGGCATAGATTCCTCCAGTTCCCCCTCCCCGGCATAGCCATAAGCCACCCCTACAGAGGCGATACCGTTTGCCCTGGCGCCCTCTATATCATATTTTCTGTCGCCCACCATTACAGCACGGGTAAACTCAGTTATACCGTATCCTTTTATTAATCCGGCGATGAGGACACTCTTCTCCCCGTTGCTGCCGTCAAGATTGCTTCCTGCGGTTGAGGTGAAGTAGCGGTGAAGATCAAAATGATGAAGTATTTTTTCAGCGTAAATTATCGGTTTTGTTGTAGCAAGGTATATATTCCTGCCTGATTTTTTTAACTCAGAGAGAAGTGCGGGTATACCGGGATAAACTTCATTCTCAAATATTCCGGTTTCTGAAAAATATTCCCTGTAATACAACACAGCCTCTTCAGCTTTTTCTCTGCTGAAACCGTAATATTTTGTAAATGAATCACGGAGCGGGGGGCCTATAAACTTATACAGGTTTTCCGTTTTTTCCGATATCCCGAATTTATTCAGAGCGTAACTGACTGAACGTGTTATCCCCACCCCGGGATCTGTAAGAGTACCGTCCAGATCAAAAATTATATTCTTAAAAATACTCATCTCCTCTCTCCTGAACTTTCACGCCAGAGTACGGCTTTCTGTGAGAGTTCAATATGATTCCTCAGTGAAAGTTTTTCGCGGATTGATGTTTTATGGTTATCAACAGTTTTTATACTGATATTGAGAATACGGGATATTTCACGAGAGGTCTTTCCCCCTCCTATATAAAAAAATATCTCAATCTCCCGGTCTGAAAGAACGGATGTAGGTTCAAGCTCAATTTTCTCGGTTCCGCTTACATACTTACTCACTATTTGTGACGAAATACTGCTGCTCAGCGAAAGTTCATGTTTAGCAACAGTTTTAAGCGCTGTAAGCACACCGCTTCCATCGGTATTTTTCATCAGATAACCGGTAGCACCGGCTTTAAGGGCCCTTTCAGCATATATTTTTTCATCCAGCATGGAAAGAACAAGTATCGGTACAGAGGGGAAATTATCATGTACCCATACTATAAAATCAAAAGGGCTTCTGCCGTCATATATCAGATCCATAACAATAATATCCGGATCAATCCAGGCGAATTCCTCACTGTCAAAAATGTAACTTTCCGACTCAAGACATACGTCAAAAAGGCCGCTCCTGCTCACGGTCTGGATAAATCCCATCCTGTACAGTGGCTGATTGTCTATCAGATAGACCCTCTGCAAATTCCTTGAACTTAATATTTTTTTCTTATCCATTTTTCACCAGAAGTTCAATCCATTTAATTCCCGATCATGAACCCTTTATACCTGAATATCATTTATTTATGATGTTAAAATGACAATCTTTATGTAAATAAAAAAACGATTTTAATTGACTTAACCGTAATTAAGATAAAAGTTTAATTTCAGGAGGCAGACATGACTTCACAGGAGCAATATCTTTTACCGGGAACCATTATTGACAGCGACAGCACCGAAGTTATTTCCTACACAGAAAGCATTCTGGAAGGAAAAGAAATCACCGACGTGGAAAAGGCTGTATTATTATATTATCACATAAGAGACGGAATCAGGTATGACCCTTACATCCCTTTTTACAGGCCTGAACATTACCGCTCCAGCGGTGTAATCAAATCGGGAAAAGGATTCTGTATTCAGAAAGCGGGACTATTATGCGCTGCTGCGCGTGTTGCGGGGATCCCGTCACGAATAGGATTTGCCACTGTAAAAAATCATATTGCGACAAAACAGTTTACTGAATACCTTGGCTCCAATATTATAGCGCCCCATGGTTACAGCGAATTATGGCTTGAAGGAAAATGGGTCAAGGCCACACCTGCATTTAATGCTGATCTATGCAGGCATTTCAGGGTCAAACCGCTCAACTTTAACGGACATGATGATTCAATAATGCACGAATTCAATTCTGATAATAATAAATTCATGGAATATCTTTCCTACCACGGGGAATTCCAGGACATACCTCTTGATATTATTCTCAATATCATGAAAGAGACCTATGGCGAAGAGAGGGTTTCCAGCTGGATAGCAGAACTTGAAAAAGCTGACGGCGGGAGCTGGCGGGATTTCAGTGCCGAGGATATAGCCTGATGTTCAGGGAGAGGAGAAAGACCTGTCCCCTGTGCGGCAGCGGTGAAATCCGGAAAAAGTATCTTATTGAAAAATACGACCTGAAATTTAACACCGACATATGCGCTGTCTGCGGCTTTATATTCATGAACCCGCTTTTTGATAATGAAACTATACGCAACTTCTATTCTGAGGAATATTACAGCGGAAAGGCTGACTATTCATATATTGATGAAAGGAACACAAAGAAATTCTCCGATTATGTATGGAACAGCCGCATCAGGTTTATACATAAATTCATTGAATCCGGAAATTTTCTCGATGTCGGATGTTCCTTCGGCGGATTCCTTGAGGCTGCATCGAGGTTTTATACGCCTTTCGGAATCGAAATGTCTGAATTCTCCAGCAGCCATGCCGGAAACATTTTCGGAAACACCATTCATACAGGTACACTGTCAGATCACCCCTTTGACAAAAAAAGCTTTTCTGTTATAACAATGATTGAGCTTATCGAGCACCTTGAGGACCCTGCAGCAGCAGTCAGGGAATGCTTTAGTCTCCTTAAAGACGGAGGGCTGCTTCTTATTCAGACTGCCAACATGGAGGGGAAACAGGCCCGGGATCTCGGTAAAAATTACGAGTATTTTATGCCGGGACATCTTTCATATTTCAGCAAAAGAAACCTTGCCATGCTTCTTGAAAAAACAGGTTTCAGAAAAATAAAAGTCTATCAGCCTGTTGAATTCGGGCTTCTCCCTAAACTTCTGAAGTCAAGGGGCGGCTTTAATTCTATCTCAGATTACAGTGCATGGCTCCGTATAGCGGCCTATCACATGAAAAGCAAAGTCCATTTCGGAGACTTTGCCCTTACCAGTTCGATGGTAATCTACGCATTCAGGTAGACATCCCCCCTCCCCGGAATCATAAAGCAGCTCCTGTAAAATGAAATCCACCCCATCTGATTTAATTTCAAAAGATTTCATTAAGAATGATAACAACTTAAGCTTTACGCATATATCGCGAGGTACCTGCAGACTCCCCCATACAGGGGGTAAATTCCATAGATTTAATTCTGTTTTCAAGAGCATTAAAAAAAGCCCTGCATTCAATGGCACCTCCGGGTTTATGCCCGGAAGACAGGTCATCAGTTCCCGGAGTTAATGAAGTTATCTGAGGAATTATGACATTACCCCCTGCCAGTAGGCCGAGTTCCCTCCCTTCAGGCGAAAGCGAGTCAAGGGAAGTTGATGACGCTATATTCAAATCAGGCATGGCAATCCGCAATACGGCAATCATATTCAACCCGAGATTAAGGGTTTCCCCCGGAAGATACTCAATACCGCCAAAGGGGGTATCGCTGTGCGGTATATACGGCCCGAGACTGCATATATCCATATCAAACAGCGTAAAGAAAAAAATATCATCTGCAAGATTTTCAAGAGTCTGGTGCGGTGAATTAACCATCACCCCTGTACCTACCCTGAATCCTATGTCACGAAGTTCATGCAGACACTGAAGTCTGTTACTGTAACTCATTGAATCAGGATGAAGCTTACTGTAATGTTTTTTGTCGGAGGTTTCGATACGTAGAATATAACGTGACGCTCCATATTCATAAAACTCTTCATAAACCGGGCGTTCCTGTTCCCCCACTGCAAGTGTAATCCCCATGCGGGGATGTTTCTCCCTTATCAGTTTCAAAGTATACGAAACATAAGAGGTAAATTTCCTGTCCCTTCTTTCGCCGGACTGAAGCACAATTGAATTTATCCCTGCATCTGCCGCATCATCCACAGCTGCAAGTATCGCCTCCGGGGTAAGCTCATACCTTTTAATCTTTTTATTCGATTTTCGCAGGCCGCAGTAATAGCAGTCATTGCTGCATATATTTGAAAATTCGATCAGGGCGTTTATATAAACGATATTACCAAGAGTCTCTCTTCTTATTCCCGCTGCTTTCCTGTGAAGGACATTCTGTTCCTCCCCCCTAAGGCACAGGAATTGAATAATTTCACTTTTTGATAATCCGCCCCTTTCCGGAGAGGAAACACTGTCTGTCATTTTTTCACATACTCCCTGTCTGCAAGATACAGAAGACATGAAAACAAAACAATGTTTCCCGCGGCCGGAAATTTTAATTATTACAAATGCCTGCCCGACAATGCACTTTATGCAACAAACATCATGCAGAACAAGTATATATCAGAATAGTACTGAATAACTTAATTTCACAGTTCTGCCCGGTTCATTATATACATAACCTGTTTTTGACATCGAAAGATAATCGTAATATGTTTCATCCATTAAATTTACGCATGTTAGTGAAATTTTATGCTGAAAATATCCGGTTTGAAAAACCCAGTTCAGCCCGGTATCAAACCTTGCCCAGCTCCCGGATTTCTCATACCCGTCCGGAACCCTCCTCTGATCTGCTGTATATATACAATCACCGAATAAAGATATTCCATAAACGCTTTTTATATTAACACCGGTAATAGTTCTCAGCGGAGCAATTGAGGGCAGGTCTTCATCATCTTTAGTGTCCCTTCCGCGTATATATGTCAGGTTATTGTGTATTTCCAGCCACGATAATACTTCTACCGCAATATTATACTCCACACCCCAGATGCGGGCCCTGTCGATATTTTTCAACCTGTACTCAACAGATGATATCTCCTCCTCAGCTATCAGGTTATCAAGGAAATTGATATAAGCCGATGCGTCGCTTTTAACCACAGAAGTCTTGAGATGAAGGGAATATTCAAAAAAATACGATCTCTCAGGATCAAGATCAGGGTTGCCCCAGTGTTCCACTGCTCCGAGAGC
>DAIOFM010000005.1:0-14569 GCA_036745755.1 Spirochaetota bacterium | reverse complement strand
CCTGATGAAAGATAACGGGCGTCAGGTATAGGGGTATCTTCAGTAACATCACCTGTTGCAGTGTTGGTTTTCGTCCTCCATGTCTCAATAGTTCTCATCCAGGTATCGGCCCCGGCCACTATTGTACTATTACCCAAACCAAAAATATTGGTCCACTGGGCACCGGTGGTGTTATGGTCAGCCCCGGGTTCAATCTTCATGACAGCATTATTAATCTCAACATCCCTGCCAAGATACTGCCAGTAAAGGTGAAATTTTGTTTCAAGCCAGTATGAACTGTCTGGTATAATTTTATAATCCGCAGAGAGAAGCCCTCTCCTCATTTTCGTATATTCAGCACTTGAAGCTGTAACAGGGACCGAGTCCCTTGCACCCGGAATTCCGATATCCCATCCCTGGTAATACTGTGACCTTAATTCAACAGTATGGCCCGCGGCAGGTTTAAATCCTAAATTCAGGGTACCTTCAGCGTCGTTGAACCCGCTGTTTTCAACTTCGTCACCGTCTCCATCACTGTAATTTTCATGAGACCTGTAACTGCCACTCCCGAAGGCATACCAGCCTGAACTGTTATATGAAGTGTAACCGTAGGTATTGACTCCTGTGGAATTATTTTCACCTGAAAGGATTATTCCGCTGTCTGACTGCGGAGTTTCACTGAACCTCCCTGTGCGGGTAAAAATATTTACTATACCGCCGATTGATCCTGAACCGTATAAAGATGAAACCGGGCCTTTGAGGACTTCCACTCTTTCGATGGATGCGGGATTAACAGTACCGAATTGCGCACCGATATCCGTTGCGGTATTAAGCCTGGAACCATCAATAATCATGACCACCTTGTCCCTTGTGGCTCCCCGTATACTTATTTCCGATCCCCAGGATGAATCCGCTGTTTTATATACGCCTGTAATATCCTGCATGGCATCACTTATGCTGACAGGATCACGTTTCATAATTTCTTCAGATGTTATTATCCCGATACCGCCGGTTGTTGAAGTTAACGGCCTGGGATATCCTGAAGCGCTGATAACAATCTCATCGGAATCCGATGTATATTCTTTTTCATCATTATCCTGTGCTGACAGCATCCCTGCTAATAAAATTAAAAATGCTAAAAACGCTAGATGAAGCGACAACTTATGTTTCATAATTCCCTGTTCCTATATATAATTTAAATTAAAAATTTTAAATGCTGTAATAATGAAGTAGCCTCCAAAACCAATCAGAATACCACCGCAAATAAAAGCTACCGTATACCTGTACCGTTTCCCTATAACAAGGTTCCCCTCGTAACTGAGCCATGAAAGAAAATATAGCCATATAATATTTGAGACACCATGACATACATAAAAAAGAACACTTACTGCCGGACCAAGTTCAATGCTCCTTATAATTAGCATGCTGCCGACTGTACCCCACCATAATAACAGGAAGGGATTAGCCAGAGTCATCATGGCACCGGCAAGAAAGGATGAGGAGTAAACACCTGCAGAAGGAGTCCTCTTCACATTGCGGGCCCGGAATGTCTTCCATGCCAGATAAAAGAGAAAAATACTGCCGGCTAATGACAGAATAATACGGAGTCGAGGTTCCTTTGTGAATTTTCCCAGTCCCGCAAAAAGCAGAATAACAAAAGGCAGTTCAACAGTCACATGCCCCAGCGTGACAAAAGCCCCGGCGTGAGGTGACTTTGTGCCGCGTTCAACAGTAACAGCCATCACAGGCCCCGGAGTGATAAGGCCGGGTATTGTAATTAACACTGACTGCATTAAAAAAGATGCAGATGCCGTAATATCGTACATATAATTTCCTCACATATGAATTAAAACTAAAAACGCCTGTCCGGAGCGCAGGACAGGCGTTATTCATTTAACACTATACCTTTTCGCACCCCTTTAACTCAGCCTCGACCTTGTTCTCAGGACACATAACAGCTATATACGATTATTATTTTATAAATTCAACTTTTCAAAATGTTACAATTCATTAAATCACTGTCAAGAAAAATAACATCAGATGAATAAAATTAAACAATACGTGCCACCGAATATAACAAACAAAAAACTGAATGATTAAAATTTTTTAATTTTAAATATTTGCTTATCCCGGCTTTTAAACTTTAAATATATATTATTGACAAAATTACCATTTAACATACCAATCTATATTTAATTATAATTTTTGGAGCTTAACCTGATGTCGGATAAACGCCTTGGTGTCATAGGAATAGTCATAGATGACCGTTCTTCAGCCGGTAAAGTAAACGAAATACTCAGCGAACATGCTGAAATAATTCTTGGCCGCATGGGACTCCCGTACAGGGAAAAGGATGTGAGCGTCATATCTTTCATTGTTGATGCTGATACTGATCAAATCGGTTCCCTTACAGGCAAACTCGGTGCTGTCCCACATGTGACAGTTAAAAGCGCGATAACAAAGCCGAAATAAATCTTATTATCAGCTAAAGCTTCTCACACTGCCGGTTCAGCATACTCAGGTCCCGGCACCCGGCGCATCATCCTGCCTGAATCTGTTGCCATAACCAATTACACAAACCTGGCAATCACTTCTATTCATTATTATTACAGGAGGGGCTAACAGGCCCGAAAAAGCCCGTTAACCCCATGGTAGTATATTTTCACATTGAACAGAGCAGAATCACTTACCCTCTCCCCTTTCTGGGAGTATAATGGGTGTGAAGCAGCTCATGTGAATGGTGCCCCAGAGGTTCATGGAGAAAATCCTTATAAACCATCTGTATCTCAGGATTATCGTGTGATTTACGAAGCGGAAGATTACTGTCAGCCAGGTATATGGCGTCAGTTCTCTTCTGCCTGATCTCAGGTGATGTAGGTATAGGTTGTCCGCCTCCACCGATACAGCCGCCCGGACAAGCCATAATCTCAATGAAATGATAGGGGGATTTACCTTCCTCAACCTCTTTCATCAGTTTATCCGCATTTGCAAGCCCGTGTGCAATTGCAACCTTAAGTTCTGCACCTTCAAGGAATTTCCAGTCATCCTTTACATCATCAATCTTTACAGAAGCGCTCTTGATACCTTCCATACCCCTTACAGGTTCAATATTCAGATTGGAAAAAGGAACCTCGCGTCCGGTCACTATTTCATATGCGGTACGAAGTGCTGCCTCCATTACTCCGCCAGTGGCTCCGAAAATAACAGCCGCACCTGTTGATTCTCCCATTATGCTGTCACATTTTTCATCAGGGAGTGACTCGAAATCGATACCGGCCTGACGTATCATATGCCCCAGTTCTCTTGTGGTAAGAACATAATCCACATCCTGAAAACCGCTGCTGTTCATCTCAGGCCTTGCTGCTTCAAATTTCTTTGCAGTACAGGGCATTATTGAAATAGATACCATTTTTGCAGGGTCGACCTTTTTCTTTTCAGCGTAATATGTCTTGACCAGAGCTCCGAACATCTGCTGCGGAGATTTACATGTTGAGAGATTATCAAGGAGCATGGGATAGCGATGTTCTATAAATTTAATCCACCCCGGTGAACATGATGTCATCATGGGGAGTGCCACTTCTTTTTTATCCGCAAGGGCCTCTTTCAGACGTGTAAGGAGCTCTGTTCCCTCCTCCATAATTGTCAGGTCAGCGCTGAAGTCCGTATCAAGGACAGAATCAAATCCGAGCCTTCTGAGAGAAGCCACCATCTTACCTGTAACCACCTTACCGGGATCCATACCAAGGGCTTCACCAAGCCCTACCCTTACCGCAGGAGCTGTCTGTACAACGACATGTACATCAGGATCATCTATGGCATTCCAGACGTCCTGTATATAATTTCTCTCTGTAAGAGCTCCGGTGGGGCACCTGTTGATACACTGCCCGCAGTTGGTACAAACAACATAATGCATCGGTTTGCTCATAAAAGTAGAAACTTTAGTATGGTTACCCTTATTAATAGACCAGAGAGCTGAAACTCCCTGCAATTCCGCACATGTTCTGACGCACCTGAGACATTTTATACACTTACTGTCATCCTTAACTATTGCAGGTGATGAAATATCAATGGGAGTTCTGTCCGCCACATCTATGAATGCTTTACCATCAGCAAGATACTCCTGGGCAATAGACTGGAGTTCGCAATTCCCGCTTCTGTAGCAGGAAGTACATTCGCCGGCATGTTCTGCCAGCAGAAGTTCTATAATAGTCTTTCTCGCTTCTCTGACTTTTTTTGTATTTGTATAAATCTGCATGCCTTCAGCAGCAGGCACTGCACATGACGCCTGAAGAGCCCTTGTCCCCTTCTGTTCCACCACACAGACACGGCAGTTGCCTGCCACACAGAGATCTTCGTGATGACAGAGTGTAGGTATACGAACACCTGCCTTTTTTGCAGCATCAAGAATGGTAGCTCCTTTTTCAACTGTTACTTTAATATCATTTATTGTTAATGTTACACTATTCATTATTCTATCTCCCAGGTCTTAATAGCATATCTCTTCACTGAAGTGTTCCGTGATTGAATTAAAAGGACCCGCAACTGACTGGCCCAGACCGCACTTTGATGAAACAGACATGGTTACAGCAAGCTTTCTTAACTCATCAATATATACAACAGGTCTTTCTCCTTTTCTGATAGCTTCAATCCCTTTTAAAAGCTGCTGACACCCCACCCGGCAGGGTGTACACTGACCGCAGGATTCCTCCTCAAAAAACTCAAGATAATTTTTCAGCACATGGAACATTGATCTTTTACTGTTAAACAACATCATAGATCCGCCCGTAGGTACTCCTTCAAAACCGATAATAGTTGTAGCGAAATTTTTTCTCGGAACGCATGTGCCGGATGCACCTCCAACCTGAACTGCTTTAGTATCACCATCACCAAAAATATCCACAAATTCCTGCAAAGTCATTCCCAGAGGAAGTTCATAAACACCTTTAACAGGGCAGTCCCCTGATACAGAAAATACCTTCCCCCCCAATGAATCCTTTGTACCAATTGATTTGAAGTATTCAACTCCCCTGTCAATTATTGTGGAAACATAGGCAAGAGTCTCAACATTATTCACTACTGTCGGTTCTCCTTTATAACCCGCTCCAACAGGAAACGGAGGCTTATTGCGCGGCTCACCCCTGTTGCCTTCCATTGATTCAATAAGAGCGGTCTCCTCACCGCATACATAAGCTCCTGACCCGGACCTTACATTTACAGTAAAATTCAATTTCTTTGATTTAAATTTATTATTCCAATTGTCACATGTGCTCTGAAGTTTATCCTTCATAAAGTTATACTCACCCCTGAGATAGATATATCCCTCGGAAGCCTTAATAGCATGGGCACATATAGCCATACCTGTAATGACTTTATCAGCTTCCTCATCAAGGATACTTCTATCCTTAAAAGTACCTGGTTCACCTTCATCAGCATTACAGATAATATACTTTGTATTTCCTGATTCAGCAGCAGCTCCCTTCCACTTGATTCCCGTGGGGAAGCCGGCACCGCCTCTTCCTCTGAGACCTGACTCAGTGACAATTCTGATTATATCCTCCTGTTTCATTGAGAGAGCTTTATCAAGAATCACCGGACAGTCTGCATCCTTGAAAATCAGGTCGACCCTTTCCTGCATCTGTTTTAACTTTTCCTGTTTATCTTTATCTGGCATTTTAATTCTCCTTCATACGGAATACATACAAACATCAAGGTATTCCTGTTTTTATTCTACAAGATCGAGCAATTCCGCCGGAGTTACCGGTTTTGACATAGCTCCATTGAAACCGATTTCATGAACATCAAGTGTACCCGCGGTTTCATCACCCACTGCACTTAAAAGATAGACCTTTACACTAACGTTTTTTTCACGTATAGCCTTGCACAGGGTAATGCCTGAATCATACTTTTCCATCATCAAATCCAGGAAAACGATGTCCGGGTTTTCTTTAAGAAACTGTTCCATACATTCCTTTTCATTGACGGCAGTAAAAACCGCATGGTCTTTGCTTTCAAGAACAGCTTTCATTGACGCGATGATGTCAGCATCATCATCAACAACAAGGATTTTCTTTTTTGACATTATCTGATTTCCTCCGTTCCGTTTTTACTGTTGAGTTTTCTCTCTGTATTCCTGAATAATTGAGACCGCCCTTTCAGGCGTCAGTTCTGTAAACACATCGTCATTTATAAGCATTGCAGGCCCCTTATGGCACCATCCTATACAGTTTGTTTCAAGAAGAGTAAACATGCCATCCGGAGTTGTCTCGCCGGAGCCCACCTTAAGCTCATTCCTGATTGAAGATAGAACCGCGCCTTTACCTGCCATATCACATGCTATTGTACGGCATAACCTGATAATATATCTGCCTCTAGGCTCTACATCAAGAAACGAATAGAAAGAGGCAACCCCATAAACTTCTGCAGCGGAAATACCAAATGCATCCGCAACCTCCACCATAACTTCCTCACGGAGCCAGTTATCCTTTTGAACAATAAACTGTAAAACAGGCATGAGAGCCTCTCTACTGCTACCATGTTTCTGAATTGCATCCGCAACTGTTGAATTCACTTCATAATCCTCCTGAATTTTTTATGTCAATTTTGGCATAAATAAAATTATACAACTCCGCCAGAGACATTCCTGAAATGTCTATTCTTTGTTTTTATTATTTTCATATAACATTTAAAAAAAACCGGAATGCAATATTACGTAAATTTTTATATTGCATTTTATTAAATATATTTATTTAATGTATTAATAATATTAATCGATATTTTTAAAAAAAAAGGGCCGCAGGCATTTACCGGTAAAATGCCTGCCCCCCATAAATAATATGTCTTTCATTGAACAAACGTGCTTTATTACAATTAAACAATGATTATAAATTATAAAAAAGAACCAATAACCTGTTTAATTAACTGTTGTACCTCATAAAATGTAAAGTTTTCAAAGTCAACATAAATAACACGTTTTTATAAAAAATATTCAATAAAGCATATTTAATTGACATTTATAACACAAACAATTTAAATATGCCGAAATTGATACAACAATTTTTTGGAGGATATAATGAGTATAAACAGAAAAAGATTTTTACAGATTGCCGGGGGTGCTGCTGCAGGTCTTGTTGCCTCACAGACACTTACATCCTGTAAAAATGAGGAAAAAGTAGAATTTATCTACACCTCAATGGATTCACCTGATATATCAGAATATGATAAAACATATTTTGTTCAGGTTGACCAGAACAAATGTCAGGGATGCCATACATGCACAATCAACTGCCCCACAGGCATAATAGACAGCAAAGATCCGGGGGGACTTCACAGGGTTTACAGTCCGGACGGCTGCGTAAACTGCGGACAGTGCCTTGTAAACTGTCCCTATGGTGCAATTGAAGAAAAAGTTTCATTTATCAATGACGTTTTTGATGCAATAAATGACCCGGATAAAATCGTCGTCGCCCTACCTGCTCCTGCCGTGAGATACTCAATAGGTGAATCCTTTGGTATGAAGCCCGGAGAATTTGCAGGCGGCAAGATGAATGCGGTGTTAAAAGCTCTTGGATTCGACATTGTCTGGGATACCGAATTTGCAGCTGACCTCACGATAATGGAAGAAGGCTCTGAACTTATAGCAAGACTTACGGGAAAGATGGACAGGCCGCTCCCTCAGTTTACCTCGTGCTGCCCTGCCTGGATTAAATATGTTGAATCCTTTCACCCGGATCTCATTCCTAATTTATCTTCATGCAAATCCCCGGTAGCCATGATGGGTGCACTTTCAAAAACCTACGGAGCAAAGAATAAAAAAATTGATCCGAAGAAAATATACACAGTCTCAATAATGCCATGTATTGCTAAAAAGTACGAGGGAATGCGTCCTGAAATGAATGACAGCGGATTCAGAGATCTTGATGCCACAATAAATACGAGAGAACTTGCATACATGATTAAAAAGAAAAATATTAATTTCTATGCGATGAAAGATGAAACAGCAGATCCTCTTCTGGGCCAGTCAACAGGTGCTGCAACAATATTCGGAGTTACAGGTGGAGTAATGGAGGCAGCACTTCGCTTTGCATATGAAGCAGTATCGGGCCGCAAATTAACATCTGTTGACCTCACGGCCGTTAGAGGGATGGGCGGGATACGCGAAGCGTCAGTAAAAATTCCCGGAGGGCCTGAAGTAAAGGTATGTGTCGTATCCGGTCTTAAAAATGCCGGGCCGGTTATTGAGGAAATTAAAAAAGGCAAGTCACCATACCACTTTATAGAAGTGATGACGTGCCCCGGAGGTTGCGTTAACGGCGGAGGTCAACCCCTGGACCCGCGTGATACATTCATCTCTTAACTGAAAAAAAATAAAGGAGAAAAAAATGACAGTTTCAATAACACGGAAATATTTTCTGAAATCAGCCGGAAAAGCCGCAATCGCTTTATCATTACTGGCTTTACCATTTAAAAAAATATACGCCGGGCTCACAGTTCGGAAATCAAGAATTGATGGTGTTTATGAGCAGGATAAAAGGATGCCGCTCCGTAAATCACAGGACAATCCGATGATTAAACAGATATACAAAGATTTTCTTGAGCATCCGAATTCACATAAAGCGCATGAGCTGCTTCACACGGAGTATATAGACAGATCTGCCGGTTTAGAAAAACTCAGAAATGCGGGAATAAAAATTTAATTTTAGAACAAATTCCATTTTTCCCTCTCTGCCGTATCTGTATTACAGAGGGGGAAAACAGTTTCAATTATTCTACCATCTCCAGAAGGTATTCCGGGCTTACCGGTTTTTCTATAGAGCCGTTAAATCCCACTTCATGCACATCAGTTGTACCGGCATTATCACTGCCCACAGAACTGAGCATAAAAATCTTCACCCGCTGATCACTCTCACGAATATCCTTACAGATTCTGAAACCTGAGTCCATCCGTTCCATCATCATATCAAGAAATATTATATCCGGAGAAAAAAAGGCGTATTTTTCCATACATTCATTTTCATTTCTTGCTGTTTCCACATAATGTCCGTTTTTTTCAAGTATTGCCTTCATTGAAGATATAATATCCGAATCATCATCAACGACCAGTACCTTTTTTTTATCCATACTCCCCCCTCTTTAATCATTAGTATTTAATATAACATTAATTTTTTTTAAAATGATTTAATATTTCAAAAACCGTGTTTTTTTTTGTAGACTTCCTGTTGTCTTAATCTATTCAGTCAGAATTATATGTTATACTGTAACAGAATGATAAAAAACATAATAGTTTAAGTCGTACAAAATACTGAGGTAAATAATTGGAATGTAACTTATGTAATTTCAGATGCGGCGTTGACAGGAGCATAAAAAAAGGGCGCTGTGGAATTGATGATCATATATATATTGCTCATTACGGTCTCCATAGAGGAGAGGAACCTTTTCTGACCGGGAATTCCGGTTCAGGTACAATCTTTTTTGCCGGATGCACCCTCAGGTGCCGTTTCTGCCAGAACTGGCAAATCAGCCGATGGACACCGGAAAGCGGTTCATCCGGCATAAATAAAATTACAACAAGCCGGCTGGTAGAAATATTTTATGAACTTGAATCTATGGGAGCCGCAAATATAAATTTCGTGTCACCAACTCCTTACGCCCATAAGATAAGTAAAGCAATCTCTATTGCTAAAAAAAAGGGTTTCACCCTGCCCTTTGTCTATAATACACACGGCTATGATTCCATTGAAACTATTGATTCTCTTAGCGGACTTATCGATATATATCTTCCTGATTTTAAATATGGAGATGATGAGACAGGAAAAAAATTCTCCGGCGCCCCCTATATGTACAGTCATGGGAAAAAGATCATTAAAAAAATGTTTGAACAGGCCGGTTTGCTGAATCTTGACAGTCATGGCGTTGCAAAAAAGGGGATAGCAGTGAGACACCTGGTAATCCCGGGACATGTTGAAAGTTCACTGCAGGTTCTTGACTATCTCGAAAGGCTGGACAGAATGATTCACGTTTCACTTATGTCCCAGTACCACCCATGCGGAGAGAACTATGACCACGAATATCCGGAACTGAACCGTTGCCTATCCCGCGATGAGTATGAAAGAGTAACCGATTATGCTCTCACACTGGGACTGAAAAATCTACTTTTACAGGATCTGGAAAGTCATTTAAACTATCTCCCGGATTTTAATGATAACACTGTATTCAGGGAATGAAAAATTTTTAAAAACATAATTAAATTCAAAAAAATAAATATTATAATACAGCATCAATCAACACAGAATTCATGATTATAACATTAAGGTGTAAATGTCAGGTATACCTGTGTTCCGGATTTGTTTTCAATCAGCAACTCCCCTCCGATGTCCCTGGTTAATTTTTTAACAAGGTCCAGACCCATCATATATGACTCTTCATTATGTTCTCTTTCTCTTCGCCCTATACCATTGTCTGAAACGCCAATAGTAACCTTCTCACCCTCGCTTTTACAGCCTATAACGATCTCCCCGTCAGATGTATCAGGATAGGCGTGATTTATCGCATTTGTTATTATTTCATTAAGAATAAGCCCCAGGGGAAGTATCGATTTCAGATCTATCATTATCTTTTTCAGGCTGTCATCATATTTTATATTTCGCCCATTTATACTGTTCATATCTGAAATGGAAGAAATGATGTCGTTTATATAATCATATAGATTGATGCCTGACGGCTCAGGGTTAGCATGAAATTTTTTATAAATAGCTATACCGAATTTCACCCTTGACTCGGCTTTAAGAAAAATCGGTTTTGATATATCATCCGAAAAGCTGTTTAAAAGAAAATCTATAAAAGAACTTATTGTTGCCGAATTACTTGCCACCCTTTCCCGGAGTTCATTAAGGTATACTTCATTCTCCTTTATGAGCTTTTTCATCTTTGCCTCTTCTCTTATGCGTTCCGTTATATCATTGGAAACAACCACAGCCCTTATTTCATTATGATTTTTTTGGAAGAAAGTCACAGAACAGTCCATCCATCTCCAGTCTCCATTCTTTACCTTGAATCTCCAGGTATCCCGGATAGAACTGTGAGCCCTGTTGTTTAAACAGAATCTTGCTTTCCAGCGCTCCATGTCATCCGGATGAAGGAGCTCTATAACTTCATTACCGACAAGGTCATCCGGTTCATACCCGGTTACTTTTTTGTATGCAGGGCTTAAATAAGTATAACGTCCTCTTGAATCCGCTTCGCATACAAGACTATCGATATTTTCAACCAGCACCCTGAAACTTTCACGACTTTCGCGCAATTCCGCTTCTGAAATTTTCCGTTGTGTTATGTCCTGAAATGCGGCTATAATACCTATTGCTTTATCTTTATCTCCGAAAATAACTCCGGCGGAAGTTTCGATATCAAACAGGGTACCGTCTTTTTTCCGGGCGATTATTTCTCCACGCCAGACACCATTATTTATAAGATTATTTTTAATATTAGATACATCTGTAGCATCAATCCAGGAATCTGTATCAGGAAGCGCCAGGACCTCCTCACACTTTTCATATCCCCAGAGTTTAAGAAAGGAGGGATTAACATAAATCAGATTTGCCTGGCGATCAAATAATGCAACAGCATTGATGGACGACTCTATTGCCATCTCCTTTATGAGAAGGTTTTCCTCTTTCTCCTTAAGATCAGTATAGGCTTTATGCAGTTTGAATGCCATTTTTATCGAAGCATCCAGTATAGTTATACCTGAATGTTTTACAACATATCCGTATGAGGTAATTTTTTCAGTTTTCTCAACAATGTCCTTTTCTGTATGTGAAGATTGAAACAGAACCGGTATATCTCTGTGTTTAAGAATCTCCATAGCGGCCTCTGTTCCGTCAATTCCACTTCCAAGATCAATATCCATAAGAATTATATCGATCTTCTTTTCACTTTTTAATGCAGTCTCAATTGCATTTTCCCCGCTGAAAGCTGTAATTACATTATATCCTGCATCTGAAAGCTGTTTCTCTTCCGCCATCGCGATAAGAACTTCATCCTCAACCAGGAGTATAGTTCTCCCTGTATTATCCATTTAATACTCCGTATTTAAAATTAATAAATATAAATGAAATGCGGCACAGATATGCTTATGTCCCTGAAATGAAAACTGAAAAAAATATGTAGAGATACCATGAGAGTTAATTTTTGCTAACCGACAAAAATAGATTTTATTCTATTAATATTTTTATATTTATAACAACCGTTATATGTTATTACAATAAACAACATTAAAAATCAACCAAAAAATAGCACAGACGGATCATAAAATTAAAACATGCTATTTTAAAAAATTCATACAACAACGATGTAAAATCAAAATCTGATTTTGTTTTTTTAATGTACAGGTGACAGATCTACTTCGTAATATACATTCGGCCCGTTGCTTCTGTCATCCGCTTCATAACGGGCGGCAGGATATTCATTTCCCTTTTTTATGCCCCACTTCTTTATCCAGTTTATGTGAAAACTATTTCTATTGTCATAAAAAAGAAGTATACCTGAATCCACTGATTCCGGAAATTTATACCCTTTAACTGCTCCTGTCTCGGAAGGGATAAAGTCAAAGATAATATTCATGTATAGTCCAATCACCTTCCCGTTATCCCCTTTTGCAGGAGAAATATCCACAATCCTTGCTTTCCCATTATGTTTTTGAGCATTCTTTTTAATGGAACCCTGATTTACGGTTCTACATGAAAATGCTATAAGTAAGAGACTTATACCGATTAATATAACAATAAACCTTTTCAAATTAAGCCTCCATTAAACAAGTCCCCGGCCTGAAGATGTTTCCGGTCACAATCACTGTAATTTTCCAGTAACAGACAGAACTTTCTGAATTCCTCGAGCTGTTTTACCCTCTGAAAAAACCTGAAATCGATCATTATCCCTGATGGTTTATGCCTGAAAGCATCCTGCTTCTTATTTATATTAAATTCATTCTTCATCATACTTCTTATAATATAACTCAAATTCCTGAATTTTTCAGGCTTGACTCCTGAATTTAATCTGAATATCTTGAAATTAATAGAGAATTAAATGAAAAAAATATTATTAACCGTATTAATTTTTTCTTCAGTTCAACTTTTCCCGGCAGATCTTGTCAACCGTGACTCCCGCGGATATCAAATTGAAGTCAGGATGGGAGGAACAACCCACTCCTCGATAAGCGGTAATACAACACAGATGGGAGGAGCACCCGATGGTGCTTTCATAAGGATTAAGGAAACAGGTTCCTGTATAAAAGTTGAAGGAGGAAATGATGTAATAATCAATAATGGAAAATTGTCTCAATAAAATTAAGCACCTTCTATCAATCGGCCTTATATTAATCGACCTCCATTTATAACGATAAAACAGATAATTTTCAAATACTAAGTATAACTGGATATTTAAAAATCAGCCGTATTGATATAATTAAAGCGGGCTTTGCAAAACCATTCATTTTATAAACATAAAATAACAATAATTCAATATTTTATAACACATAATGATTAAATAAATTTACTATTTATTCCTTAACTTATTTCAGGTAAAAAATGCTCTATTACCCCCGTCGCTGAAGGCGGCGGGGGTAAATAATTTTTACTTTTATACTAAAATGCAAATTTAGGAATTATTACTGAAATAAACTTATTATTTATAATTAAAGCACATTTAAAACTCTATTTTTAAAAGAAATATTGAAATTTTACCATTTTTTTATTAATACTAAATGAGAGGTATATGCCAATGAAAAAAAAGATATTCTCAATTATAACATTTCTTCTGGCTTCATCCCTGGTTTTCTCTGTAACCACTGACCTTCAGATAAAATCTGTCGAGCCCGGCAGGTTAAAATTCTTCCCTGTTACACAGGATAATAAGAACTATTTTTTTCTTCAGTCAATTGATAATGTAACAAAAATAATAATAGGTGACTTTACTCAGCCTGAAAAACGTATTATTCTAATTACACTTGATGATGATTATAAAACTATTAAGTATGTAACAGAATATAATCCTGTTACAGATGAGCTGCGTGATCTCGAGGAGTCATCCTCCAGCTTCTTTACCACTGACGTTGACAGGCTTAAAAGGGACATCATAAACGGTTCCATTTATAAAAATAATTACACTGATCCGATGAAATCAATTGATGAACTTAAAAGTGTTTTAGAAAGAAAAGACAAAAAAAGTATTTTTTCTGATGTCTACGGCTTCAGCGTAAAATTCGCTGATATAGACCAGAGGAAAAAACACTCAGCAATATTCAGCTACGGCAAAACCATTAAAGGATATTACCTCATTTTCAAAACTGAATTTTATCGTGAAAGTTTTAAAAGTGTCAGGATTCCGATCCTGAAATATTCGGTTTACTGCAAGAATACGAATGATCCTGTTATAAAAGAAACAGTGGAAGACCTTTTTAAACTTAAGTCCCCCACGGCGAGCAAAGTCAAATAGAATATGGGATGCAACGAGCCATCCCATATTCTATTAAAATTCTAATATTAATCAGTATTTATTCCTTAACTTATTTCATGTTAAAAAAGCTCTATTACCCCCGCCG
>DAIOFM010000004.1:64008-107253 GCA_036745755.1 Spirochaetota bacterium | reverse complement strand
TAAATTAACCGTAAAAAAACTCAAAAACCCTCTTCCAAAAGAAGAGGGTTTTTTTATGCCTGATTATTGCAGTTTATTACAGTAGGTTTTGATTGTTCCGTTACAACCAGTTTATGATAAATAGTATTATCTGTAAAATACCTCTGAAAAATCTAATTTATAGAACAATTACCAGGACTTAAAGTCAGGCAGGCATTAACTGTATCATTTAATATATTTATTGTTTGTACTTCAAAAGATTTTATAATATCTGAGATAAACCTGATTTTAAAGATTAAACATATCCGGAGTGGTACAATGAGTGAAATTCAATTCGATACTGTCGGCATAATAAGAAAAGGCCAAAATCCCGGCTGGTTTATAAAGGTCGAAACTACAACTGCGGATAGATATCTGGTTTCCTTCTGGAATAAGGATGAACATTTTTATAACTGGGCTGACAGTAAAAGAGAACTTGAAAATTTCTTTTCAGATAAAAGCTGGGATGTCGATTGGGAGCAACCTGTCTGACAAATTCATCTTTTAATAATTAAGATATTTTTTTTCTCATTAAATGTGAGGTGAACATCCTCTTTCCTCCGCCTCTGAAGGGGGAACTAACTGATAGTACAGAGTTATTTGGAGCTGAATAATTTTTTAATATCATAATTAATCATGTAAACAGAAGGAAGAAAAAGGAGTGTGAGAAAGGTTGCAAAAAGCAGGCCATAACAGATTGCCATTACCAGGGGAACAAGGGATTTAGCGTCACCGCCTATACCGTATACTGTTGGCATTAATCCAGCAACTGTTGTGAGTGTTGTAAGTAATACAGGCCTTAACCTTTCTTTTGCTCCGCCTATAATAAGGCTGCTAATCTTATATGAATCTTCATTTTTTTTATCCGCAACTATGGAGTTAATAAAGTCAACCATGACAACGCTGTCATTCAGCACTATTCCGGAAAGTCCTATAATGCCAACAACTCCCATAAATGAAAGAGGAATACCGTGTATGCTAAAGGCCAGGAGGGCCCCAATCAAACCGAATGGGATGGTAATTAAAATAAGAAAAGGCTGAGAAAGAGATTTAAATAACATGATAAGGATAAAATAAATAAGAACCAGTGCCAGAATAAAGGCTATTTTTAAATCACCAATCGATTTCTGCGTTTCCTTTGATTCACCGCCAAAAATTATCTCTGTTCCTTGATATTTTTGAGATATACCATTAAATTTTTGCTTAACTGTTTGCATGACTTTTGATGAAGTGGTACTATTCCTGTCAATGCCTGCTGTTATGGTGATGACCTTTTCACCATTATAATGATTGATAACAGACTTTCCTTTTTCTGTTTTTATATTCGCGATCTCACCCAGTCGTATGAGGTTGCCCGTTGAATTGGGAACAAGCAGACTTTTAAGGAATTTACTGTCTCTTTTATAGGAGTCATCAATTTTAACCTTAAAATCAAGTTCCTCATCAGCAGTTTGTATTGAAGTGGCCACTGCGCCTTCATAAGCGGTTCTTACGGTGTTAGCCACTGTGTCAACAGTTAATCCAACCTTTGCGAGTTTTTCATAGTTTATATCAACAATGAGTTCTTCTTTTCCCGGTTTCTGGTCATGGTCAATACCCTTGACTCCTGCAATACCCTTAAGAACAGTTATGATCTCATTCATGAGTTTTATCCCGTTCTTATTGTCTTCACTGATTATTTTAATATCAACGGCATCACCCGGGGCAGGCCCGAGAACGCGTTCCCGATATGATATTTTGTTAAAATCACTGATTTTTTTTGCATTGATTGTTTTACTCAGAGCAATAATTATATCATGGGCAGACCGCTTTCTTTCTGCTTTCGGAACAAGATTAACCACAATCTGAGACCAGTTTTCTCTATTTCCTTTTGAATTGATTCTTTTTACGGTATGATGACCTGTGTTCCTTTGAATACTCTGAAGTTCTTTAGGGAATATTTTTTGCAGAACCATTTTTTCTATTTTTGCTGTTTCAGTTTCTGTCTTATTCAGGCTCGTTCCTTCAGGCATTTCCAGATTAATGTATATGCCGTCGGCTGAATCATCCCATAGAAGCACAAATCCCGAGATTGTTTGTTTCGTAATAAATACTGTTCCAATGAGGAGTAATAGAAAGGCCAGTACAACAATATATCTGAATTTCAGCGCCCTTTCCAATAGTGACTCATATACCTTCATGATGCGGGTGAACCATTTTTTTTCTTCCTTGATTTCATCTTTAACCGTGCCATGGACAAGATGATTGGGAAGGATAAATACCGCTTCAATAAAAGAAGCGATCAGGGTTGCAGTAATAATAATAGGAAATATATAAACAAATTTTCCCATCATACCCTTAACAGAGAGCAATGGGAGGAAGGCTACTATGGTTGTTATGATCGTAACAAAAACGGGTTTTAATATTATTTTCATTCCTTCAGCTACGGCCTCGATTGGGGACAGCCCGATTTTCCTTTTCTCGTATATTATTTCAGCAATGACTATTCCATGGTCAACCATCATTCCGAGGACAGTAATGATGGCTCCAAGGGATATTATGTTTATTGAAAGCCCGGTTAGATGCATATAGCTTATGACCATAAGTAAGCTTACGGGAATACCGAAAGCGGTCCAGAATGAGGTGCGCAAATCAAGAAAGATAAACATAAAAAGAAGTACAAGAATAAAACCTATAGCGGCGTTTGAAAGAACAATATTCAGAAGGGAGTCTATCTGAAGTGATTTATCATCTATGACTGTTATTTTGAAACTATCAGGAACAAGATCTCTGTTGGTTTTTAAATATGTTTTAATATTATTAATTGTTTTTACAACGTCGCTGTTTTCTTTTTTTACAAACTGCAGCACGACTGATTTTTCATTGTTCACCGTAAGCTTTACAGTTTCTTTTTTAAAACTGTCACGAACCCTGGCGATGTCCTTTATCCGTACTCTTTTTTCTTCAAAATTCGAGCGAATAATGACATTCCCCACATCCCTTGGATCTGAAAACTGGCCAATGGTGACTATGTTCTGTTCTTTGTGGACTGATTGAATGGTGCCGCCCGTTGATCGTATATTCCGTGATTGTATACTCCGTACTATATCGTTAAGTGATACATAATAGTCTTTCATTCTGTCAGGTTTCACGTCAATATGGATCTCCCTGTCGCGATAACCTGATTTCCGGATCTCACTGACCCCGTTAATTCTCAGGAATTTTTTTTCAAGTGAGGAAGCTGCATCATATAATTCTTTTTCAGTGAATGATTTCCCCTCCTTCCCGGAAAGGCTTACTGAAAAGACAGCCATCTGCTTTGGATTGGCGTCAACTATGGTTATCTCTTCAACGTCACCAGGTATTTCGGGTATATAGCTCTTGGTAATTTTTCTGTAGACTTCATCCTTTATTTTTTGTTTTTCATCAATGTCCTGATCAAGGTATGCGTAGAGCAGGGCGCCATTATCAATTGACAGGGATATATATTCCTGCACGCCCTGTATGCGTGAGAGCTCTTCTTCAATCGGAATAACAGTATTGATCTCCACATCCGACGGGCTTGCACCCGGATAGATAACACTAATTATCATTGTGTCAATATCTGTCAGGGGAAAAACATCCTGCTTGATTTTAAATGAACTCACAAGGCCTGATAAAATTATGAAAAGAATTGTGAGATTGATCAGGAGTCTGTTCTCCATAAAATAACGTATAATGCTGTTCATGGCATATACCCTGTTCTTTTACTGTTTCTTATAGTATATCCAGATTGTTGCTTTGTGTCCAGTATTAGCGGTATGTCACACATATACCAATATGGAGAGAAACTATAGCAGATAAAAAGAACAATTACCGTTTTATCAAATAGGTGGCCATCCTGGGCGCATCATGTAACTATATTCTGCTGAGCGTACTTCGGTACGGGCTATGCCCTGCACAGGTAAGTGATGGTGTGCAGGTACGTCGAAGCTTTTCGGCATGTCCGCTTCGACAGGGATGTAAACCTGCAGAGAGACAGTAGGGAAATTGTGAGAATATCTGACTGCGGTATCCGGGAGCCTTAATTTAAAATTTTTCAGGGGACAGCTAGTGTTTAAATACGAGGAGTTTCCTGTATCAAAAAAGTTTAAACAGGGTAATTTAGAGGGCTCAGGAGAAGTGCTAATAATTTACATTCAGGGCTTTGTCGTCCTGTCCCTGCTTAAGGTGCCAGACTGAAACATAACTGTGAGTAAAAATTATCATTGTTAAACGAGGATGTTTTTTTTTGTAATAATCAAAGAGACTGCCGGATGTATAGGTTCTAAAACCTGATAATTCAATTCTATGTTCAACTGCCTTTATATCCCGGGCAAGTTCTTCCGGCCTGTACAGATAGGAATTGTTATTTTCATCTGTGTAGAGTTTTGTTTCATGAATCAGTATCTCACATGCTATAACGTCCCATGTTTTTGCACCCAGAAGGAAGATGGTTGTTCCTTTTTGATCCTTAAGCTTGCCAGAATAATAAAACTGTTTTTCCTCATCTTCCCGACCGAAATATTTTTTATTGATCCAGGATGGAATAGTAATGGATTCAAGAGTGTAAGGAGTATAAATTATTTTTTTAATTTCCCAGATGTCGCCAAAAACAGGTGTAGAACATATGATAAGAGTTGCTATAAAAAATTTTTTCACAATTAATTTCCATAATAAAAATTTGTTAATTGCTATTGAAATTTAATTATTTTGTCAACACAGAATAATATGATTATTTCCGTTGTTAAAAGGATGTTCGCTCAGGGTGTATGTGTAGAGCGCGAAATGCAGTTGCCGGGGAAACAGACATGGTATAATATACCTCCATCAGCACCGGTTGGAGTTCTTCATCAAAATTGTCATTCATCTTTATTTTCTGGTTTCAGCCCCGGATTCTACCAGTAAACTTAAAATTTTAGTATAATCATCAGAATCGGTATTGACCTGCTCGATCATTGTTTTACCTTCCCTGTCGCGATGCCTGACATCAGCTCCTCGCTCAATCAGCAGTTTTACAAGTGTATAATTGCCGGTGTTACAGGCAATTATAAGTGCGGTTTTTCCATCATTGCCCGTTTTATTAACATCTGCTTTCCTGTCTATTAACTGCTCAACTATTTGGAGGCGCTTGTGAGAACAGGCTGCCATGAGGAAAGTTAACCCGGTATCATTCTGATAATTCAGATCAGGATTACAATATTTCAGGATAAAACCAAACTGAACGATATCAATATCAGGAATGATGCTGATAATATAATCTCCCAATTCAGCTGTCTCATCCATGTTCGTCTGAATCATTTTATCATCACACTGTTTTACCAGACCATCAAGATATTGCAGGTGCTTTTTTTGCTCTGAGCCCAGGGCGACACGATCATGATAGATCACATCAGACTGAATAATACACTTTGCAGCCGCATATTTTCCTTCTTGTATAAGGCGCTCAAGCTTAATGTCAGTAGATTCCTGCTCCTTCAGGCGTTTTCTTCCGAGAAAGAACATGAGAATAAGTACAACAATAATTACTATGACTATTATAAGAATAATTTTCACCGGTGTATTCATATGAATATCTCCTTAAGTGATATTTCAGAATGTTTCAAAAACTAAAACCGCAGAATATAATATCATATAATATAACATACTTCCCGGCTAATCATCTGCAATAATAATTTTTATATAAACCTTATTTCATCTGCCTTCTTGCTGAATTATACAGTTAAACGTAAAAGCAGATTATACTGTTCAGATAAATATTTCATTTATGTTGTATTAATTAATATCATAAATTTTATTAAATGAATGTTCAATTAATTAAAAATTAATATTGACATTTATTAAAAAGATGTTTAGTTAATTTAAGTATACTTTTATAAGCAGTTTAAAGTATTTGTTAAATATTATCGCTTTATGCCATTTGGGTATAATATATTCAAGAATATAACTATATTCGACTTCTGATAGATGATTGTATGTCAGTCGAAGCTTTTTGGCACGGTTTGTGTTACGTCGATAGTGTGAAGGGGATGTTCATCGGCAGACAGACGGTAAGGATGTTGTGAAAATGTCTGCCTGTGGCTTTCTGTCGGGATCCTGAATTGAGAGTTGTTCAGGAGGCCAGAGTGTTTTAAAGCGCGGAGTTTTCTGTATCATTACTAATAAGATGATCCCTGAAGCAGCCGTTGCTGAACAGGTGCGAACATGGAGAACATGAATAGAACCATACTGATCATGGGAACAGTATTTCCCCGTATATAAATAGAATAATGGCATGTATGTAATAGGAATATTTAAGCCGGCGTTACCAGAGATAATTAGAAATATGGGGAAGACCGGAGGGCGCGGCCCCGGCAGTCCTTCCCTTATAATAAAGGAGGTACATGTTTGGCAAAAGTACGAGAGAGAAGTCAGGAGGTCATTGTTGTCGGATCGGGACCGGCGGGAGCAACGGTTGCACTGGAATTAAAAAAAAGAGGCAAACGTGTTCTGATGATTGAAATGGGGAAAGAAGATCCCGTGGGTCTTGGTGTGATTAATACTTATAAAAATCTTTATGACAAACACCTTTTCTTTTCCCGCTCAAAAGAGGGAATGCTCATAGACCGTTCACTCACTTTAGGGGGGTCATCCGCAGTGTTCAGCGGAAACGCCTTCAGGCCCACAAAGTCATTTCAGAAAGCCATAGGCATGAACCTGGAGGCTATGGTTAAGGAAACCATTGATGAATTGAACCTCGCGCCTTTCCCGGATGCATTCATGAAAGGCTGGAATGGCACCAGGCGGATCGTTGAAGCCGCTGATTCTATGGGTATAAAAATGGAGCCCCAGCTGAAATTTATAGATTCAACAAGGTGTAATCCGAAATGCGATTCATGCATGTCCGGGTGCAGTATTAATGCCCGGTGGACCGCCCGGGATTTCGTACACAAGGCCATGGCATGGCCTAATGGCGCGGACCTGCTCATGGAAACAAAAGTGGAAGAGGTACTTATTAAGGACGGGCGCGCTGTGGGCGTAAGGGTGAAGGGGCCCAAACATGTTCCTGAAAAGCTTTATGCTGAAACGGTCATTCTGGCTGCCGGAGGTATGAGCACCCCTGTAATCCTTCAGAAGTCCGGCATAGAAGAAGCGGGCAAGTCTTTTTTTATTGATCCCATGGATGTACTGGTGGGCTTTACAAAGGAAAAGGGACCCTGGCATGGCATGACTTTTACACATGCCTCGACCCAGTTTGAGGAGAATGAGCACTTTATGTTAGGTAATTCAAAGGGCGAGGGTGCCTGGCTTGCGCAGATGATCAGGGGCCGGACTTTTTTAAAGAATGTTATGAAGTATCGCAAAAAAAATACCCATTCTATGGGTATGTTTACCAAAATCGCTGACGAGAGCAGGGGTTGGATAAAAACAAACGGTAAAATATCAAAGCCCATGACGGACAATGATAAGAAGCACATGCAGATGGGAAACGACCTGTGCAAAAAGATACTGATCAAGGCCGGGTGCGAACCTGACAGTATTTCAACATGCAGCATGGTTGGCGGTCATCCCGGTGGCTCTGCGGCCATGGGAGTAGTGGTAGATGAAAATTTCGCTGTTAACAAAGTAAAAAATCTTTATGTATGTGATACCAGTGTATTTCCCCGCTCCCCTGGATCTCCGCCTGTGCTGCTCCTCATTGCCATGGCAAAGAAGTGGTCGCGCGGACTGGATATATAACCGGAGCGGTAAATAATAAAAATACCGGCCCTTGTGCCGGTATGCATAATTAGTATTTAAAATGCAGTCGCTGTCAATATGAGCAATGGCTGCATAATTTTATTTGTTTGTCTGTGAAAGAGAGTAGGTAATTCTGTCGATTATGATAGCCAGAAAAACAATGGACAGGCCGGCCTCAAAACCGCGTCCCACTTCTATACGGCTGATTGCCAGAAGCACCTCCATGCCAAGTCCCTTTGCTCCGATCATTGATCCGATTACAACCATAGCAAGGGCCATCATGGTCGTCTGATTTACACCAACCATAATTGACGGTTTTGCAAGGGGAAGCTGTACGTCCAGGAGAATCTGGCGGGGTGTAGCCCCGAAAGCCATTGCTGCCTCCACAGCTTCCACATCAACAGTCCTTATACCGACATTAGTCAGCCTTATAACAGGCGGAACAGCATAGATGATTGTTGCGAACATGGCCGGTACCTTCCCCATACCGAAAAACATCAGTGCGGGTATCAGGTAAACGAAACTCGGCATTGTCTGCATGGCATCTAGCAGCGGTTTAAGAAAAGATTCAAACCTGTCGCTTCGGGCCATCTTTATTCCCGTAGGTATTCCAATAATTATAGAAAAAAATACAGAGCTCAAAACAAGGCTGAGAGTCCTCATAGAAAGTTCCCAGTAGCCGAATGCTCCAATCATTACCAGCAGCATCATAAAAACTACACCGGTCTTCCATTTGCCGATAACTTTCCATCCTGCAAGACCAACAAGCGGGATGGTTATAAACCATGGAAGAAAAAGGAGCAGTTGTTCAAAACCGCTTACAACCTGCAATATTACAAGGCCCACAGCGTCAAAAAAAGTGTCAAAGTTTTGAAGGAGCCATTCCATAGAAATATCGATCCACTTTGCAAGCGGTATTGTTATAAACTCAGGAAATTTAAACATTATCGTCTCCTTCGAGCGGACTTATTGACTCAAAAATCTGATCAGTAGTTATTCTGCCCTTAAAACGCCCCTTTTCATCCACCACCGGAATCGGGTATGGATTTTCTGAAACTATAGGGAAGAGTTCTTCGAGTACGGTATCCTCTGTTACCGTTGGTACCTTCCGGATTATTGACTCGGGAATTCCATTTTTGGTCAGATTATCTGCAATCAGTCTTTCCAGCTTTTCCTCGGTTGTTACACCCATGAACTGGCGCAGCCTGTTCACAACAAAAGCAGAACGGCGGTTGTTTTTACGAAGGAGCGTTAAAGCTGTTTTCGGACCTTCCCAGTCATAAAGCAGCATATTTGGTTCTTCCATAATGCTGCCGGCTGTTATAACTTTGGCCGGGGATGCATCACGCACAAACTCCTGTACGTATTCGTCTGCAGGCTGAGTTACAATTTCCTCAGGAGTCCCCTCCTGAACTATACTGCCGTTGTGCATAATAGCTATTCTGTCGCCGAGTTTCAGCGCCTCATGCAGATCGTGGGTGACAAAAATAATTGTTTTCTTCAGCGATGCCTGAAGCTCTACAAGTTCATCCTGCATCTGCCGGCGGATCAGCGGGTCAAGTCCGCTGAAGGGCTCGTCCATCAGCAGTATTTCGGGCTCATTTGCCAGTGCCCGGGCAAGGCCCACACGTTGCTGCATACCGCCACTAAGTGAATCGGGATAGTAATCCTCCCACCCCTTTAAACCGACAGTCTCCAGTGTCCGCATAGCTTTTGCATAACGCTCACCCTGGGGCATTCCTTTTACCTTGAGCCCGTAGGCTGCGTTGTCCAGTACGGTCAGGTGTGGCAACAGACCGTAGTGTTGAAAAACCATACCGAAGGTCTTCCGTCTGAACTGAAGTAGCTGCTCCTGATTCATTTTGTTTATATTCTCTCCATTGATGTAAATAGAGCCGCTTGTCGGAGGAATAAGACGGATAAAATTTCTGATTAGTGTAGACTTTCCGCTTCCAGATAGCCCCATGAGAATAAAGAATTCCCCTTTTTTCACGGAAAGGTTGATTTCACGCAGGGCGACAACACAACCTGTTTTTTTCAGGATCTCCTCTTTGCTTTTGTTCTTCATTTTTAAAATCCGCTTGGGGTCGCGGCCGAAGACCTTCCAGAGATCTTTTACTATTATCTGCACTTGCTCTTTTGATTCCAGTGAGGGGTGAATTCCCTCACTGGAGTTTATTGTTTCGTCCATAATATTTACTTACAGCGCTGCCTTTACTTTTGCAGCGACTTCAGCAGAGACCCACTTTGTCCATACATCTTCCTTGTTCTTCAGGAACCAGATAGCGGTTTTGGATGAATCCCATTTTTCATCATCCATCTTTGCTAAAAATTCATTGTTTTGTTTAACAGTTGTTGAATACTTTTTCAGAATCTCAACAATATCCGGAGCCTTATTAAGCATTGATTTATTGACAAGAATATTGACATCAGCAGCAGGATATTCACTCCCTTTCAGTCTAACCATATCATACTTTCCGAGAATTGCAGTGGGGGCCCAGTAGTAACCGCACCATGCCCTTTTTTTCTTGTATGCACCAACCATAGTTCCTGCTAACGCAGCATCAGAGCCTGCAACATTGAGATTAAACTTTTTGCCAAGTTTATATTTTTTAAAAAATTCTTCTGATGTTTTTAACTGACCCCATCCTGCAACTCCTCCGTAAATAACACCTTTTGAAGGATCTTCCGGATCTTTAAACAGATGTGCATATTTTAAAAGATCAGCAACAGATTTAAGACCAGGAGCAGCCGCATCGGAACCCTCGACAAGATATCTCGGAACCCACCATCCCTGCGGTGCATCGGGCATGTTCTTGCCTAAATCGACAAGATTTCCGGAATCGATACCTTTCTTGTAAATCTCAGGAACATTTGAATGCCATGATTCCATATCAACATCAATATCTCCCTGAATGACACCATTGATAACCGGAACCGTATCACCCGCCATGTACTCAACTTTATATCCGCTGAGTCCGTTTTCAATAATAAAGCCCATAATACGGTTATGGACTTGTACACTGTCCCAGGATACGTCTCCAAATACAATTGTTTTGCCTTGTTCTTTACTTTTACATCCGCTTAGCATCATTACAAGCGCAATCATCACAATTGAAAGCGGCAATCGTCTTAAAAATTTCATTTTTTAACCTCTTTTTTTTATGATTTTAATATAGTATTGTAAAACATCTATTAAGCATTAGTTATACGTGGTTGAAATATCATGTATCTCTTCATATACAATATACTTAAAAACGAATAAATTCAATTTTTACTGCGGTTTGCTGCTGGAAAAAACAGAGTACTTTTCATACTATTTAAATTTAATTTATAGTACCACTACCGAAACAAAGAGTCAAGAAGATAACTGTATTCTGCTGGACGTACTCTGGTACGGGCTTTGAGCTATTTCAAACAGGTAAGTGATAGTATGTCAGGCGAAGTTTTTTGGTACGTCCTGTGCTGCCCCAACGTATTTTATAATTTGTTAAATGAATATTCAATTAATTATAAAATAAAGTTGACTTTTAGTTAAATGAATGTTCAATTAATATAAATATTCCGCCAAGAAAGTTTAATCTGTCTGTTAAATGTCGCCGGTTTCTGCTATTCGGGCAGATATATTAAATTGTTGCGGTTTTAAGAGGAGCAGGTATTGAAAATATAAAAATACTCATTACTAAAGTTGGCATTGTTATTACGGGCAGATTCAGATGAGTCTGTTAATTTCAGAACATTAAAAAATTGAGGGGTAATTCCAATGTCAAGAGATTTTATGAGGATGTATAAGGAGAAATTATGTTCCGCGGAAGAAGCAGTAAAAGCAGTTAAGCCGGGAGACTGGATTGACTGGGCAAATTTCAACGGAAGGCCCGTTGAACTGGATAAGGCTTTAGCCGCAAGAAAGGATGAGCTGAAAGATATTAATATTCTGACTGCGGTTACCCTGCCCCCTGTACCGGAAGTGGTACTCAAGGACGTGCAGGGGGAAGTTTTTACATTTAACGATCACCATTTCAGCGCCCTTTCCCGCATTCTGCAGGAGAAGACGAATTGTTTCTATTATTCACCGATCGTTTGTTCTGAGGCTGAAAACTACTACTATGAAAAGGTTGATGATGAAGATAAAATCGGTACACCTGTTCGTGATCACTTCATGGTGCAGGTGGCTCCAATGGATAAAAACGGATTTTTCAACTGGGGATTGAATAACGCACATACAAGTGCCATGGCTACAGTTGCAAAGAGGGTGACAATTGAGGTTAACGAAAATCTTCCCTATGTTTACGGCGGCAGTCAGGAAAAAATTCATATTTCTGAGGTTGATGCCATTGTTGAAGGCGAAAATACACCTCTGACAGAACTGCCGGCGATGGAAGCCAGCGAAACTGATAAAAAAATTGCAGGCCATGTCCTTAAATATCTCAAGGATGGGGACTGCATTCAGCTGGGAATAGGCAGCATGCCCAATATTCTGGGTAAAATGATAAACGAGACGGATCTTAAGGATCTGGGCGGCTGGACAGAAATGCTGGTCGATACCTATTTTGATTTATGGAATTCAGGCAAAATGAACGGTAAAAAGAAAAACCTGGATCCCAAACGGATTAACTTTACTTTTGCACTGGGTAGCAAAAAACTTTATGACTGGATCGATCATAATCCTGCAGTGGCCTCATGCAATGTAAACTTTGTCAATTCACCGATGCAGATCAAGCAGATCGATAATATGATTTCAATTAACCAGGCGCTGCAGGTGGACCTGCTGTCGCAGATAAGCGCAGAGAGTTACGGATTCAAACAGATCTCCGGTAACGGCGGCATGGCTGACTTCGTTCAGGGAGCATACCTGTCCAGGGGTGGCCGCAGTTTTATATGTCTCCCGTCGACTCATACGCAGAAGGACGGAACCGTGGTCTCTAACATTGTACCATGGTTTGAGCCGGGAACCAGTATCACCATAACACGGCACATGGTGCATTACGTGGTAACCGAGTTTGGCGCTGTAAATCTTAAAACCTCTCCGACATGGCACAGGGCCGAAAAAATTATATCAATAGCTCATCCGGATTTCCGTGATGATCTTATAAAACTTGCAGAGGAAAAGAAAATCTGGCGTAAGACCAATAAAATATTATAAAATTATTAAACGGGGCATATGCCCGTTCTACCTCCCGGGTAATCGAGGTTGGTGATGACAAACATTACCGGGACTTTAAGTCAGGCCCGCCTCCTGCGGGCACCCGGCGAGGGGACATCCTGGCCGAAACATGGAACTATTTTCTGCTGTCCATGTTTCGGTATGGGCTGTGCCCTGTTCAGTGCAAGTAAATGATGTTTTGTTCCATTGATTGAAGTCGTTAAGGGAACTGGAATAGTTTTAATACGAGAGGTTTTCTGCATCTAAAAACAGACTTTACTCCGGTGCCTCAAAATAAATAAATCGAATTTGACAAATACCGGTACTTTTTAATGATTAAGCCTTCTTTCATCTGTTATTATGAAAATTGAGGTTCCCATGCTGATTATTGATAAACCCTATGTTTCCCGGCTGCTCGCTGAAACTGCTGTAAAAAACGGCTATTATGTTTTAAAAAATACAGTCTCCATGACTCTGGCAGAAAAATATAATTTTAAGCTGATTGATACTGAAACAGCAAAGAGTGAAATTCAATCCGGAAAGATTACCCGTATTTACAGTAATTCAGAAAATGCTCTGACCTGGATAAACCGTAATATACCGGATCATACTGTTTCAGCGGCTTCGGAACTTTTTAAGGATAAAACACGTTTCAGGCGAGAAATCGCAGCTTTCTACCCGGATTTTCAATACCGGGAAGTGGCATCCAGTGATTTGAGGGCCCTGGATATATCCGCAATCAGAAAGCCCTTTATTTTAAAGCCCTCTGTCGGTTTTTTCAGTATCGGGGTCTATAGAGTTGATAAAGAAAATCAATGGACTGGAATTATAGATGAGATTGAAAACGAAATTTCATCTGTTGCAGGTCAGTATCCCGATGCTGTTGTAAAGGTTGATAACTTTATCATCGAAGACTTTATTGAGGGAGAAGAACTGGCAGTTGATGCCTATTTTGACAGCAATGGAGAACCGGTAATACTGGATATTCTGCATCACATATATAGTTCGGGAGATGATGTAAAAGACAGGGTTTATAAGACCTCTCTGAATATTATAAAAAAATATTCCCCGTTATGCAGTGTTTTTTTAAAGGATATTGGAAAGCTTTTTAACTTAAAAAATTTTCCTCTTCACATTGAGCTCCGGGTTGATGAGAAGAACAGGATTATTCCTATAGAGGCCAACCCGTTGAGATTTGCCGGATGGTGTGCAACCGATATCGCCAGCTATGCATACAACATTAATATCTATGAATATTACATGAACAACCTGAGACCGGACTGGAATAAAATAGCAGTTGGAAGAGAAGATAAAATATACAGTATCGTAATCGGCGATATGCCGGATACTATAAAAAAAGAGGATGTAAAGAAATTCAGATATGATGAATTTTTTGGAAGCTTTTCCCGAGTTCTTCACCGGAGAGTTATAGACGACATGGATTACTCTGTATTTGCTTTTGCCTTTGTTGAAAGTACACCTGACACGGTTTATGAAGTTGATGAAATGTTAAGCGCTGATCTCAGCAGTTTTCTTGAGCTGTAAAATTTTTTTTCGTCTTAAGTTTTAATTTACATAGCCATTACTTTAACTTATCGTCAGGACCGGTTTTTAAATGCGTCCTGCTTTGTGGCAGCGCTGATTTTAACATCCTGTCAAAGCGCTGCAGGCCCTCCTCCTATGGCCATCCTGATCACACAATATCATTATATCCTGCTGCCAGGATGGCGGTATTAAGCCGATATGTAATTTAAAAATTAACAAAAGTTAAATTTTGCGGACATATAATTAATTTTAAAAGGGGCTGCAGCGGATGAAATTAAAATATGTTATATTCAGTACACCTCTGGTAACGGGAATTTTGTATTATATTTCAGTTGTCTTATTAAAAATAACCGGCTGGAAACTTTCAGGTGAATTTCCATCACATAAAAAGTTTGTTCTCATCGGAGCCCCTCATACAAGCAACTGGGATATGGCCATTACATTCATGGCTGTTTTTGCATACAGGAAAGAGATCCGCTGGTTCGGGAAAAAGTCAATATTCAGGTTCCCCTTTAATAACCTGATGAAGTGGATGGGGGGAATACCTATAGACAGGTCAAAAAAAAGCAACACTGTTGAAGCTGCCGCGGAGTTTTTTCAGAGATTTGACAGTCTTGTAATAGCTCTTGCTCCTGAAGGAACACGTAAGAAAGTAAAGAAGTGGAAAACAGGTTTTTATTATATTGCCCTTAAAGCCGGTGTGCCCATAGTATTCGGTTTTCTTGATTATAAAAATAAAACTGCCGGTATCGGTCCTGAAATAATACCATCGGGAGATTTTAATGCTGACATGAAACTTATTCTCGATTTCTACAGGGGTATTGAAGGTAAACATGGACACTGCATAGATCCGGATGAATAGAAAATAAACCTTATATACAATTACTTTATATCATAAATGGAAATGTCTGCAGGTTCCCTCAAATATAACAATAATTCCAGCCATTAATGTGACCTGAGATAATATGTTTTCCTGAATACCGGTTTAAAATGTTTTAATTAGACTTACAGGAGAACGCTGTTTCCGGATTATCCACGATTACTGCTGCATACTCAAAAGTATATTCTGAATCGATTTATCTTCAAACTATTCCCTGATCTCAATGGGGGATTTCTTTTATACAGAGGGGCTCAGAAACTATCCGTTTTTTTTTGATATTTATAATAACGGGTGTTATGTTTTAATTGCCGAACACGGTTCAGAATAAATGAGAGGTGTTTCAGACGAAAGAACATAATTTATAAATTAAAAAAATGGAGGTGTATTATGAATGAAACCAGGGAACAGGAGGCTGCAAAACAAAACAGAGAGCTTCTTGATAACATGGCGGACTATGTGGAGAAATACGCAGGTTCAAGGAAAAAGAAATACGCAATAATAGAATTCGATACAGGGGAGAAGATTACCTGGAAACAGTTCAATACCTCGGTAAATGCCTTCTCTGCAAAGCTCCTGTCAATGGGACTTAAAAAAGGGGATATAATAGCCACTTCCCTGCCGCTTTTAAAAGAGCATATTTACCTGCTCTATGCCTGCTACAGGACAGGGATCATTGCCGCTCCACTTGACCTTCGACTTAAAGCTTCAGAGATACAGTACTGTTTTGATAAAATAAAACCGAAGGCGTATTTTTTCCTGGGTAAAACCCCCCTGGCAGATTTCCGGCCGATAATTTCAGAGGTTATGAAAGGTTCTCCCTATGTGAAGACATGGGTTCAGTTTCAGAAGGAACCGGACCTCGTAATAGATGGCGCTGTGGGAATTTCAGAGTACGTTAAGGACATTAAGAAGGTCTTTATTAAAAGTATTTTCACAGGCTCAGTAAAAAAAGCAAGGGCCCTTGTAGGAAAGAGGGATGCCTGCCTTATAATATTCACCACTGGCTCAACCGGTTCGCCAAAACCCGCACTTCTATGCCATAATAATATCCTTATACAGAATATAGGTCTTGGTGTCGGTTTCGGTCTTACCGAGGAGGATTCGATGCTCGTGAATCTCCCCCCTTCACATGTGGGATGTGTTACCGAGCAGCTTGCCACTACAATCTACAGCGGGGGAACCAGTGTTATACTGCATGTCTTTAATCCTGAAAAGAGCCTGCAGGCGATACAGGACTACAGGGTAACGGTGATCGGGCAGATCCCGGCGCTTTTTAATCTTGAGTGGGCGCTTCCTAATTACAGCTCCTTTGATCTCTCATCATTAAGGTTTATCCTTTACGGCGGGCAGGCAGTGCCTGTTGAGTTTTTGAAAAAGATGCAGGAAATGGCTCCTCAGATAGGAACAGGCCTGGGGCTCACAGAGACAGCCGGTTTCTGCACGTATACTGATGTTGATGCCACAGTTGAGGATATTGCACGAAGTATAGGGTACGACATGAAGCTGGCCCCGCTTACTATAAGGGAGCCTATGAATTCTGACGGCACAGCCGGGAAAGCTCTCAAAGAGGGAGAGATTGGCGAGATATGTTTTGAGGGGCCGCAGGTTTTCCTAGGTTACTACGATGATCCGATTAATACCGCAAAGACGCTTTCATCAGACGGGGTGTGCTATACAGGAGACCTGGGATTTTATGATTCGGAAGGGCTGCATTTTGTTGGAAGGGCGAAGTTTGTAATCAAGCCGAAGGGTTACCAGGTCTATCCCCAGGATGTCATCAACCATATATCTGAAAAACTTGATGGTAAAACAGTTAATATAGCCTGCGTGGGTGCTCCTCATGATATATACATTGAGGCTATCATGGTTTTTGTTGAACCGGCTTCAGGCGTGGCCCTGACGCCTGAGGATGTTTACGCATCATGTGAGGATATTTCGTCATATTCAAGGCCGTCACATGCTGTAATCCTTGAACCGGGGAAGATGCCCCTTAACAGGGTTGCGAAGGTGGACTATATGGTTTTAAAAGAGATGGCCGTTGGAATAATTGATGAGCTCCGGGCAAATGGTTCATGGGACAGGGGATAATGGAGGGAGTGCATGATACTTGATAATCTGTCAATATTCAGGGCAATGGCAAAAAACTATAATTCTCCCGGGATGAACAGGAATATGATCGGATATACAATAAAAGAGAATTTCGGTCACTTTACAATGAGAGAGGTGAGGGCTTACGTTGAGGCCACGGGGGATGATATTTCAAGGTACGGATCTCAGGTGCCTCCTTTTTTCTTTTCCAGGAGGCTATATCCTCTTTTTAAAAAAGTTATAACCCACAGGGATCTGGGGATGGACCTGCTTCGCATGGTGCACGGCCAGCAGAGTCTGAAATGTTATGAGCCTATTTCACTCGGTGAAAATTTCCAGGTTGAGGTTAAAATTGCTGATATCATTGGGACTCCGGCAGGGGAGATGCTCCTGATCAGGACCAGCGGTTTTAAGTCTGACAGGCTTATACTTGAATCTGATACGGGATTAATGGTAAGGAACAGGAAAAAAATTGACATTGAAGGAGGCGGCCCCTCTCCAAAGAGAAAGAAGGGGAAAAAACTGAGGGGGGGAGATATAAAACTGCTGATACGGACTTTCAGGGGGCAGCAGAAAAAATACGCGAAAGTTTCGAAGGATACTAACCCTATCCACACAAGTGAATTTTTCGCGCGTCTGGCGGGGCTTCCCGGAACAATTCTTCACGGCGTATGTGTAATAGCGATGTGTGCCAATTCATTAGTCGATTACGCAGCCGAGAGAGACCCTGCCAGGATGAAGTTCGTCTCAGCGAGGTTCGCATACCCTGTAATCCCGGGTGATACACTGACACTGGTGGGTTCAAGAATTGAGTTGAACGGGGAGGATGAAATAGAGTTCGATGTTTATAACAGCAGGGGGAGGACAGTTGTAAAAAGGGGAGCTTTCGCATGCACTTAAAACGGGGCGCCCTGTTTTATCTTTTTATATATAGATAAGATTTGATTCTCTTTTATGGCTATATAGTGAAACCACCCGGCGGTATTGAACATTAATCCGCAGGCAGAGGGTATATCTTAATACTTCAGTTCTGTCAGCCTCTGGCATCCATCCTGGTAAATATTATAATAGCGCCTGCTGCACGGGCTGGTTACGGGTGTATTATTTATATAGTAATAAAAATAAAATATTATTAGTTCTGACATTATTTATGCATATAAAGAGGTTTATTGGTCTCGAGTCCCCTTTAAAGAGTTTTTTGTTTGACATAAAATGATTTTTATCTATAATAATGTTTTATTTTTTAAGCAGGAGCTAATGTATGAGCAGATTAGTAATTCCCAGGTCTCTTTCGCCATTAATTTTGGCTTTGTTTATAATCCTTCTTTTGTTCAGTGCTTGTGAAACAGTTGAAGACAGTGAAGAAGGCAGCACCGCAAAATGGGGGGAAGCTGTCTGGGGCAAAGATAAATGGGGTGAATGATTGAAAGAAATTGTTAATAAATGAAAAGAGGAGATTTTTATTTTATGGATAATGAAAAAATATTAATGGAATTGGAACACTTAAAGCAGGAATTAAATAATTTAAAAAGACAGGAACGTAGCGGAATATCTCTCAGCAAAGCCTTTTCTAAGATTAATATGACTATAGGCATTTTTTGTACAATTGTTTTATCATCTATTTTTTTATATGCGGCCCAGGTTTTGTTTACTGACGGAGAGATAATTTCAGCCGGTGATGTTAATGCTAATTTTACTGAGTTATATGAAAAGATCGATAATATTGCATTGGAGAAATTTTATCCTGTAGGTTCCAGATATATTCAGTTCCCCCAGACTGACGGTTCATGGAATACTGCTGAAGAACCTGAAACAAAATTTGGCGGGACATGGGAAATCATCTTCAAGGAAGAGGGAGTCTTTTTCAGAACAGAGGGTGGAACTGCTGATGAGGAAATAAGGAACGCGGGAACTTCGGATGTTTACACACCAAGAACCAACGGTATTCAGGGAGATGCAGTTAGAAATGTTTCCGGATATCTGGGCTGGTTGGCAGAGGGAAGAGGATATAATGGAACAAGTGTTTCCGGAGCATTTTACAGGACTAGTGCTGGTGCAGGGGGAGGCATGGATAGTTCCGGATGGTATTGGAATCTTTACAATCAGTACTTTAGTGCCTCGAGGGTTGTACCTACTGCATCTGAAAATATTGTAAAAAACAGACTGATAAGAATATGGGAAAGAATTGAATAAATTATTTTTATAATGTTATAAGTTGTACCGGAAATATATTAAAAAGCCTGTTAAAAATACCCGAAGTATTAACCTTCGGGTATTTTATGTATTTTCAGGGATTGAAAAGATAGAGAGCTGAAAAGGTGACACCCTGAAAGCTGTCCCAGACATCAATTGAATCATCTTCATCTGATGCTGTATGTTTTACTCTCATTCCCTGGTACCTGTAACCTGCCTGAAATATTAAATTCTCCATGAATAAAAATGAAGCTGCAGCTTCCAGGTTTATTCCGAAAGTTTTATCCAGAGTTGCTGAATGATCTGATTTTTCCCCTGAAATGTTGTCTGTTGTTTCCGTGGTGTATTCAGGGATTATATAGATTACCCCTGCCTGTAAACCGAGAAAAATTGATTCCGACACAGGGAAAACATAACCAGCACCGGCAGTGGGGATGTGAGATGTAATTTTTATTTCAGTGTCTGTATCTACATCACCCACCGGAACTCCCGATATATATATCGGTCCTGTCACACTCAGGTTATGTTCAAGACTCTGGTATTTGTATCCGGCAAATACCTTTGCCCGGGCACTTACGGATCTTGAAAGAGCTATATCAATTTCCCGTCGTTTTAAGTCTATTGAGTAATCGAGATGATGTTCTCCATTTTGATTAGTAGGGGGGCCTATTGTAATAGTACCCTCTGATGTTGTGGAATATTTAAAAGAACTGAAATACATAAGAGCCAGGCTAAGGGACCACAGGCGATCATCTGACTGATATGCCAGGACAGGCCCTGTCAGAAATCCTTTTCCTGTATCTTTTGAACTTTCGGTGTTGCTGTCAACAGTGCCCGCTCCACTCAAAGCCTCTTCTATTCCTTCGTCAACATCATCATCAACTATTTTAGATAAGCTATCGGGGACTCCGTCCCAGTATGCATACCACCCCTTTACCCCCACCGAGATCGTGCCTGCTATGCCTGCTGATGTTGTAAGAAGGAGAAGAAGCAGTATAATTAAATTTAATACTTTTTTCATATTATCCTCCTTTGGTACAGGTTACATTAATATAAAATTAAGATAAACTCAGAGGGTCATGGGTATACCAAGGCCCATTTTCCCTAAATTTTCTTTTGCTTTCCGGTATTTGGCGTCGTATTTAAGGGCTTTTTTAAAATTAATTTTTGCTTCTTTTTTGAGCTCATTAATTTTCCGGAGACTTCCTTCCTCTGCTTTAACAGATTTTAATACCGCTATGTTTTCAATTTGTCCTTCTCCTTTATAATTAGCCAGAGAGGCGTTGACGATTTTCGTGTCATATCTTGACAGAACTTTCTGTTCGGTCTCTTTTGTAAGAGCAACCTGAAGCCCTTTTGTAATATCCAGCGCTATCTGATTCTGAAGCGTGTAAAAGCTGTCAACAAGACCTTTGGCAGAGGTTTGATATTTGATTTCTCCTGTTTTAACAGAAAGAACTTTCGCGTTTATGAATAGAGTCTTTTTGAATACAGAAAATGAACCTATTACCATATATTGAGCATTCAACATGTTCCCCATTTTTACGGCACTGGTTGGATCAGTAGCACCGAGCAGCTGGAATTCCTGTTCCTTTAAAACTCTGTTTATTAAATAATCTCTGGAAATAACCCTGAAGAAAGGGACAATTGAAAGAGATTCCATTATCATATCCGGTATTCCCATACGCCAGGGGTTATATTGATTTGTGTTTATAGAACGGTCTTCGAATTTCATGACAGATATAACAGTTTTTGCATGTTCCGGAATTATCATCTTGCGTCTGGTATTGCATGACATAAGTGTAATGGTTACTGTTATTATAAATAATGTAAGTATTGTGCCGGGTTTATTTTTCATATCTGTTCCTTTTGGATTTTCCTGATATGAAGTGGTTCAGTATATCCAATATACTCGTAGAAAAAATTAATTCAAAAATTTTTAATTAAGTTTAAAAAAAGAGATATTGTTACGGACAGAGAATAACGGTTGTTATAAAGTAAAATTTGCTGCATTATATACGCAGCCGGTTGGTTTTCTGTATAATCAAATCCCTGCGGGGCAATTAGAATAAAGTTAATTAATTTCGTTTGGCATGTAATATGCTAAATTAAAAATCCTTGATTAATCTTCCACTCAATCTTCAATTGTATTAAAAGGAGTATAAGTGATGTCTATATGCGAAAATTGCCCTATTGAGGAAAAAATATATGTCTGCTGTGCGAGATATCCACTGACCGGGGAGCAGGTGAAGATGGTATTTGATAACGGGGTAACTCTTTCGGTATGTCCATATTTCGGGAAAGACGGGCGATGCACTATCTATTCAGAGAGGCCTACAAGTTGCAGAGATTTTTTCTGTGACAGGTTCAGTAATGATCAATTTAACGAGACAATTATGAATTATTTTTTGTAAATGGAATATTTCGGATTACTTCTATCCCTCGCTCTTCAAGAAAAGCTTTCGCCTTGCTGCATAATGGGCCTGATATTTTCAGGGCTACCTCAACACCCGGTTTAATTGATTTTATCTTTTCAATTTTTTCAAAAGTTTTTTCAGCGTCCTTCTGTATAAATCTGCTTTTACGGTTTATAATGAGATAATATTTTTTATTATCGGCCTGCACGAGTTCTGTTGATCTGTGAAGCCCGAAGTCGTCAGGGTTTATTTTTTTCATATTTTTTCCTGAAATGGTTTTTGATAGTTTTTGAAATTAAAAAATTCCTGTAGATACAGTTTTTATGAAAGAGGATTAACTGTACAGCTTTATATCATACAGGAAAATTGTTTTTTGTCAATATTGATTAACCTCTGTTTCTTCCGGAATTTCAAGGCGGTCGAATTAAATTTTCTGTATGAACACTGAGCTGTCGAAGTACAGCAATAGAAAAATAATTGAAATTTTTAAATGTTTTATATTTTATGCCAAAAAAGGCAGAATAAATATTAAAGGTTCAATATCCGGATTTTAAATCCGGATTCCTCCGGCAGGTAAAATGTTAAGATGGGGTCATGCTGGTTTAATGCAGTGTCAGGGTATTTGATAAAAATGTTCGGGTATAATAATTTTTTTATAATATGAATCATGCTTTATGAACAGATTAAGCGGGAAAATAACAGCGTTAAAAACATCAGGTAATATGACGCTGGTGGATATTGATGTCAACGGGACTCGCATGACTGCCGTTACTATCGGTACTCCGGAAAAAGTTCATTATCTTCAGATGTCAAAAATTATTGAACTTATTTTCAATGAATCTGAGGTTTCAATTGGAAAGATTACGGATGGAGACATAAGCCTCAGCAATCAGCTTAATTGCATTATTGAAGGTTTTGTTTATGGTGAAATATTCACCCTTGTAAAACTTTCATTTAATGGAAAGCCTCTGACTTCTCTCATTACTGAAAGATCAGTAAAAAGACTTAAACTGGAAGCGGGAGACCGGGTTACAGCTTTTATTAAAACAAATGAAGTTATGTTAAAAGAGCCGGATGGAGAGGAAGATGCAGATTGAATTATCAGTTAAAAAGAAGCTTTTCACTTCAACCGGAGAATTTTTATTCAATGCTGCCATTCAGATAAACAGCGGTGAAATAATTTCCTTTTACGGGCCGTCCGGTGCGGGCAAGACTACCATGCTTCGCGTAATTGCGGGCCTTACTAATGCTGACGAGGGCTTCGTGAAAGTCAGCGGTGAAACGTGGTTTGATTCGGCGAGAGGTATTAATCTGGCTCCTCGCGAACGCAGGGTCGGATTTGTTTTTCAGGATTACGCGCTGTTCCCCAATATGAGTGTGCGGGAAAATCTGAAGTTCGCACAACCGAAGCCGGATAGAAAAAATATTGATGAACTGCTTGAGATTTTCGGTCTTTCAACGCTCCAGCATCGAATGCCGGCTGTTCTTTCCGGGGGCCAGAAGCAGAGAGTGGCGCTGGCACGGGCTCTGGCTCGCAAGCCTGATCTGCTGCTTCTGGATGAACCTCTCTCAGCGCTTGACATGGAAATGAGAAGTTCGCTGCAGGATGAGATCCTGGCCGTGCACAGGCGGTGGGAAATTACAACAATACTTGTAAGCCATGATCTTCCTGAAGTATTCAAACTGTGCAATCGCGTTATAACATTTCAGAACGGCACGGTCAAGGATGACGGTAATCCCTATGATATTTTCAGCAGGAGTAAAATAAGCGGTAAACTCCAGTTTGTCGCGGAGGTTCTGAAGGTCGAAAAAGAGGATGTAGTGGATGTATTGACTCTCATGGTCGGTAATTCTCCGGTAAAAATAGCGGTGTGCAACAACCGGGAGGAATCATTTTTACCCGGAGACAGGGCTATGATAATGTCCAAGGCCTTTAATCCTATTATTCAGAAAATAAATTCAAAAGATTGAGGAAGGTTTATTAAATGAGAAATAATTATCTATTTAATTCGCTAAGGGTTCTGTCTGTCTCTGTTTTCCTGTTGAGCGCAACAGTTCTTTCCGCCGGAGATTTAATGATTGCCTCGGCAGCGGGATATAAGAAGCCGGTAAGTGAGGTAATGAAGTCTTTTCAAAAAGAAACAGGGATAAAAACAGATGCGGCTTTTGGAAACATACAGATGGTTGCCAGCCAGGCTAAACAGACCGGGGAAATCACATGTATTATCGGGGACAAAAAATTTCTTTCTGTTCTGGGTTCCACGGTAAAGTTCAGGTCATATAAGTCCATAGGAAAAGGTATGCTTGTTCTTGCGTACCGGAAGGGGATCAGCCTGAAAAGACCGGAGGATATTGCGACAGAACGGATAAAAACACTGTTTATTCCTGAGAATAAAAAGGCCATTTACGGGATTGCGGGCACTGAGGCCCTGGAGTCTTACGGCTATACTGAAAAACTTGCTGATAAAATAACAAGGGTTGCAACAGTACCCCAGGTAGTATCATATCTTCTTACAGGCGAGGCTGATGCGGGTTTCATTAATCTTACAGAAGCACAGGCTAATAAACACAGGCTGGGAGGGTATATTATAATTCCGGAGGATCGATATACTGAGATACTGATTGTTGCAGGAGTTGTTGAGGGTCATGAAAATAAGCCTGAAACTCTAAAGTTCGTAAATTACCTTGGTACTGGAAAAGCGAAAAAAATCTTCAGGAAATACGGCCTTAAATGAGTTTAGAGATATTTATAAATGAGTATCTAGCCCATCCGGCAATATGGCTTACATTAAAGGTGACAGTTCTGTCGCTGCTTTTGCAGCTTTTAACAGGCGTTCCCCTTGGCCTTTATCTTGCAGGGGAAAAAAATCCGGTAAAGAATGTTGTGGAAATAATTACAGCACTGCCGATGATTTTTCCTCCCCTGGCCCTTGGTTTCTTTCTTTTGCTTCTTTTCGGGAAAAACGGAATCATCGGGCATTTCCTTCTCGATTTGTTCGGCTTTAAAATAATATTTACTTTCTGGGGCGTGCTTGCAGCTGTTTATATGGTCGGCCTGCCGTTTATGGTAAAAAGTGTTCAGGCGGCGCGAGAGCAAATGGATAATTCATTGGTCGAGGCTGCGGCTACCCTTGGTAAAACACGTTTCGAAACAATGCTGAAAGTAGTTCTGCCTGATATAAGAAATGGGATCATGGCAGGGCTTCTCCTTGCCTTTGGAAGATCTATAGGGGAGGTCGGCATCAGCCTCATGCTCGGTGGTAATATAATAGGCCGGACTGAAACTCTTTCTCTTGCTATCTATAACTCGGTATTTGAAGGTGAATTTATCAGGGCGGCGGTTTTTTCCATAATGCTTTCTGTAATAACAGTTATTATGCTTCTGGTTCTCAGATTAGTGGACAGGCGAAGTATAACAAAGAATATATAAAGAAAAGCCCCGCAGGCTTTTCACTGTATGAAGTTCAGTCAATTACAGCACGTCGATTACCACCATCGTAATATCATCATCGTAGTTGCAGCTTCCGCAAAAAATTTTAAGTTCTTTCAAAAGCTCGTCTGAAAAAGTTTCTGACGAATTATTTGAATATTTTTTTATCATTTTTTTAAAGCGATCTTCTCCGAACTGTTCGTTTGATTCATTCGCGCATTCCGTAATCCCGTCAGTATAGAAGATTATACGGTCCCCTGATGCAAGCTGTACTGTATCCTCTTCTATTTTTGTATCATGGAAAAGTCCGAGAGGTGTACCTTTTGTTTGAAGTTCAATGAATTCATCATCTTTACGCCGGTAAACAATTGAAGCAGGATGCCCGGCAGATGCATATTGCATGACATTGGTTTTTGTATCAATAGAGGCGAAAAAAGCGGTTACAAAATTACTTCTGACAGTGTGTTGCAGGATGACATCATTGAGCAGGCAAAGAACTTTGCCTGCACCCTTTTGCTCTGTGATATGATCAAGTGCAATTTTCGTTATAGTTGCCAGAAATGCGCCCGGCAGTCCGTGTCCTGATACATCGGCAATAAAAACATTCAGGTAACCCTCGTGTTCATCTATATTGTAAAAGTCCCCTCCGACTTTATCCATAGGGATGTAAATAGCGTGCTCATGGTATCCTGATATTTCGGGCATCGAGGATGGGAGCAGGCGTTTCTGAAGCATACGTGCTATTTCCAGCTCGCTCTCTATGTCAGCGTTACGACGGCTGATTATCTGCTGATTTTCATAATTTTTCAGCAGTGAGGAAATGCGTGTCAGGAGCTCCAGTGAATTAAAGGGCTTATGAAGGTAATCATCTGCACCGTTTTCAAGACCTGACACCTTGTTCATAAGATCGGTATCTGCGGTGAGCATAATTACCGGTGTTGATCTCAGGTGAGCGTCTGTTTTAATTATAGACGTCATGTCAAAGCCGTTCATAACAGGCATCATGACATCTGTAACAATTAGATCGGGGCGGAGATACCTGGCAGACTCAAGCCCTCTTTCTCCATTTTCAGCAAATATTACATTATAGTATTTCTGGAGGAGAATTTTCAGAAAGTTGCGCATATCTTTATTGTCATCAACAACAAGAATTGTTTTTTCTTTTTCATGCGGATGAGCAGTTGTATCCCGGGGAGGCATGCGTGATTCGGAATTGATTAGTTCGGATTCCTCTGATTCGTAAGTGTCGATTAATCTGTAATCTCTGACAAAGTCTCCAAGTTCAGTCTTTTCAGAAAATACAATGTTCGGCCTTTTCCGGAAGTGATCCATGCCTACAGGAAACGACAATGTGAAAACAGTGCCATGATCATTATAAAATCTGTCAATATACCTGCTTTCAACTTCAATTGTTCCCCCGTGAAGTTCAACGAGTTCTTTAACAAGAGCCAGTCCTATGCCTGTACCCTCATATTTTCTTGTTGAGGATGAATCTGACTGGCTGAAACGGTCAAATATAGTATTGATGTTTTTTTCAGGTATTCCCTCTCCTGTATCAGCAATCATGATGCGGCACTGCTCAGGGGATTCCTCAAGGGTGATTGAAATTGTCCCATCCTGTTCTGTAAACTTAAGTGCATTTGACAGAAGGTTCATGAAAACCTTGTCCATTTTTTCAGGGTCAAAGTACAGCATGATTGATTCTGAAGAGCTGTTCAGTTCCAGGTTAATATGTCTGGTTTTTCCTGCAAGTTCCAGAGTAGACAGATAATGTCTGGCGAACTGTACAATATCCCCCTCCTGCACCCGTAACAGCATTTTCCCTTCTGTAATTTTCGAGAAATCAAGAAGGTTGTTTACCAGTTTGAGGAGACTGGTTGTGTTCCGGTGAAGAATCCGGAAAAATTCATTATCTATTTCATTGTCATAATCTCCCCTTAGAACGGACTCAATCGGCCCGAGCATAAGTGTAAGGGGTGTTCGGATTTCATGGGAAATATTGGAAAAGAAACGGTCTTTAGCCTCTTCAAGATCGCGACGGGCATCTTCTTCTTTTTTACGCGAGGAGATATCCCGGGTGACTCCGTAAAATTCAATTTCCCCTTCGTTATTTTTAATCATGCGAACAGTCTGGGCTACCCAGATGAGGCCGTGGTTTTTTATTATTAATGGAAATTCGTAATAAGTAACTTCAATGTTCTCATTAATCTGGTTTTGGAAAAAATTTATCATCTGCTCGCGGTAGTCCGGGTGTACAATAGAGAGAAAGTGTTTTCCGGTTAATTCTTCATTAGATATGCCTGTCAGTCTGGTAACAGCCTGATTTATATATTTGAAATGCCCGTCATGTTTGCAGATGAAAACGCAATCATTGACGTTTTCCATAAGCTGCTGGTAGTGCTTTTCACTTTCCCTCAATGCGTCTTCAGCAGCTTTTCTTTCAGTAATGTCGTGTACAATGCAATCGAATTCATAAACCCGCCCTTTTGTATCTTTGAGCGATTTCACGTTCAGTTCTACCCACAATATTTTTCCCGATTTGGTCATAGCGGGGAGTTCCCGGTGTGATTCTTCGAGCCTTTTATTTATATATTCCATGTAATAGGCGGATTCACTTTCACGGTTTTCGGGAGGGACAAGATTTAAATAATTCAGGTTGTTTATTTCTTCAAATGTATATCCGAATTTTTTCTGGAATGCGGGGTTTGAATAAATAAAGTTTCCCTTCCAGTCAGCTTTGAAAACCATCTCATTTGTGTTTTCTATAAAATGACGATATTTGCTTTCATTTTCAAGCAGGGCTGCTTCAGCGAGTTTTCTTTTCCCTATATCAATTGCTATAGTACGGAAGCCGGTTATTTTTCCATTCTCGTCTGTCATTCGGGAGATGGTAGTTTCTACATAACCTGTAAAACCATCCTTCCTTATTACCTCGTGTTCAATTGAGCCTATTGAAATTTCTTTTTTAAAAACCTGATGATAGATGGCAAAGGTTTTATCGTAAATTTCAGGATTAATAAACTGTGAAAAATTCATATTCAGAGCTTCATCTTTTGTATATCCTGTATAAGACAGGAAAACATCATTGCATGATGTAATGTTTCCTTCCAGGTCGAATTCAAAGAAACCGACATTATTAGTATTGAGAATTGTGCTGTATTTTTCTTCTGAACGCCGCAGCTCCTCTGTTCGTTTTTTTAATGTTTCTTCAAGGCCCTGAAGGATCATGGTATTTTCTATATGAGGGCCGAGAATGATTCCAAGCTGGTAAAGAAATTCATTTTCATTTTTTGAGTAAAGGGAGCCGTTAGTTTTGATCCCCAGAAGTATTATTGCGGACAGCCGGTTTTCAAAAAATACAGGGAGTACTCTCTCGGCCTTTCTCAGCGGATCTTTTATATCGATAACAAGATTTCTGTTAAATATTACTAATTCTATTTCTTCCGGTTTTATGGGGGAATAGGTTGTCTCTATATAGTTAAGGAGGGGGTGCATTTCATCAATTACGATTTCTGAAGAGCAATCTGTTCCAGGCTTTCTCTGGATAAAATCACTTATCGTGTTTGTTCTGTTTTGGCCGGTATATTGCTTTTTTTCTTTGTCGTATATTAATACAGCACAGTGGCCGGAGGAGAGATCAGTAAAAAAGGAATTTGAGATATAATCGGTCAGTTCATCTATGCTTCTTGCTCTTGAAAGTTTTATGTTAAGTTTTTCGAAAGAAGTTTTTAATTTATTCTCATTTTTATTATTTAGAGTCTTTCGCAGAGTTCTGAGAAAAACTGTAAATAGAAGAATTCCGGATACGGCAATCAGAGCGTATAGTGGTTGGTTCTTTTCAGATTCTATTGCAGTTATGAAATAGACTGAAGCCGACACTCCAGCAGCAAGAAAACCGTAATAGAGAAACAGACCTGTCAGCCGTAATAACTCATTGAAGTTATACCGGAAAAGCGCTATGGCAAACATGGTTGATGGAATAAAAATAAAATTTCCGGAGGGATAAATATCATAACCGTTCATAGCCGGAATATCGCCAAGGGAAATCGCGGCCATTATTGCTGTGCCTGTAAGAAGGAAAAAAAATCTCTGTCGGTAAAACGTCTGCCTGCTTTTCCTGTACGCATCTGTGAGAATTATAATGTTATAAATAATAGTCAGGAATGAAACAATACTCATAATGTCAAACAGCACTCCGTTTTTAGCAAATTGTCCCCATGAGTATTGATTCATTCCCTTAAGGTACCAGTCTGACTGGGTAAAGAGCATCAGCAGAATAGAGAAAAAATAATTTCCGGTTAATAAAAATTTTTCAGAATTCCGGTTGGTTACCTCCCGTATGAGATGCATGGATAAAGGATTAAGAAATACCACAAAGATGTGACTAAGCCTGCTTACGCGTAGGCCGTTTTCCGGGATAGTTATTATACAGTTGAGATAAATATCAAGGCTCAATAAGGCGTAAACGAGAATAAAGACACTGAATATTATTGAGTCTTTGCGGTTTTCCCCCAGCTTTATTGAAAGAAAAGATAAAAATATAGAACAGACGAATGAAAATAAAGGGGGAAGACCGTAAGGTATGGTTCTGCTTATTATATGGTCCAGTGTGTATTTGTCAATTGCACAAAAGGTCACCGGTATAGCCGCGAGAAGAGTGGTTACTACTAATGTTTTAATCAATACTCCGATAATCCTTTTCTTAGCGTAAAGGTTAATTTTTATAACATCGTGCCTGTATATGCCCCATGCCATAAAAATGATAGGTATAAATGCAAAGTTTCCAGGAGGATAAAAGTCAATCCCGTTGAGAGCAGCCATGTTGCCCAGAGTGAGAATTCCTATTGATAAAATGGCAAACATTATATATTTGATCTTCATGCGCGCATGGTCATCAATATTGGTTTTCAGTTTTTTAACAGATAAAACAAGGGAGTATATTATGGCGCATATCGCCCACAGGCCGAATATGTGAAAAAAAATTCCCCCCTTGGCTATATAGCCCCAGCGGAATTCCCATAAGCCGTAAAAATAATAATTTGTAAAAACCGAAAGGGAAATAATGAAACTTATGGCAAAAGCACCTGCTTCAATTATTCTGTTTTTTTTATTTACCAGTGAGTGTACGAAGAGTATTAATATTGGCGGTCCGTATACATAAAAAAAATGTATAGAACGCTCTATTTTCATGATCAGTTCAATGTCCCCTTTAAAAAGATGGTGGGCTATAAAGGCAGGCATTATAAGGGAAAACCAGAAGCATGTCAGGGCAAAGAGAATATTTTCATAATTGCGTTTCCCTTTTATCAATGAGAATACACCGAGTGTAACACCTGTTATTAAAAACAGGATCGGAGGGATGAGAAAGATGTTAAAACAGTCAGTAATCTCATGCATTATATTTCATTTCCGGTTATACCCAGTGTTTAATGCTGATTCTAATTTATATTAGAATTATTGCTTGAAAAATGAAAAAAGTCAAATGATTAATTTAAGCAGTATATAGCTTGTTTTGCGGTGTTATAAAGATATTAAAAATTAAAAAGGGTCTATTTTGGAGTCAAAAGTTTTGCCTTAATTAACAATCCTCTTTTTCCTCACATGAGGGGTGTAAAATGTTTTAAACGTTGAATTTAATTCAATAAAAGGCAGAGTAGATACTAACAGGCTGGATGTTTTATGATAACGTATATGGCTGATATTCTTTATGTTGTAACTGATTATACAGTATCTTTTTTCCTTAATAATCTTTATGAGGAAAAAAACTGCAATATATTTCTTATTCTGACAACCGCATCATTTATCCTGTATTCCTCTGCAGTATATTTTATAAGAAAAAATCCCGGAGTATCTGAATCGTATAACAGCTTTAAGAACGAACATCCCTCTTTAAGTTTCTGGATAATATTAAGCCATATTGCGGGTCTTATTTATCTGCCGATAGGGATGGCTGTTTTTTTTATAGCATCCGGTTTCAGGGGCAATGAGTACCTGGTGCTGGCATTTTTTATTATTGCCCCCTGCCTTTCAATTTTTACGATCCGGATAATTGCTAAAGAAGATATTAAAGCATTTCAGAATAATACTCCCTGTATCAGGCCTGCGGTTTTTTTAATCTTTATATTTGCTTTTGCTTTTTTCAATCTGACTTTTAAGAAAGCTGGTTTTTTTCTCTGTTCCGCACTGACATTTGAAGTAACAGGCATAAGTGAACCGGCCTGGTATTTTTTATTGTTTTATAAAATTTTATTCATCTGGATGTTTTATCTCCCTATGAGATTGTGGCTTTATATGCCTGAAAAGGGTAATAAGACAGCTTTTGCTTCTCTGGTTCTTTCTGTTATAGTAATTATTCTGTCAGCTTTTACCGGATAGTAATAGAAGTTCCGATAGAATATGTTTCTTTAAAATAAATCATTCAATCTGATGTCGATTTTTTAAACTTCACGGTACTATATTGTTTTTTAACGTGAATTAACTGAATTGTTTTATTCTGCTAATTTTCAGATTATGCTGCTGCAAACGAACGGTTTATTTTTTATCTCCTCAGCATCAAATTCCGGGGCAATCCTAATATTTGTATTTTACGGAAAATATCAGTATCTTAATCAAAGTCTTTAAGATCGGAAGAGACCTTAATATGAAAAAGTGGATAATAAAACCGGTCAATATTCTGACAGTTTCCGTACTTGCTGTTATTTTAATATATTGCGGGGAGGGGCTGGAAATACTCGACAGTGAGTCGTCGTTTATTGACTGGACAGCCTGGAGTTACAGGAGACCTGTTGCGATCCAGGAAAACAGCTCCTCCACCCTAACCGGTTATCAGGTAAATATAAGTTTTACTAACACTAATTTTTCTTTCAGCAATGCGGATTCAACAGGGAAGGATCTGCGTTTCAGTTATAATGGAACGTCCCTTAATTACTGGATAGAATCGTGGGACCAGGGGGGGGAAACAGGTTCAGTTTGGGTAAAGGTTCCGACCCTCCCGGCAGGAGCGGAGACAACAATATATGTCTATTACGGTAACGCAGGCGTGGCTGCTGCATCAAGTTTTGACGGAACTTTTATAAAAAATTTTGATACCCCGAACCTTGTTGCGCGGTGGCATATGGATGAGGGTTCAGGCTCATCAGTAAATGATTCATCTGCAAACAGCAACACCGGAACAATAACAGGGGCCACCTGGGTCGGCTCGGATGGAGGGGGGTGGTATGACAGGAGTGATGTAAGCTTCTCAACAGGAGATTCCCTTTCATTTGACGGGTCCGGGGATTATGTTACGGTTTCAGATGATGACACTCTGGATATAGAAAAAATAACGTTAGAATGCTGGATTAAAACCGGAAGTGATGTCACAACAACTCAGTATGTTATTTCAAAATGGGAGGAGGTTGATGGTTTAAGAAGTTTTGCGCTTTCAATTGAAGCCGGACGTATTTATTTCCTTACCACTTATCTTGGGACAATTGCGACTCTGAACTCACTTGATGGTGGTGCTATAAGCTCTGACACATGGTACCATGTTGCGGTAACATCAGATGGAACAAATAAACGCTTCTATATAAACGGTTCAGCAGGGAATTCAACAGGCTGGGCTCAATTAATAAGAATAAGCACCTCAGATGTTCAAATTGGTGCGTATGATTCTCCTGTTACAAATTCATTCTATGGAACAATTGCCGAAATATCTATATATAATCAGCCTCTGTCCGCTCAGGATATAGAAGCCCATTCAAAGAGAGTGAAGTACTTCTCTCCCCCTCCTACATATAACGTGGGAGCTGAAGAGATAGTACAGTGAGTCAGGTCGGGAGGAAGTGATAAACGGTCTTTTCTTTTCGTGATGGAAACTGCAGGGTAACAGGCATTTCATTGGAATTCTCCAAACTGCTCCAGGTGTTACGATTCTGTAAATCTTATATTGTTTATTTAATAAATGCTTGACCATATTCTGCCTGTTAAATTTTTGTTAGATTCATCTTATGATTAGAATTAATGAAGGAGAACAATGGAGTATCTATTATCAATACCCTATATTATAAAAGTTTTACTTTCGCTGGCCTTTATACTGGTTATAAACAGGATTACTGATAAACTGTATCTTGCCGTTGCCTGTGGAACTGTTTTTCTCGGTTTTATTTCAGGCAACGGACCCGGCGCTATGGCTGCGATAGCTGTAAACAAGGCCCTTTCGCCTAACACGCTTTTTCTTATGCTGATTATTTTTCAGGTTATATGGCTGAGCAGCCAGATGTCTGATACAGGGGTAATGAAGGATCTGGTAGCATCGGTAAACAGGGGGCTTTCAAAACGGTCATCAATGGCGGTACTCCCTGCTGTTATCGGCCTTCTCCCCATGCCCGGGGGGGCTCTTTTCTCAGCTCCCCTTGTGGATGAATGTGATGTTGAAAATGGAGTAGGGGATCTCGAAAAGACCAAGATCAATTACTGGTTCAGGCATATCTGGGAATACTGGTGGCCCCTTTATCCCGGGGTTCTTCTGGCTGTTGATCTTACAGGCATGCCGATAGCTTATTTTATGGCAATTCAGTTTCCACTCAGTATTGTTTCAATACTGGCCGGATATCTTTTTATCCTTCGTAAAATTGAGCATGTAAAAAACGGAAACGGTTCAGGATCGGGAGCTCTGAAAGAAACTCTTATTCACGTTGCTCCTGTAATAATTATTATAGTAGTGTACGCTGCCATAAAGGTTTTTGTGCCTTCACTTTCAGAGCTTAATAAATATTTTCCGATGATTACAGGTATATTTGTTGCCCAGGTATATCTTCAGGTGAAAAGGCCAATGTCTTTTCAGCAATGGAGCAGGGTAATTTTATCAGTAAAAACAATGAAACTTGCACTTCTGGTTCTGCTTATACTTATTTACGGGGCATTTATAAGCTCTCCGCTTCCGGACGGGAGCCTTATCATGGATCATATGAAAAATGAACTGTCTTCCTGGGGTATTCCTCTTTTCCTTGTTATTATGCTTATCCCGTTTATAAGCGGTATGACCACAGGTATTGCTGTCGGTTTTGTGGGAGCGAGTTTTCCGATTATTGTAAGCCTTGCAGGGGGGAATATAAGTTACCTGGTTCTTGCTTACGGCTGCGGTTACATGGGGATGATTCTTTCACCGGTTCATGTCTGCCTTGTAGTCACTGCGGAACATTTTAATACAGATGTCAGCAGAACATTAAAAGAACTTCTGCCGCCTGCCGCGTTTGTAATGGCGGGGATCATTGCACTTCATTTTGTATACAGGGTTATATTCTGACCTTTAAATTTTTTATGATATAAATTCAGAACTACAATGCCCTGCTGCCTGAAGTTCCTGCAGCGGGAATAAAATGGAGAGCTTTCTTCGCAGCTCTCCATTTTTTATATTTTTGTTTTATCCGGTAATGCCCGGTAGTTTCCTAAAACTAATTTTTCAGCAGATTATTATCAATCACTATAGCAGTTCTATTTCTTTTTAAAGTGAGGGTAGTCGTCCCTCCGGCGGATTTTATTTTTACCGAATCTTTTTTATTAATTGTTTTAAATATCTGTGGCGCCTCCTTCAGACTATTCCTGTCTAACTTCACCAAAAACGGAAGAATATCGAGTTCGAACGCATCTTCCGGATTGTCACTATTAATAAGTACCGCGTAAAGACCGTTATCCACAAATCTGTACCTTATTACTTCCGGTTTTTCAGAATGAATTGTGACACGGTATTCATGCATACCCTCTACTATTGAAGATATATTGTCGTTTCTCGTAAAATCGATTTCTGTTTTTTTACCTGTTTTATCCACCATATCAAACCGGCCTTTATTTATGCCGTGGGGAAAAACCATTAAAGCGATAAGTATAAGTTCTGCTATCAGTTTGCTTATCATATTTAGCTCCTTGTTTGATTATCTATAAGAATGTGACATTTCAACATTAAATCCGTTCTAATTTTTTTACGCTACATCAACACAGATCAGGCAGACATCATCCTCAAAGGAATCAGATCCCCTGTGACTGATAAGGTCATTATAAAGGTTGGCAATGAATCTATTACTGGTGTGATTTTTGTTGTACATAAGAAGATCATGCATGTTGCTCTCTTCAAAAGAGGGGCCGGCGTTATTCAGGGGCTGGCATTCGACAAAACCATCGGTGTAGAGTAACATTTTAGAGCTCGTTGGCAGAGTGACTTCGCTGTTTTTAAAAAGTTTATCTTTTGATTCAAGAAATGAGTTGTTCATTATTGCCAGCGGTATTGTTTTATGCCCCTCCAGCTGTTTTATCAGACCATCAGAAATAATATACGGAGGGTGATGGCCGGCGTTTGAAAATACAAGGTGTCTTGTTTTTATATTATATATTCCATAGAATGCTGTAACGAAGTTCCCTCCTATCTGGTCGTAAAGAATTTCATTAATAAATTTTAACAGGTCTGCGGGATCCAGTTTTTTCTCTCCGGATTGAAGGATTATTGTTTTGATCATTGAAGTGATAAATGCCGCTGCAAGGCCATGGCCTGACACATCGCTGATGAATATGCCGAGTTTTTCAGGGTCACGGAATTTTATGAAATCGTAAAAATCCCCCCCGACAGTGTCCATCGGTTTATAAATGGAATGAATAAAATCAGCGGGTGTTCCCACGGGCATGAGCTGCTCATGGATATGTTTTGCCATCTTTATATCATTTTCCATGATCCTGTTGCGTTCTTCAAGGTTGTTTCTTTCAATTTCAAGTTCATGTGTTCTCTCCTTAACCGTCCTCTCAAGGGATTCACTGTATATTTTCTGTATTTTGATTATCTCTTCTCCTATTTCAGCCTGTCTTGATTTTGCCCAGCTGTTGTATCTTGTATTGTTGAGTATATATATAAAACAGGAGACTATGAAGGAGACACAGAACAGATCGTTAAGGCTGTAGAGATTTTGAGGTTTTATATCACCTGTTCCGTTTAAATAACTTGTAGTGAAAAAAGTTGAAAGAGAAGTCGCAAGGATGATATATGCCCATTTTTTCTGCAGAGGGCCCACTGCAAGGAGGGTCAGAATGAAAAGGAAGCCGCCGATATAGGCGGGGTCTGCTTCAGTCAGCCCCGTAAGAACAGCGTTTGAGATAGCCATGTACGCGCCGTAAATTGTCAGGAAAACAAGGTTCTGGTTTTTAAAAGAGGATTTAAATCGTGAAAGATAGAGTATTAATCCGAAGATCGGGAACCCTACACGGATTACAAGAATGAGAGGTTCATCAGGATGAAGTTTCAGATCTATCGGGATATATGTAAGCCAGGAAAGTGTAATTAATGATGCGAAAGTCAGCATCCTCCCGCATTGATAATCAAGCTCCTGATCGAAAGTTTCGGGATATGTTGTCCGGTTGTCTTTAAAAGAAACTCTGGCAAAAATCTTTTTTAAAAATAACATTTTATAACAAACCTTCCCTGATTTTAAAGACACAGGCAAGAGATAACTTTCTCTATGCGGAAAAATATTTATAGCATTGGGATTGTGTTTAATTCAGTAAATATTTTTTATTACATTATATGTAATATAGTTATTATTTATCTTTTAGCAAACAAAAAAAGAGCTATTTGCTGATTGCGCAAGCATAAAAAAATCAAACCGGCAGTTTTTAAGATAAAAGGCAAAGATAAATTTTAAACCTGCAGTCTGAACTTATTGCTTTCTGTTATGCTTATGACAGGCTGAGTTACCCATTTTTCCCACTATAGAGTTTTTGCTCAAAAAAAATTAAAATTTTTGAGTAAAAGGTCAAAACAAGACTCTTTAAATCGATTTAATTGTTGCATTTATAGAATAATATTTTATAAAAAGAACATTGTTCAAAAACATTGGGTAAGGAGGTGAGGTATGAACTCGGAATATGATTATAATAAACATACGGTTCTGGATATTTTCAGTGATGGTGTCAGGAAATATGGTGACAGGGTCTTTCTTATGAGAAGGACTGATAATGGCTGGGTTGATATAACATGGAACCAGGTGGCTTCTCAGGTAGATGCTCTTGCGTCATACATGATTAACATGGGAGTTGAAAAAGGGGACATGGTATCGATCTATTCTCCTAACAGGCCTGAATGGGTGGTGGCGGATTATGCAGCCCTTTCATGCGGCTGTGTAGATGCGGCGATTTATCCTACAAACTCTGCCCCTGAAGCCGCGTATATTCTTAATGATACAAGCTCGGTAATCTGTTTTTGCGAGGGCAGGTTTCAGGTTGATAATGTTCTGGCAGAGAGGGGAAACCTCCCGAACCTGAAAAAGATAGTGGTTTTTGATGATGTGGATTACAGTGATGAAATGGTAATAAAGATCAGTGATGCGATCACTGAAGGTGCTGAACAGTTAAGAAAGGATGAAATTGAGTCCAGAAGATCCGCGGTAAAGCCTGAAGATCTGATGACGCTTATATATTCATCAGGGACAACCGGGCTGCCTAAAGGGGTAATGCTCAGTCATTCAAATATTATGTTTATAGCCACAACTTTTAAAAGAGTGCAGATGCTTAAGGAAGGTGATATACTCCTATCCCTGCTTCCTCTTGCCCATTCAGTGGAAAGGACAATGAGTTATTATTCTCTTCTTATGTCTGGTGGGATTATTGCATATTCACGGGGGACAGAGTTTTTCGCAGAGGATCTTCTCGAAGTCAGGCCCAATATAGGCATTTTTGTTCCAAGGGTTTTTGAAAAGATATATAACGGTATACTCGCAAAGGTGGCTGCATCCCCTGCGGGTAAGCAGAAAATATTTGCAAAAGCTGTTGCGGTGGGGGAGAAAGCAGGCCCGTATTTTATGGCTAACAGAAAACTCCCCTTTATGCTCGGTCTGAAGTACAGGGTTTTTGACAAGCTGCTCTACTCGAAACTCAAGGAGGCCATGGGTTTTGAGAGAACAAGAGTATTCGGCAGCGCCGGAGCCCCCCTCCTCCCTGAGATTCATGATTTTTTCTGGGGACTTAATATGCAGATAAGGAAGGGGTACGGTCTTACCGAGACTTCACCGGTTCTCAATGTGGATGGAGACCCATCGATTATGCCGATAAAGTCTGAAGGCTGGATTACACCATTCCCGGGGGCAATCGTTAAAATTGCAGAGGATGGAGAGATTCTCGCGAAGGGCCCCGGTGTAATGATGGGATACCTGAATAAGCCTGAACAGACAAAAGAGATGTTCAATGAAGAGGGCTGGCTTGTGACAGGTGATATAGGTATCATGGATGAGCAGGGTTACGTGAAGATAACTGACAGGAAGAAGGATATTATTGTAACCTCTGGCGGAAAGAACGTTGCTCCACAGGTTCTTGAAAATAAATTCGCCTCTACCCCTTTTATTGAACAGATTGCAGTTCTTGGTGACGGAAGAAAATATATTGTTGCACTTGTTGTTCCGAACTTTGAAACACTAAAGGATTGGGCAGCGCAGGAGGGGATTACCGGCCTGAAAAACGAGGAGCTTGTCCTTAATGAAAAGGTAGTAAAAAAATACGAGGAGATCATTGAAGATCTTAATAAAAATTTCGGAAGGGTTGAGCAGGTGAAAAAATTCAGGCTCATGCCCGGAGAGTTTTCAGAAGAGAAAGGTGAACTTACACCTACCCTTAAACTGAAACGTAAAGTTGTAATGAGCAGTTATAAAGATATAATTGAGGAGCTTTACACTGAATAGTTGCTGACTATTATGGTCTATTATCCCGTTTTAATGGAAACGTCTCCTTTCATATATTTGTGAGACGTTTCCATTTTTGTTTCCGCGCTATCTCTCTTCGAAGAAATCGGTCATTATTTTCCAGGATCTCATGTCAGCCTGTTTATTGTACCTTGAGGGATCGTTTCTGTGTGTGAACCCGTGGACAGCGTCAGCGAATATATGCACACTGAAATCCTTTTTAAACTTTTTCATATTTTCAACCAGTGCCGTGACATCTGTTATTGGAACGGCAGTGTCTTCTGCTCCATGAAGAATGAGCACTTTCCCTTTTATTTTTGAGTCATCAACAGGTTTCGGGTTTGCAAGTCCCCCGTGAAGAGACACAAATCCCTTCAGGCCGATACCTGTCCTGGCCAGTTCAAGTGCGGCACTCCCGCCGAAACAGTATCCTATGGCAAAAATTTCCCCGGCAGGCTTTCCCGATTTCTTCTTCAGAATTTTCACCGCTTCAGTAGTAAGGCTTCTGAACTTTTCCCTGTCTGAATAGAACGTTCCGGAGATCTTTTTAGCAACCTCCCTGTTAGAGGGGAGATTTCCTTTGCCGTAAAGGTCGGCAATAAGTACAGTGTAGCCGAGGCGGTTCAGGTCAGATGCAACAATCCGTTCATGGTCGCTTATCCCCATCCACTGGTGGAAGATAACTATTGCAGGCTTCATTTTTTCCCCTCCTGCATAAAACCCGGAGAATGTAGTGCCTTTATATTTCCAGCTGACCTCGGAGAGTTCCCCTGCAGAGAGGGAGGGCGCGCCAAGAGTAATTACCAGTAAAAAAATTGTGGAGTATATTAACTGTTTCATGATTTTTCTCCTTTTGCTGCGAAGCTCTAATAATGAGTAAATGTAATTAATGTTGAAAACCGAGAGGGGAAATAGTTACCGGGGTTTATTATTTTATAGAATAAATTTATGAACTATATTCAATAAGTTAGATGTGTTCAGTCCTGCCTGAACCCGGGATGGAAATTGAGTTTTTGTATTGTAAAAAAGTTTTTATCTGGATAAATATAAATGATTTAATTAAATGATAAATAGACAGAGGTTGTCGTCCGTAAAGGCGGTTAACCTTTATTTACGGAAGATTTCTAACCTGTTATGACTGAAGGAGAACCTGAAATATATGGATTTAATTGAATATAGTATTGTCTTTGCTGCAGGCGTGGTAATTGCGCTGGTACTGGTCTTTTTATTCAGAAGAAAAAGAGGGGGGAAACTTACTCTCCATTCCAGTATTGAATACATGAAATCAATAGGCCATCTTTCTGTGTACAAGGCCTATACCAGGGAGATAGTGACGGAAATAGATCATACATGGGGAGAGTTCGGGAGGAAGTATCTGACCTGGCTTATATCTGAAAAGAAGATGGCAATGATTTTTGAATTTGAAATAGATTTCAGGTATGACCTGAAAAGCGCAGATTTCACTATTGAAAGAAGCGGTGAAGGGGAATATGTAATTAATATGCCGGCCTGTATCTACGAGCTCCATATAAACAATATATCATTTTATGATGAGCAGGGCGCCAGGCTCCTCCCCTGGCTCCTCCCTGACCTGATTTCGAAGTACGGGGCAGGGCGCTTCAGCGAGACCGACAAAAACCGCATGGTGGCAGCAGCCATAGAGAACTCAAGGAAAAAGGCGATTAAACTTATTACAAGCATAGAAAAGGACGTGCAGAATTCCGCCATATCCACCCTGAATGCCCTGTGCAGATCCTTCGGCGTTGATGACCCGGAATTCAGGTTCAGCATGATGAATGAAAACAACCTGAAGGTCATGAGCAGCGAGGAGGAAATCGCGAAGTAGATCTCTCTGGTGAAGCAATGACTGAAAGAATGAATGAAATAAAAAGAGAGGATGGAGCTGTAATAAAATACCGTCTTGTTAAGCGGGAGGGGAATCGGCGCGTTATCGTTCTTCTTCATGGCCTGGCAAGCAACAGTTCCAGGTGGTCAGAATTCGCTGAAAAGACTGGACTTAAAGAGACATGGGACATCCTCCTCCCTGATCTGAGAGGCCACGGCAGTTCTGTTTACCGGGGCACGATAGACATGGAGAAATGGTGCGGGGATATCGCCGCGATTCTTGAGAAAGAGGGTTACAGTGAATGTGTTATTGGCGGCCATTGCCTGGGAGCGAATATTGCCGTAAACTTTTCCGTTTTATACCCCGCGTTGACTGCAGGCCTTGTTCTCCTGGAACCGCTTTTTTCCCGTTCATTTACAGGTTACATGAAAAAACTTGAAAAACATAAAAGAATACTCGGTTTTGCAACAGCACTGGCAAGGGGGATCAATTTTTTCGGGATATACCGCAGAAAATTCCCCCCTCTCGATCTGCGTGAACTTGATAACAGTGCCAGGAAACTCATTGAGGAGGCTGGAACTCCCGAGGTGCTCACTAAACGTTACGGTTCACCGATCTATGATCTCCGTTATATACCTGTTGCGGCATACATGCAGAGTCTCAGGGAACTCCTCCGTCCGCTGCCGGAAATTTATGCCGCTGATGTACCGAAGCTTTTTATATTTTCATCAGGGAGGCTTTTTTCTGAGTCAGAGAGTATTGATGATCTTTGCGGCATTCTCCCGAATTCTGAAACAGTTATGATCGATTCATATCACTGGGTGGCAACAGAGAAACCGCGTGAGTTAATGGAGGCAATTGAATTATGGTGTGGCGAAAAATTCGGGCAGGGGCGGCAGGATTAATCAGAAAGTGAGTAAAGATAAAAGTAAAAATAAAATTCTTGATGAGTTTTTGAGAAACGCCTCTGTTGAGGAGATGGAGGAGCTGTATCGCCTCCTTGACGAGAGAGACAGAAAAAAGACACCGGGGCCCGGCCTTGGGGTGAAGCTGGATCTCGATTCAATAGCTAAAAACATGTCAAAGCAGATACAGGAACAGCTTGGCATGGCAAACCTGAACATGAAAAAGATGGCCAGGGATCTGGTGGTTCAGCTGGCCAGGCAGTATCAGCCCAATATAACAGACAGGGAGCTTGCCGTAATAGTTGAACAGATGGTTCCGGGAGGCAGAAAATCAGCTGTTGCAGAGAATCTCCCCTCTGATCTCCTGATGACCATGGTTGTGCAATTTGTTGAATCTGACATCAATTCCGGGATGGAGTGGAAGAAGAGGTACTGGGAGGTATTTCCTGACGAGATTAAGCTTGGCATTGCAGGCTTTTTAAGGGGAGACATAGGTAAAGACGAACTTCTCGGTATTACAGCAGCGTTCAGCAAAGGGAAGGGAACGGTCGATAAAAAGGGGAAAAAAAAGCGGGGAATGCCGGTACCTCCCGGCCGCGGGAGGAAGGAGTAACTGAATATGATACAAAATGGACCAGGAGTATTTAAAGTATTATTTTCTTTTATAACAGTTATATTGCTTGCTGTAGTATCTGCTTATGGAGGTGCTTTGAAGGTGAAAGATGGAGAGTGTCTTAAGAGATACAATATAACGAGGAACGGAAATCCCTGGTCAGGTTTCACCTCCTCCTATGAAGAGGAGGAGGCTTCGAAAAAGATTGCGGCCCTGTCGCTTAAGGATTCAGGATATAACCCGGTACCATCTCTTGAAAAGTATAAACGTTCAGGGAGTTGTTTAATAGGGAGGAATGAAAAGCTGCACAGGATTGCTGTTGAAAAATCCCTCTTTTCAGATCTGAATCGGGCCGATGCAACGGCAGATACAGGGGGGAAGTTTCTTGTCGGGAGATATAAAGATCTTCAGTTCAGGTTTTTCAGGCCCGCTGAACTTGCTGAGTTTCTCCTTGAGGCCCAGGTTATTAATACCTACTGGCATGTTGAAGCTGATTTCTGTCTAGTATGGGAGGAGGATACTTCAGATTCATATACGGCCCGTTATAAAGGGAAGCATATCTATTATACGAACTCGGAGAATGAGGGCCCCCTTGATTTCAGGATTATTATAGATAAAAAAACAGGGGAGATCTTTGTGGAAGCGGGCACGAAGTAGAGTCCGGAATATACAGCTCTATAGAGAGGCTGTTGCCCTTTTGTGGAAAATTTGTTATATATAAGAGATAAACAACATCCGCAAAAGGGGATTCATGAAAGAG
>DAIOFM010000004.1:32991-63908 GCA_036745755.1 Spirochaetota bacterium | reverse complement strand
AATTTGTTATATATAAGAGATAAACAACATCCGCAAAAGGGGATTCATGAAAGAGCATAATGCTGACATTTATAATTCATCTGAAATAGAGACAGAAATACAAACCGACCGGCTTACATCCTTTCTGATCAGAATAGGTGAAAGGCTTTATAATCCTGTAAAGATTACCGTGATAGCTGTTGCGGCATCCGAGGTTATTTCAATAGCTATCATCTATCTCTTCTGTGAATATATTATAAAAAGCCATAATCTTTCGTCATACCTGGTAACTATAATAATAGCTTTTGCCTGTTCCTTTTCCATTTCAGCTATACTGGTTCTCATTATTAAAAGGTTCACAGATCTTGTGCAGAAACAGAAACTGATCATTGAAGATGAGAAGAGAAAGAGCGACAGGCTGCTCCTTAACGTCCTCCCCTACCGGATTGTTGATAACCTTAAAGTCAGGGGTGAGTCGAAACCTGAACTTTTCAAAGATGTCACGGTCTTCTTTTCAGATTTTGTAGGGTTTACAAAAATTTCATCCACCCTTGAACCTGAGTTTTTAATATCGGAGCTCAACGAAATATTTACCAGGTTCGATGAGATTATGCAGCAGAACGGATGCGAGAGGATCAAGACTATCGGTGATGCTTTTCTCAGTGTGTGCGGCATGCCTGACCCCAGGCCGGATCATGCGGAAAGGATGGCAAAATCCGCTAAAGAGATAACAGCCTATCTGATTGAAAGAAACAGGAGCAGCAGGCTGGAATGGAAAGTAAGGATAGGACTTCACAGCGGTCCGGTTGTGGGTGGGATAGTGGGTATTCATAAGTACATATACGACATCTTCGGGGACAGCGTAAACACAGCAAGCAGGATGGAGTCCCTGAGCGAGCCGATGAAGATTCATGTCTCTGAAACCACCTATAACCTGATAAAGGATAAGTTTTCATTTACAGAACAGCCGGAAGTTGAGGTGAAGGGGAAGGGTGTTATGAAAACATACTTCATTGATTAATGATAATGGATATCTGTAAATGAACAGAAAAAAAATATTTATCATACTGCTTCTTTTCTATACTCTTCCCCTTGCAGCATTAATTAAAACCGGTGTCAGGGCTCCATATTTCCAGGTAACTGACGGGAATAACAGGACTCTCTACTCGACGGATCTGCAGGGGAGGGTGATTATAGGTTTTTATGAAAGCAGGGATACATCTGAAAAAAACAATGCTCTTAAGGATGAACTGAACAGTTTCAGAAGCGGAGCTGCGGGTACAGTGAAACAGAAAACCTTCAGGCTTGCGGTAATTGACGCAAGCAGTGCAAATATTGCCACCTCCTGGGCCTGGCGGAAGAACATGAAAAAAAAATCTGCTGAACTGGGGATACATATTTATGGTGACTGGAACGGAAAAATGAAAAGGGATTTTTCCTTTCCGGAGAATGAATCTGTCTTTATTATTATAGACCGGAAAAATATCGTACGCTACACATGTGCGGGAAAGGTGCCTGAAACTGAATTCGTGAAAATAAAGAATCTGATAAAGAAAATTTTTTCCGAGTAAGGTTTTCCTGTCCGCATATTATCCTATAACCGGGCAGATAAAATGCTGATATAATCTCCGCTAATTTACAATTGAAGATCTGATGAAAGAGAGAAGTGAGCAACAGATCTTTTATGCGGAAGGAGCTTTATGATTTTATTTTAAGGAGACTTTATGAAATCAGGTTTGCAGCGTATTTTTTTTATTGTTACCCCCTTTCTGATTTATGCCCTCTATCGCACCGGGTCGTCGGTATTTAAAAATTCATCTTCTGAGTTTGTAATATATAGTGAAGTATTTGCACTGGTTGCAATTATCAGCCTGATTTTTCTGCAGCTGAAGATGGAGGAGAAAAATTATTTTTCTTTTGCAGTTCTCGGGGCCCTTGTTTTTTTAATTACAGCGGGTTTTTATAAAGGCCCGGATACAGTTGCAGAACCGGAATATATTAACGACCTGCTTGAATTCACCCTGTCGCGGCCTGAATCTGTATTATACTTTTCATTTTTTTTGATGGCTTCCCTTCCTCCGGTATTAGGGAAAGAAACCTTTACCTGTTATTTCGCAAAGCCCGGGGTGCCGGAGATATTCTGGGGTACAAGACTTTTCAGTGCTGTTAACCTGGTAATAAATTATTTCTGGGCTGTTATATTTGCCCTATCCATTGGCTCCCAGTTTTTTAAAGAGGATATTTTCGCGGTAACTATTCCTGTGGCACTGCAGCTTCTGGTCGGAGCTCCTGTAACAGTGTTTCTTATCCCCTTTCTTCAGAAAAAACTCGCTTTTGTTGAGAAGGGCGCACCAAGGGATTTTCTGCAGTCAGCGGAACAGGCGGTTACCGGTATGCCCTATGTTTTTGACAGAAAGGCGGCTGGTGATTTAAATATAGTGATCCAGTTTATAATAACCGGCGGGGAGGAGATAGAGGGTTATATTGAGATTAAGGATGGTGAATGCTCCTATCGTGAGGGGGTGCATGGGGCCCCGAATATGACCATGAAGTCTCCGGCGGATATCTATCTTAAAATAGCCAGAAATGAAATAAGCGGTCCGGATGCTTTTTTTAAAAAGCTTATTTCAATCGAGGGTGATTTTAGTATAGCCCTGAAGATGGATCAGATTTTCGGCATGAGTTCACCTCCAGTTAAAAAAAGGACAGGGAAGCTGTTTAAAAAAATCAGAAATAAAAGAGACGGTGAAGAGGAGATACGTATTGTAAAAAGATATTTTAAAATGGAGCCCGGAGAGGTAAAAAAAGTCCTTCTAATTCAGGGGAGCCCGAGAAAAGCAGGTACGAGTAAAACAGCAATACTTGCAGATGCGTTTCTTGAAGGATGCAGGAAGGCCGGGGCTGAAACCGAAATCGTAAACCTCTCAGGGATGAATATTAATGCCTGTACAGGATGTTATACCTGCTGGACCCGGACTCCGGGGAAATGCATATTTAATGATGATGCTGCTGAAATAATGAGAAAGGAGGATGAGGCTGATCTGGTGGTTTACGCATCCCCCCTCTATGTTTTTGGAATAGTCTCCACTTTAAAAAAATATCTGGACCGCAAAATTCCCATGCTGCAGCCCTACCTGGTACATGGAAAGACAGAAATGACATCACACCCTGTAAGGGAGGGGTGGCGTAAATCGAGGAATATAGCAATACTCGGGGTCTGCGGATTTCCTGAAGCGGATAATTTCCAGGCAGTTTCAGCATATTTTCATTTTATGGCAAATCAGAGCGGTCTGCACGGCACAAGGATAATAACCGAGATATACAGGCCGGCCTCAGAAATTCTTGATAACGGATTTTACAGTGAAGAGACAGAGCGGGTCCTCGATCTGGCGCGCATCGCAGGGGAGCAGGTTGTTAAAAACGGGACAGTAGAAAAAAGCGTGATGCAGGGGATTTCTGAAGTACGGATTGATATGGATTCATTTATAGATTTAGCCAATAAGACATGGGACAGATGTATAAGTGAAGGGAAAACCCTTTCCCGGATACAGGAGGAATTTCAGGGAAACAATAAAAAGGGATAAATTCCCTTAATTTTTTTTACTCTTCAAGGTCCCAGAAAAAGTCTTTGTTTGTAAGTTCTTTCTCCTCCTCCTTTTCCCCCTCCTGTCCGGGCCTTTCAGGGAGGTTTTCCCCTCCTGAATATATATACTCAATCTGGTCTTCAAGGTCTGCTGTCTCCTCCTCCCAGTAGCGGTCAGTACCGAAGTGCGGAAAGATTCCGGGGAATGCCGGGTCGAGCCATCGCTTTGCGATCCAGGTTGAGTAATGAATATAACGGAGCGCGCGGAGGGGCTCAACAAGCTGCAGCCATGAATACTCGAAGTCCCTGAACTCACGGTAGCCTGAAATCAGCATATCTCTCTGCCTGCGCCCTTCGTCATCACGTGACTGTATAAGCATCCAGATGTCCTGAACTGCCGGCCCTGTGAGGAAATCATCAAAGTCAAGGAAGAAAAAACCGTTTACCCCTTTAAGCAGGTTTCCGGGGTGGCAGTCCCCGTGGATTCGGTGTACAGGGACATCAGCCGCAAGGGAACTGTATATCCCCGCAATCTCTTTCACCGCATTGCTGTATCTATCCCGTATATGATCAGGGAGGAAATTATTTTCAATGAGAAACTCAAGGGGTTTAAGGGCGTAACTCTCCGCTGTAAGGGAAAGCCTGTGAACAGCAGGTTTAGCGCTCCCGTTATTGTGTATCCGTGCGATAAGGCGCCCCAGGTTTAAAAGCTCCTCATCTGAAAGCTCTTCAGGGATGCGCCCCCCGGTGCGCGGCCAGACGGCGAAGAAGATACCCTCCGCTTCCCGCAGGGTACCTCCATCCGGGAAAGAGAGGGGCGCGCAAACAGGAACCTCATTTTCATCAAGTTCGTTAAGGAAGGCATGTTCCTCAAGGATCTGTTCCCCTGTCCATCTCCCCGGCCTGTAGAACTTTACGATTATGTGGGAGCCCTCTTCAAGGCGGAGGTCATAAACCCGGTTCTCATAGCTGTTGAGAACCATGTAGTGCCCGGATGTAGTGAAGCCGTTCTCTTCAACAGCTTTAATTACTATATCCGGAGTCAGTGTATAGAAAAGGTTGCTCATTAAAATCCGCCTTTACCGGTTTATGGTTCAAAAGGGTATTGATTCAGAATAGTCAGAAATCATCAATGACTTTTTGATAAAACCGGCAGCTGATTTTCAGTTATTAAAAAATAATGCGGAATCACCAGCTTTGACTGAAAGAGCACCTGAATTTTAACAGCAGCTACATTACGAGATTACTGTGCCTTTGTATTGCTATCCTGAGAAGATATGCTATATTAAAAAATATGCTTATACCGCCGGTATATCTCTCCTTAATCATACCCGCATGCATACTGCAGATTTTTAAATACAGTATATCCAGACTGGTGGTTATGAGGACAAAGTCGGCATAGATAGTTTCTTTACCATATTTTTTTATTATATGGGACACAATATTATCTATTTCAGCGGATTTATAATACATCTTCCTGTAATAATGTTTCCGGGTCGGAGGAATTTCTCTTATCATTTTTTCAATAAGTGATATCCTTGCAATTCTGTAACCTAAATGTATCGTTTCAGCAGTTGAAGAATTGAAGTTGTCAGGATATTTTTCAAAGTAAGCCGCACCCAGTTCCAGCATATCGTCTGTTTCAAAGGCAAAATTTCCCTGGAGCATTATCAGCGCGTCTTTAAAACTATTGTAGTCAGGTGACAGCCTGAACAATTCTGCAGCAGAAACCGGTGCATTCCCGGTGCCGCCTGTATTATTCCGGGCAGAACCGGAACTGTGATTGTCCTTCAGGTTCTCGTAATAGCAGGATGGGTGCTTTCTGCCATGAGAGGATCTGAAGATGGAAAATAAATTCAACGGGTTCATTTTCTTTCCTCCATTAGTTGATTAAATTTTTATCACATGCTTTACGGTTCCCCTGCATAAAGTCCGGTTCATCCCATAAACAGCATGTACATCAGTCATACTATTCTTATTCAGAATGCTGATATGTACTTGATAATTTCCTGATTTAATTAATGCAATAGCAGGAGTGTTTAAAATAACGGGTCGTTCCGGTTATTTTTCTGTATTTATTTTAGCTACAGGATAAATGGAGTTTAATTGCAGGTATTAATAGGTTTTTTAAGAGTGATTTTTTTTCTTTATGGCGGATCTCAGAAGGTCTGTTATATTGAAAAATATGCTTATTCCGCCCGTGTATCTCTCTTTTACCATACCTGCATGCATGCTGAGTATTTTAAAGTAGAGCACATCAAGGCCGGTAGTTATTAAAAGGAAATCATCATAAATTGTTTCCAGCCCGAAATTTTTGATTATATACCCGACAATGGCGTTTATTTCATCTGTTTTATAGTACATTTTACGGTAGCAGAATTTACGTTCTTCCGGAATATCTTTAATTATCTGTTCTGTCAGACATGTTCTGGCTATCCTGTAGCCTATATGAATCTCTTCATCTGTTGAGGAATTAAAATTGTCAGGATACCTTTCAAAATATGACTCGCCAATTTCTATCATGTCTTCGGCGTCAAATGTAAATTCCCCGTTGAGATTTATTAATGTATCCTTAAAGCTTTCGTAGTCAGGAGAGATGGTTAATAGTCGCGGGGCTGAAATTAAAGAGCCGGTGATGCCCCCGCTTTCAGTTTCGTTTTCCTGAAGCTCTTCCGGTTTTATATTTTCATTGATGCTGTATACAGGTTTTCTTTCATGAGAGGTTTTTAAAACAAAAAGAAAATTCAACGGGTTCATTTCCTTCCCTCCGGTTATAATTTTTTATAAACGGGTTCATCCCTCCTTTATAAAACCAAATGAGTCTATATAAAGGTGATGTTAAAATCTTTCTACGTTATAACAGTTAACCGGTTATGTAAATTAATGCAATAGCCGTTTCGGTTATTTTTCTGTACTCGTTATGGTTACTGCGGTAATGGAGCAAAACTTGCAGGCATTAAAATCTGTCTGATAGAGAAGGAGTTTAAAAGCAGGATTAAAGTTCAGGAAAATTTTCATTAAGGGGAATTTCGAAATAAAATTCGGCCCACTTCCCGTGCTCCGAATCTGCCCATATATGGCCGCCATGAAGCTGGATTATTTTCCAGGTTACATACAGACCGACACCGTGGCCCTTTCTCTCGGCCAGTTCAGGGGTTTTTAAAATAGAGAAGCGCTTGAAAAGGTTCATCTTCTCACTTTCCGGAAATCCGGGCCCTTCGTTCCATACAGCGACCCTCAGCATGTCATCCTTGATGCTGATCTTCAGCAGTACTTCAGCACCCTTGTCGCTGTACTTGGCGGCATTGCTTAGAAAATTGGTCAGCACGATTTTCATAAGTTCAGGGTCGCATTTTAAATTGGGAAGAACCTTTACCGTTTCTTCACGAAATGATATATTTTTTGAAATGAAGAGGGGGTTTACTATATCGATGGAGTGAAGTATTACGTCCCTGTAGAAATCTACGATTTTTGTTCTCATCTTTATCTCGCCGTTTTCTATACCGGCAAGACTCAGGTATTCTCCTGTGAGGTTTAGAAGGTATTCAGCTTTTGCTATTATCCTGTCTGTGGCGTGTTTTTGCTTTTTACCGATCTCGCCGAAAAAACCGGAGGAGAGGGTCTGTGCGGTCATTATTATTGATGTGAGCGGATTTTTAAGTTCATGGCTTACAAAGCTGAGCATCTCCATGTAGGATGACATGGCAGTGGAGAGCTGCTCTATGATATAGGCCTTTTCCACAGCCTGGCCCATTCTCTGAGCAAAAGCCATCTGCAGGCTCACCTCATGCTTTCCATAGGCGTCGGGAGTTCGTGACCTGCACATGAATACACCGACAGGGCGATCATCAACCATGAGAGGGCATACCATTGATGACATAATCCCCTCCCGAACAAGATGTTTTGTCGATTCACTCATGGGGTGGGTTTTAGCATGGGATCTCATGTCATTTATTACACTTGGTATACCTGACTGAAAAACCCTTCTTATTGAACCTGTAATAACATCTGATGCGAATCCTTTTTTAAGGTATACCTGGTTGTAAACTGTTTTTACGGAGTGCAGCACCATCCTTGTATTATCATCCTCCAGGAAGGCGACATCCATGCGGTCACAGGGGATGATTTTTTTTGTTTCGCTGAAAAGGAAGTCAAGAATATCGGCCAGGGAATTTCCGCCGGCAACCTTCATATTGATTGCTTCAAGTATAAATCTTTCTGTTTCAGAAAAACTTTCAGGTTTCAGCAGGTCCTGTTCTTCAAAAAAAATCAGTGTATTTTCCGTCATGTCCGCGTCCTTTTTGTCCGTTGCTCAATAAATATAATATAATACAGATGTTCTAATGCTGATACATTTATTTATTTTTTTAAATCAGTATTTATTCCTTAACTTTTTATAGAAAAAATGCGCTATTACCCCCGCCGCCGAAGGCGGAGGGGGTATATAATTTTTACTTTTTGCATTAAAATATATGTTCAGGAATTATTACTGTTTTTTAATTATACTTAAACAATCTTATTCCTGGTTGCCGGGAATTCTGCTGCGGTAAGTGAATTATGGGATTTTTTAATAAAAGATTAGTGCTTATCACAGAAAATTGCTTATCTGATGACAGATCGTATAACATTTTTTTTATTTGCAGAGAAAAATGTCTGTTCATGTTTTTTGTTTCATGGAAGTTAAATGAAATAATATACTAATAAAAAGTGGTTGTTCTGTATAAATTCAGATAGTAGTTCTTGTTATAGAAGAAAAATTATCTGTTTTACTGAACTTCATATTCATATAATTATAATATAGAGGAGATTTTAATGGCTGACTATCTGAAAAACTATCCTGACTCAAAAGGCTATTTTGGTGAATATGGCGGATCTTTCATTCCTCCGGAACTGCAGGCTGAGATGGACAAAATTACTGACGCGTATTATTCCATCAGCAAATCGCATGATTTCATCAGCGAGCTCAGGAATATACGTAAACACTTCCAGGGGCGCCCCACACCTACATATTTCTGCAGAAATCTTTCAAATAAAATGGGGGGCCGCATTTACCTGAAGCGTGAAGATCTCAACCACTCTGGCGCACATAAGCTTAATCACTGCATGGGGGAAGTTCTCCTTGCGAAATATATGGGCAAAAAAAAGGTAATTGCTGAAACAGGGGCCGGGCAGCATGGCGTCGCGCTTGCTACTGCTGCTGCCTATTTCGGTCTTGAATGTGAAATTCATATGGGGGAGGTTGATATTGAGAAGGAATACCCCAATGTTGTAAGAATGAAACTTCTTGGCTCTACTCTTGTACCTGTTACGCACGGCCTTAAAACACTCAAAGAGGCGGTGGACTCCGCGTTTGAAGCATACCTTAAAGACCCGGTCACATCAATGTACTGTATAGGATCAGTTGTGGGGCCCCATCCGTTCCCTATGATGGTTCGCGACTTCCAGCATATAGTTGGGCATGAAGCGCGGGAGCAGTTTATTGAAATGACAGGTGAACTGCCCGATACTATTACCGCCTGCGTGGGTGGCGGCTCAAACGCCATGGGTCTTTTTTCAGCTTTTATAAAAGATGAAGATGTGCGGATAATCGGAGTTGAGCCCTCAGGCCGTTCACTTAAGATCGGGGATCACGCGGCAAGTCTTTCATACGGCAGGCCCGGAGTACTTCACGGTTTTAAAAGCTATCTTCTTCAGGATGACGAGGGGGCTCCCCTTCCGGTGTATTCTATTGCCAGTGGACTTGACTACCCCGGCTCAGGCCCTGAACACTGTATGCTGAAAGATAATAAAAGGGTGGAATATACCATGGTAAATGACGAGGAGTGCCTTGATGCTTTTTATACTCTGTCTAAAGTTGAAGGGATCATACCGGCACTTGAAAGCGCCCACGCGGTTGCCTTTGCAATGAAATACGCGAAGGAGAATCCGCGAAAATCGATCCTTGTAAATCTTTCAGGACGCGGTGACAAGGATATAGATTTTGTTGTGAATAATTACGGATACAGATAAAGTTATTACGCCTTTAATTCTGGCAGCAGGCTGTTTCTTTATGATCTGCTGTCAGAACTCCCCTTTTTCGCAATATTTTCCATATAAATATTTCCGTAAAAAAAAATTCGCCTGAACAGGTTTTTTTTATCACATTAGTTAAATACGACATAATTTTCAGGGAATATCTGCAATGAGTACTTTATACTACGACATACAGCCTGTTACATCACATGAGAGGATAGGTGATGTAGTTGAAAGATTTTTTAACAGAAAAAATTCCTATCTGAAGCATTACAAAAATGATATCAGGGTTAAATTCTATAAATATATTAACGGGAAAATAACTCTGGGCATACCCCTGTTGCGGACGATCCCTGAGCCCTCTTTTATTTACGGGTACTCAGGAGATGATATTGCGCACCTCTACCTGAAGCTTTCTGAATCTCTTCAGCCCGATATCCTGGTTTTCGATGTCCAGAAATGCGTTGTATTGAGAGGAGAGAGAAACGGTGAAAGGAAAGTTGTAAACAGCGATCAGGGCAATCGGCCTGTAATATACGTAAAGAACTTCATAACAGAAACCATGCTTGAGAATTCTCTTCTTTTTGAGAGTAAAAGGGTGGATTCCATACTGGAAGTTACCGAAGTCGAGCTGATGAAGTATTTTACATATGCTAAGCTTGTGACAAAGTCAAGGGCTGAATATGACAGAAGGATGCAGTATATATCATTATACGGCAGGCCCCTTGTTGTAAACAGTATAGGTGAAAAGCCGTCAGGAGAAAATGAAGGCTATGAGTATTACATGAATTATATATACTCCAGGGACAGGTTCCTCAAAGAGAACAGGAGCATCGTTTCTGAAGCGATACTCCCCATATGCTACAGGGGAAAATTCCCCTATGGTTATCTCAGGTTTAACAGTAAAGAGGATATTACAGGTGAGGAGATTGAATTCGCTTCAAAATTTGTAAGATCAATTGAAAATCATTTTATGAAAAACGGAATATTCCCCTCCGTTGAAGATAAGATGGTTGTTTCGGACATCTCTTCCGGGGGGCTGTCAGTTGTCCAGTTTGATAAAAAATTCAGTAAACTCTATACTGAAGGCAACCGCCTCTGTTTTGACCTTGCACTTACGGATGAAAAAGTGGTGAATATTCTCGCAACTGTGAAATATAACAGGCAGATAGAGAACGGCGTAATACGAACCGGCCTTCAGATCGAGAAGATGGATGCTGCTGCTCTTGAGGATTTTAACAGATATCTCTCCTCTTTAAATGATTCCGGCGAAAGCTGATATAATTATTTTTAAGTGCGGTCGTCTGAAAGTATTATCAGGTGATACTTGGAAGATTTTTCTTGCCAAAAGCCGGTTCATCACAGTAATAGTTTAACATGAGCCTCATATATAAATTCCGAATTAAAATTTCATCCGGGCGTTCCTGTATTGAGAAAAAGAACAGTGAAAGGTTTTCCCTCACCGTTTTTAAAGGAGGAGCGGATGCAGCTTAAATACGGTCTTGAAGATCGCCCGCCTTTTAAGGAAATAATTATATACGGGATGCAGTGGTTTGCCGTTACTGTTCCCGCGGTTATCATTCTCGGAAAAATTCTCGGCGGTATGCAGGGGGGCCCTGAATCCGGTATGCTTTACATGCAGAAGCTGCTGGCCCTGATGTCCCTCAGTCTTCTGGTGCAGATCTGGAGGGGGCACCGGCTTCCGCTCGTTATCGGGCCTGCCACTGTGCTGCTTATAGGGATTCTCGCCTCACAGGATAGCCCTCCCGCTGCTGTATATTCAACGATTCTGATCTGCGGAGTAGTTCTTACTCTTCTGGGTGTGAGCGGTTTTTTTACAAAGATCAGGAATCTTTTTACTCCCCGGGTGGTGGCTGTTATTCTTCTCCTTGTGGCATTTACCATGATGCCTGCCATTGTCAGTATGATCAGCGGAAGTTCCGGGCGCTGCTCCTCGGTTCATAATCTCTCTTTTGCCTTTGTTTTTATATTGATAATGTTTGGGGCGCAGAGGGTTCTTGAGGGGCTGTGGAATTCCACTCTTATTTTATGGGGGATGGTCATCGGCAGCCTGGTCTATTTCCTTATTAACCCGGACTGGATAGAGATTGCAGGAACAGCGCAATTTGAGCTGACCGGGCATTTTTTTCATAACCTTACCGGTTCAGTCGTTTTTGATCCGGGGCTGATAATAGCTTTTCTGTTATGCTTTGTCGGCCTTGCCATTAACGATCTTGGCTCCATTCAGGCAGTTGGTTCTGTTTTACAGGCTGAGGATATGCCGGCGAGGATTACACGGGGTGTTTCATTTACAGGAGTGAGTAATATTATAGCTGGATTCCTGGGGGTCATAGGCCCTCTGAATTATTCGTTCAGCCCGGGAGTTATAGCAGCCACAGGCTGCGCTGCGCGGATTACACTTGTCCCTGCAGGAATAATAATGCTTGTTCTCTCCTTTATGCCGGGAGCTCTTGTCTGTCTCTCCTTTATACCCTCTGTGGTGATTGGAGCAATTCTGCTTTATATTATGTGCAGTCAGGTGGCTGCCGGGCTTATTACGGCTGTTTCCGATATGGAAGAACCGGACTTTGATTATCTCCTGATAATAGCCTTTCCCGTACTTGCCGGAGTTACCATCGCCTTTCTTCCTGATGAAGTCACTTCTACTTTCCCATCAGGATTGAAACCGATACTTGCCAACGGTTTTGTCGTTGGCGTTCTTGTTTCACTTCTCTTTGAACATCTTATATTCAGGAATTCTAAAAAGAAAGACCGGATTGAAAGCTGAGTCTTTATATAGATAAAAATTTAATACCAGGATTATTTAATGAAAGAACAGAAGAATATACTCCTTGCTGCCGGTGAACTTTCTCTTAAACCGGAACAGGTTGCCGCTGTTGTAAAACTGCTGGAAGAGGATGCGACTGTACCCTTTATTGCCAGGTACAGAAAAGAGGTTACAGGCAACCTTGACGAAGTGGCTGTAATTGCAATCAGGGACAGGATCGACCAGCTTAATGAACTGGATAAAAGGCGGGAGGCTGTAATAAAGTCACTTACCGAGCAGGAGAAGCTTACACCTGAACTTGAAAAGCAGGTAATGGAGGCCGAGACTCTTGCAAAGCTTGAAGACATATACCTTCCCTACAGGCCGAAGCGGAGAACCAGGGGCATGATAGCAAAGGAGAAGGGCCTTGAGCCCCTTGCGGAAATTCTTTTTCTGCAGGAGGGGGGTGAGCCCGATGCCGAGGCGCTAAGGTTTATAGATTCTGAAAAGGGTGTCGGCTCCGCTGATGAGGCGCTGCAGGGAGCTGGCGATATTATTGCAGAATGGGTCAATGAGAACAGCGAAGCGAGAGACGAGGTGAGGGGTTTTTTTGCTGAAAGGTCAGCCATGTCATCCAGGGTCGTTAAAGGGAGCGAGAAAGAGGGCGCGAAATACCGCGACTACTTTGAGTGGAACGAGTCTGTGAAAGACGCTCCTTCCCACAGGATTCTTGCCCTTCTGCGCGGTTCGGATGAAGGGCATCTCCTTGTCCATTTTCTCCCTGAAGAGGAGGAGGCTGTTTCTATTCTTGAAAGAAGGTTCGTGAAGAGCGGGAATCCTGCTGCCGGATTTATAAGCGATGCGGTGAGAGACAGCTATAAAAGGCTGATGGGGCCCTCAATGGAGACTGAGTTGCGCTCCCTCCTTAAAAAGAGGGCTGATGATGAGGCGATCAGGGTTTTTGCTGAAAATGTGAAAGAGCTTCTTCTGGCGTCGCCCCTCGGCCAGAAATCTGTGCTGGCCCTTGATCCAGGCCTTCGTACCGGCTGCAAGCTGGCCTGTCTTTCAAAACAGGGGAACCTTGTTTATAATGACGCGATTTATCCCCTTGAACCCTATAACAAAACAGAAGAATCGGCGCGTAAGATTAAAGAGCTCTGCGCGAAATATAAAATTGAGGCCATTGCGATAGGTAACGGCACGGGAGGAAGGGAGGCCCTTGCCTTCTGTAAATTGATCGGCCTTGAAAACATTATAATAACCATGGTAAACGAGAGCGGCGCTTCTGTATACTCCGCATCAGAGGTGGCGCGCAGGGAGTTCCCTGACCACGATGTTACTGTAAGGGGCGCTGTCTCAATCGGGAGAAGGCTTATGGATCCCCTTGCTGAACTTGTGAAGATAGATCCCAAATCTATAGGGGTAGGGCAGTATCAGCACGATGTTGACCAGAAATCGCTTAAGAAATCCCTTGATGACGCGGTGATGAGCTGTGTTAACGCGGTTGGAGTTGAGGTAAACACGGCAAGCGGCGAACTTCTGAAATATGTTTCCGGCCTTTCTCCAAGGATGGCTGACGCTATTGTGAAGCACAGGGACGGCAGCGGCCCTTTCAGGAGCAGGGAGGACCTTAAAAAAGTTTCAGGCATGGGGCCTAAAACTTTTGAACAGGCCGCGGGTTTTCTGAGAATAAGGGAGGGAGAGAATCCCCTTGACAGGAGCGCGGTGCATCCCGAGAGCTATGGTATTGTAGGTAAAATGGCGGAGGATCTTTCATGCACGGTCAGTGATCTTATAAACGACAGTTCTCTCCGCTCCTCAATAACACTTGAAAATTATGTTACAGACAGTGTGGGTATGCCTACACTTAAGGATATAATGGCGGAGCTGGAAAAGCCCGGGCGTGATCCCAGGAAAGAGTTTGAACTTTTCAGCTTCAGGGAGGGGGTGAACGAAATAACTGATCTTGAAAAGGGGATGGCCCTTTCCGGCGTTGTGACCAATGTTACAGCATTCGGCGCCTTTGTTGATATAGGCGTTCACCAGGACGGGCTGGTGCATATAAGCCACCTTGCGGACAGGTTTATTGATAACCCGAATGATTTTATCAAGGTCAACCAGAAGGTTCAGGTTACAGTGATAGATGTGGATGTTGAAAGAAAGAGGATAGCCCTTTCCATGAAGAGCGACCCGTTCAGTGAAGTAAAGAAAGATGAAAGAAAGCCTGTAAAGCCCGAAGTCCGGAAAAAGAAGGAAACGAATGCCGGGAAAAAAAATTCCAGGCAGGAAACGAACAGGAAACCTGAATCCCCCTTTGCGGGTCTTAAAGATCTGATTAAAGATTGAGTGTAATATAGTAATATTTTATATCTATAAAGCTCCCTTTTACAGCAGAAGGGGGCTTTTATTTAAAGGATGAGTCTGACAGACCCTGCTAAGCCTGTTTATGAAGAGGCCCTGATTGACAAAACTCATTATTGTGTTATTATTAATGAAAGGTAGACAATGATAAAGTATGATAAAAAAAGAGGCAGGGCAAGAGAAGCTGTTTTTTTTACCGCGGTTCTGTTTTATATCCTCTTTGTAGTTCTTTTTATATTTTTAATGAAACACCTTACCCGGGAATATGTCATGGATGAGATAGACAAACGTCTCCTTATGACAGCAAGGAAAATCCCCTATATCCTCCCCGATGATTACCATGACCGGGCGGTGAACAGTAATTCCATATCCCTCCGTGAATACGGCGTAATTGAAAAGAAGCTTACGGATATAACCGGTATTACAGGCATGGAGTATATCTGGACCGATATTCTCATAGACGGCAGGGTTTATCTGACAACCTGTAACAGGACGGAACAGACAGATCAGCAGGGGTTGAAGATCTATTACTTCATGCCTTATGAGGATGGTGTAAGCGGGGAGGAGATGGCCGCCTTCGCGGGGGAGGAGCCGGTCTTTGCAGACTTCAGGTACAGGTGGGGACATTTCAGGGCCGTTTTTGTTCCTCTCTATTCTCCCGGCGGGAGGAAATATCTTGCCTGTGCTGAATTTACACTGGATTATGTTGAAACTATTGTCAATAAGAGCGCGATGATATCGTCACTTATTGCCCTTTTCTTCTTCTTAGCGTTTATACCTGTTTTTATAAGTTATGTATGGAACGCGAGGCAGAGGGCGACTGTACTTAAAGAGAAAAACGAGGAGATCGAGAAAAGCGAGGAGCACCTCAGGACAACCCTTAATTCAATCGGTGACGGGGTTATTGTTCTGGACCAGGAGGGAATAATAACGACCATGAATCCCGTTGCTGAAAACCTTACAGGGTGGACCTTGCGAGAGGCGGCGGGCCTTAACCTGTCAGATGTGCTGAATATTACAGACAAGGCAACGGGTGAGCGGATAACAAATCTTTTTCAGAAGATAATACATGAGGAACATAGCGGGACTTTTAATAATTACCTGATCATGGTCTCAAAGAACGGAAACGAAAAGATAATCTCGGAAAACGGCACACCCATTATTAATACTGAGGGGAGATATATAGGCTCTGTAATTGTATTAAGGGATGTAACTGAAAGGGAAAGGCTTGAGGATGAACTGAGGCAGTCCCAGAAGCTTGAATCGATCGGGCAGCTCGCAGGAGGGGTTGCTCACGATTTTAATAATATGCTTGCAGCGATCATGGGGAGCGCTGAACTGCTGGCTTTACATATTAAAGAGGACAAGATGCTGAGCCAGTACTCGGAAATAATAATCAAGGCTTCCCGGAAGGCATCGGAGCTCACCCATAAACTTCTGGCCTTCTCAAGGAAGGGGAAGAAAAAGACTGAACCTTTTGATATGCATATCTGCATAAAAAACGCTCTCACAATGCTCAGGAGAAGTATAGACAGGAAGATAGATATAGTTACTTCCCTTGACGCGAAGTACAGCATTGTTATCGGGGATAATACCCTTTTTGAAAATGTAATTCTTAATATAGGTATAAACTCCAGGGACTCGATGAAAGGAGCGGGGACATTTACAGTAGCTACATCAAATGTTGAGTTTGACAATGACTTCTGCTGCGGGTCACCTTTTGAGATAACTCCGGGAAAATATATAAGAATAAGCCTGAAAGACAGCGGCTGCGGAATTCCGGAAAAGATAAAAGATAAGATTTTTGAGCCCTTTTTTACAACCAAGAAAACAGGTAAAGGTACAGGTCTCGGGCTTTCAGTGGTTTACGGCACTGTGAAAGAACATCATGGTATGCTTTCTCTCGAGAGCAGGGAGGGGGAGGGAACCGAGATAATAATAGCGCTCCCCGTTTCATCAGAGGCAGAATATAATCCGGAACAGGTCAGCGAAGTTGATCATAAAGGTGCCGGTACAATCCTTATTATAGATGATGAAGAGATAGTACGGAAAACTTTTGAAGGGATGCTTAAAAGTATGTCCTATGATGTGATTAAAGCGTCGAACGGGGCGGAGGGTTTAAAAATTTTTGAAGAAAACAGGGATATTATCAGCGCTGTATTTCTTGATGTAATCATGCCTGTAATGGACGGGAAAGAGGCCTTTTCAAGACTGAGAGAAATGGCTCCCTCTATTCCTGTTATTATTACTACCGGGTATACATCGGCTTCAAATATAAAAAAGCTGCTTTCGACAGAGTTTACAGATTTTCTTCAGAAGCCCTTTAAGAAATCTGAACTGGCAAAGGTTATGATGAAAATTGAAAGGGAAGCTATAAAAAGGAAATAATTGCAAACCGAAGAAAGAACAGCGCCTGTTGAACATAATTAAAATCGTTGACATAACCCGCTTAATAATCGTATTAACACAGTTTAATAAAGGTTATAATAATGGTCAGTGAGAAATATACAATCTCCGAACTTGCGGCTGAATTTGACATAAGTCCCTCCACAATAAGATTTTATGAGGAGAAGGGGCTCCTTGTCCCTGATAGAAGTCAGGGTAATCAGAGGGTATATTCGCATAAACACAGGGTAAGACTGAAACTCATACTGCGGGGTAAAAGATTCGGTGCTTCTCTTGATGAAATTGCCGAAATGATAGGGATGTCTGATGTTGATATCAGTGAGATGGAACAGATAGATAAGAGCCTTTATTATATAAACAGGAAATACGAGGAGATCCAGATACATAAAAATGAGATAAAACTTTTTGAGAAGGACCTTCTTGCCCTTAAGGAGAAACTTTTAAGCAGAAAAGAGGAACTCTCCTGAATTTAACGGCTAAGGAATGAAATCTTTTTCAGTCATTACACTGATACCGTTTTTCTGAAAAAGATCCGCGGTAAGCCCGTTGCCTCCGGTTTTTTTTCCTGAAAATGTGCCGTCGTAAATCTCGCCGAATCCGCATGAGGGGCTTCCTGATTTTAATACAGCTTTTATAATACGGTTTTCTTTTGCGAGTTTAAGAGAAAGTTCCGCTCCGAGAACAAATTCAGCAGTATAATCTGAGCCGTCTTTTCCCCTGACTTTTGTTTCTCCATTTTCTGTTACTATTTCACATGTGATGCGTGGTGTCGGGAGACCGCCTAACTGCTCAGGGCAGACGGGGATTGCATCACCTGTTTCAACAAGTGATACAATCCTTTTAACAGGGGTTGATCCTCCATCGTATCTGCAGTTTATTCCTGCCAGACACGCACTGACAAGATATTCCGGTTTAGCCATAATGAATAAAAAATCCTGATTAAATCAGAAAAGCTTTTTGAGCTTTTTCGCGGCCTTGGAAGCTTTTTTATCAGCCTCTTTTTTCAGTTTGTCTTCAGCTTTAGCCTTTGCCGCATCCGCTGCCTTGTCAACAACCGCCCCGGCAATATCCTTTCCCGCGTCCTTAATAATATCAGAAAGGGAACCAAGCGTTGGCTTAACGAGTTTTGCATCAGGCTTTGAAGCGGTTCCCCTTATTTTATACTGAAGTGAAATTTCACCTTTATCGTTCAGCATCGGTTTAACCGCTGCGTCCGCAATCTGGTCTGCCTTGACATAATCTTTCATTTTTTTTGTTATCAGTTTTTCCGCCATTTTTTTTGTGCGGGCTTTTACCTTTTCAGTATGTTTAACGGCAAGGGTCATGTCTGATGCAAGATCAAGGCCCATTGAGGCTGTGTTGACTTTTCCGCCGAAGGCCATTGTGTAATCATCAGTTCCGAACCGGCCCTCCTTGAGGGTAACTATGCTGTTTTTATAATGAATAACGGCGTAACCGTTTTTCCAGTCTATCTCTTTCTGCAGGAAATCAAATTTACCTGAATAGTTCGCCAGCTGCTCCACGTTAATCATTTCATTGAATATCTGAAGCCCGGTAACCTTTCCGTAAGGCGATCCTGCCTTTATGCTTATTTCCGGATTCAGCAGCCTGCTTTTTCTGTCAAAGGGGATAACTGCCCCGTTGATATCAAAGCCGATGTCAAAGGACTTGACGCTTCCCGATTCAACTCTACCCACTGTCTTTATCCCGGCGAAAATTTTTAATGAGACGTTATCATCTTTTTCAAGATTCGCGGGATCTATCCTTATATCAAAAACTTTGGCTGTTACCTTGTAAATATTGATCTTCTGCCCTGAAGAAAGATCTGAGAAGTTTATATTGCCGTCCTCCATTCCCACTGTTCCCATGTTAATGGCTACAGGGATGTCATCAGCAGTGAGAGGTTTCGATTTCTCAACCGGTTTAGCTGTCTCTTCCTTTGCCTTTTTTTCAATCTCCGCCTTTTCTTCAGGAGTCATCTTTTTCGGCGCAAGCAGGTCGGAAAAATTGAATGCCCCGCTTTTATACCTGATAATGTTTATGCTGGGGGAATAGAGCATCAGCTCATTCAGGACAAACTTTTTTTTAAGCAGAGGCGGTATTGATATTCTGAACCTGAATGATTTCATTGAAGCGAAAATATCACTGTCTGCAACGGGTTTGTCCTTAAGAGATTCCAGGGCCGCCGGTTTTTTAAAATTTGATATCTTCACGTCACTAACCGTAAAGCCCGATATTGCGGAAAAAAGGCCCCCGCTGAAATCCCCGATTCGTACCTGCCTGTTAAGCTGTTTCTCCATCTGGTTTTCAACGAACGGTTTATCGATAATTATTGAAAGGGCTATACCTGCTCCTATAATAAGAACAAGAATTGCGGCAAAGATAATGCCTGACCATTTTAATACCTTTTTTAATCTTCCCATTATCCGCTCCTGATAATAAAATCTGTATAGTATAACGGCAGCTCTATAATTAATCCGGAAGAGATGCAGCTCTATAACAGGTATGATGATTAATAAATTATATACATATTTGAATTTGTCAATACAGGAATTGTTTAATGATTGATTTTCTTCAGTAAATAAAATAGCAGTGTTTAATAAACCGGGTCTGTTTATTAAATGAAGGAGGCGGTAAAGTGGCAAGAGGTTATGACAATTATAAGAACAGGGTGGATCTTATTTCATCTTTCGGGAGGGAACTGACAAGGAGATCCGGGTCAAGCTGCGAACTTTGCGGTGCATCGGGAGTAAGCCTTTCAGTTTACGAGGTGCCGCCTTCGAGGGAGGACCCGGAACCTTCCGATTGTGTGTTCATCTGTAATGACTGCAGGGAACAGCTTGAAAATCCTAAAAAATTTAAAAATACACACTGGCGTTCACTTGCCGACAGGGTCTGGAGTGAAATACCCGCGGTAAAGATACTTTCTGTTATGATCCTGAAAAAGATATCAGAAAAAGAAAACTGGGCATCAGAGATAATTGATGAAGTTTATCTTTCGGAGGAGGAGATTGAACAGGTTGAAAAGTGCAGGTTATGAGGTGCGGGTTAATCAGCCTTTTCATCGTCGGATGATGGCGGTTCCACAGGGAAGGTAATTGTAAAAACAGTTCCGCTTTCGGAAGAATCAACAGATACTTCGGCGTTGTGTTCTTTGATAATCCTGTGGCTCAGAGAGAGTCCTATTCCCGTGCCTTTATCTTTTCTCTTGGTGGTGAAGAAAGGGGTCCATATTTTGGATATAATTTCACCAGGTATGCCGCACCCGTTATCCTCAATTATCAGCCAGATATTCCGCTCGTTTGAACCTGTCATGATTTTAATTCTTCCGTTCAGCTCTTTCTCTGTTTCTTTTCTGGATGTGATCGCGTCACGGGAGTTAAGTATAAGATTAATGAAAAGCTGTTCAAGGGAGAGGTTGTCGCCGTATATACCCGGTATGGTCTCATCAAGAATGAATTCAACGTCAATATGGCTGTTCCTCATCTGGTTATTAACAAGTTCAATTGCATTGAGGATGCAGGCATTGAGATCAGCGGGCTGAAAGGCAAACCCCCTTTTACGTGAAAAAGTTCTTATATGATCGATAATCGAAGAAGACCGGTCTACGAGAGAGGATATCTTTGAGAGATCGGAAACCGCCTGCATAAGATCCAGCTCATTGTAATTGATGTCATCAATAATATTCTGTGATATGCATTTTATGCCTGTAAGAGGCTGGGCGAGTTCATGCGCGATACCTGTTGTTATTTCAGCAAGGCTGGCGTGCCGTGCTATCTGCAGAAGCTCTACGTCCTTCTGGGCTATAATTTTTTTCAGCTGGTCATTGTTCTGTTTCTGCCTTGTAATGACATGGTCAAATCTTTTGTTAAGGGCGTTAAGGCTTGAGAATCTCTGTTTTAAAGATTCAGTCTGATTTGAATACTCATATAACAGGGAGAGGTTTACTATCAGATATATGAGAATTAGTGATGACTGGAACGGGTACACCGTAAAGGAAAAGATAAAGAAGAGAACCAGAATTACCGGGGCCGCGAAGATGGTAAGCGTTATATTTATTTTTACAAAAAGCCTGCTTCTCAGTATTAAAATCAGATAAAAGAAGAGAGCCAGGTTGTAATAAAAAAAAGTCTGAATCCATAGCCGGGGAAAAAGAACTGATATAATCACGGCAAGAGCGGCAATTATGCCGGGGGTGATTAGATGCCTTTTTTTATGGATAGGGTAATAATCTGTAATGAGCAAAAAACAGGTGAGTGGGAAAAGGACATAACCGGCACCTGTCAGGACCTCTCCTGCGGGAAAAATAAAGCCTGCTTCCGCGAGAAAAGGGGGAAGACATATCATCAGGGAGGGGATTGAATTGATCAGCATAAGTTTCCCCTTCCGGTTCCTGATGAAGATTATCAGAAGCAGAATATTATATAAAGTAATATAAAAAAGCAGGTTAAGCAGGGGGTCTTTCAAAGAGATAACCTTTTATCTCGTTTTCCAGATGAGGATTTTTTCATCCGTTAAAATAATTCTTCTGCTTATAGAGAAGAGATATCTTAATCTTATCCTGAAATGGCTGCTGTTGTTTTTTATTTTAATGCTCCCGCTTGAGGTATTATTTTCAAGAGGAGCATTTAAAACCATAAAGAACCTTTTCAGGTTTTCTCCTCCAGGAGTAAAAAGTTTTTCGTTGGTAAATCCGGAATCAGGCTTTGCTCCGTTTACAGTAACATCACCAGCTGTTTCACTGTCATTCTGGATTATTTCAATATAAATGAGCCCGTTAGGGGATGATCTGAACAGAGAGCTCTCCCGGTTCCCGATCCCGGCTGTAATCCTTCCCGCAAGAGGATCAAAACTGTGAACGGTAAACAGTAATCCGCCGTCTGCAACCTTGATCGCGTTTTCACGGTTGTTTTTCAGGAAAGGGATCATCACGGTACTGCCGTTATTTTTTTTGTATAGAATGTCTGTTTTCCTCCCCGAAACGGCAAAATAACCGCCTTTGAAGGAAACAGTAAATTCATCTTTAAAGTCGCCGTCGTTGTTAAGGTCAATATTTCTTTCAGAATAGAGGAAATCCCTTTCTCTAAGTTTTTTGTCAATGACCTGCCCTTCAATAATAGATGTTTCATATGGATAATAAATTGTCTGTTCTTTAAATACGGAAGAGTCTATTCCTGATAAAGAAGCCCTGTAGTCAATAGTGTATGATGCTTCCGAAACCCGGTTGAGAACAGCCGAGAGTTTTATCTCCGGATTATTTTTTTTTGCTGACACCGGAACTGATACGGCTGCTGTAAGTATCAGCAGCATTGCCTGTTTAATAAATAATTTCATCTTTTCCTCAGATAGTCTTAATCAGTAATTCATTCATATCTTTTCTCTCACTCTTGCCTTCTTCTCCCGGAATTCCGAATGCAACAAGTGCCATAAGTTCGTTTGAGTCGTCAACTTCGATAAGGGTATTGATCTTTTTTTTATTTTTAAGTATCTCCCCAAGCCATACAGAGCCTATCCCCTCTCCATGCGCGTAAAGGAGCATGTTCTGGATACAGGCCCCGAGTCCCATGAGGTCTTTGTCCCTGTTGTAGCCCGCGGGGTGGTTGTAGAAAACGGCAATACAGAAATCTGATCCCGCGACAATTTTTGAATAATGGGTGAGTTCTGAAATTTTCTTTTTTAGAGAGCCGTCTTTAATAACAATAAAACGCCATGGCTGGTTATTAAGCCCTGAAGGGGCCCATCTTGCAGCTTCAAGTATTTCATTGATGGCGGTATCTGAAACATGTTCCTCTTTGTAGATCCTGACGGATCTTCTTGAGCGTATTATATCAAGCAGATTCATTTTTTGCTCCGGGATGATTGTATGATTTAGTATATCTGCTATTACGGATTCGAAGCAAGATATTTTTCCAGCTGCCTCTTTTTCCTTTCAGAAGAGGCTATATGATTATTAATTATTTTCCGGAAATCGAGTTCCCCTCTTACAATCCTGAAACGTTCTGTTTCTATATTACTCATGCGGGTTGTAATTTTTATCCTGCTCGCCGCTTCGGCGTGCTTTTTAGCCTCCATCCAGTACGGCAGCGCGTCCCTGTATAGCTTTATCGCGATATCTATGCTCTCTATGTTTTCTTTGGCGAATGGTGCATCGTAAAACTTTACCCGTATTTTATCGTATTTTGATCCGATCTTCAGGTAATTTCTCATTATCATTATGTTTATATGCATAAACATCAGCTTCCTGTATTTCAGGTACTCATCTTCTGTATCTACAGCAACAAGGGCCTGGGACGGATGCCTGAATTTGCAGTTAAGAGATGTTTTAAGCATCTCAATGTTTTTCCTGAGTGAACTTTCATTGTAATAAAGCTTCATGCCGAAGAGGAGATAGTAATCCTCAAGGTAATGAGGCACTGTGTAGTAATGCATTCTTACCCTGGGTATATAATCAGAAAAGGGGACGTATTCATCCCTGTGGCTGAAGTACTGGTACTGATAATCTTCTGAAAAAGCAGTGCCAGACAGAAGGATCAGAGATATAACAATGGGAAAAATTCTGCGTAATTTCATAAATAAACCGTTGGTATTTTATCGGCCTGTGGAGTGACGATTTTAAGAATTATTTATCAGTGAGCATACGGTATGGAGCAGTTCGGCCCTGTTGTAAGGTTTTGATATATACCCGTCGAACCCCATTTCGAGATAATTTTTCCGGTCATCCTCAAGGGCATTGGCCGTCTGGGCAATAACAGGAAGGCTGCTGTTCAGATCTTTTATTATTTTTACAGCGGCAGTGCCTTCAATATCCGGCATCTGGATGTCCATCATTACAAGATCAATTGAATTATCCGTATTAAGGGTATTAATCGCGTCAGCAGCTGACTCAGATGAAATCGTAACTGCCCCGTATTTTTTGAATATTGCGGCAAGGAGTTTATGGACTGACAGGTTGTCATCAACAATGAGAATCCTTCTGTTTTTAAGTCTCTCCTTATGTTCACTGTTTTTCAGTACATTCCGGGATAAAATAAGTTCACCGGGATCGGCAGGTTCATAGGGTATTTTAAAATAGAATGTGGAGCCTTTCTCCAACTCGGATCGAACCCAGATTTTTCCGCCCAGAAGACGGCACAACTCCCTGCTGATGCTCAGGCCCAGGCCCGTACCGCCGTATTTTCTTCCAATTGAGGTGTCAGCCTGTTTGAACCTTCCGAAAATCATCTTCCGCCTGTTTTTCGGGATCCCTATGCCTGTGTCAGACACATGAAACTGGATAAATTTCAGGTCTTCAGTGATGATGTAGCCGAAATCCACGCTGCCTGATTCTGTAAATTTTATCGCATTATAAATAAGGTTGTTCAGTATCTGCTGAACCCTTGTATCGTCGCTAATGACTGAATCCGCGGCGTCATCGAGAGTTTTAGAACAGCTTATTGTTATCTTTATCTCTTTTATTTCATTTTTGAAGACTTCACAGGTATGGTCAATGATTTTGTTAAGACGCACCGGTCTTCTATTGATTACCATCAGTTTCGCGTCAATCTTTGATATGTCGATTATGTCAGAGATCAGGGAGGTCAGCTGTCTTGATGATTCTTTTATTATTTCCGTGTAATTGAGTTTGTCGTCGGATGATATGTCATTATCACCAAGAAGTTCCGAAAACCCCATAATGCTGTTCAGAGGCGTTCTTGCTTCGTGTGACATGTTGGCCAGGAAGGCGGTTTTAAGCCTGTTACTCTCCTCCGCTTTCTCTTTTGCCTTTAAAAGTTCTCTCTCTGTTTTTTTAAGTTCAGTAATGTCGAAACATATACCTCTTGTAAAGAGGGGTTTCCCATCACTGCTGCAGTCTGTTTTGGACGTCTGCCTTATATATATGATTTCCCCTGTCCGTGATATGAACCTTATTACGTCATTATGTATGTCCAGGTCTTTTACGAATCTGGCAAAATTTTTGATCGCCTTTTTCCTGTCCTCTTCATGGATGAAATCAAGCATCTCTTTTTCATGGAGAACAATTGGGCTGTCATCAAATCCCATTAATCCTGCCAGGGTGCTGTCCCAGGTAAAAACCTTTTTGCCGTGGTCATATTCCCAGTATCCGAGCCGTGCTATTTTCTGGGCCTCCCTCAGTTTGTATGTGCTTTCATCCAGGGCCTCTCTGGCCTCTTTTAGAGGGGTTATATCGATACCTACCGCCCAGGAATGCCATCCGCGTACCGGGTGAATCCCGGACAGATTGGACCAGAGCACCGTCTTTTTAATTCCCGAATTACTGGTAAGAGTTGATTCCAGGTTCCTGTAGTTACCCCCTTTCTCGTGGAGAATCTGAAAGAAATGGTTTCTATCATCTTCATAAGGGTAAAGTTTTTCGCCGGCTTCCGGGTTTTTTATTATCTCCTCGCAGGTGTAACCTGTGACATGTTCACACTCCCTGTTCCAGTGTATAATATTACCTGATTCATTTATGGCGTGCAGCATGACCGGCATGTTGTCCAGTATCATCTTCAGCCGGGTTTCACTCTCTTTAAGTTTTTCCTCTATGCGAACAGTGGCGGTGAGATCGACGTTTGTACCTATTATCCTTCTGGGAAAACCTTTATCATCTGCTTCAATAATCATCGCACGGGAGAATATCCACTTGTAATCACCATAGTAGGTTCGAGCCCTGAACCGGATCGATGCCCGTATAAGTTTACCTTTAACAAATTTTTTAAGAATGTCTTTGAGTACCTGGATATCCTCCGGATGTACAAGCTTTACAAAATCCCTGAATATACAGGGCATATCAGAGGAATCGTAATCCAGCATCCTGTAGAAGTTGTGGGAATAGAAAAACTCACCTGTCCTGAAATTGGCGTCCCAGTAGGCGTCATTTGATGCGAGGAAAGCAAGATCGAGTCTTTTCTTTGTCTTTAAAAGCTCCTCCTCAAGGGTTTTTTTCTCTGTAATATCCTCGCCGAGAAAATTAACAAGCAGGAGATTACCCGAGTCGCTTGTTACGGGATTAACAAAAAGTTTGATGATTCTTGTTTTATTGCCTGAAACCGAAATGGATATTTCTGTTTCCAGCGCTTCCGGTTTTCCCGACAGGCTTGAGATCCGGGACGAAATTATATCTGAATCAATACCGGTTACGGATGATATTTCCCTGCCGTTAATCTCATCCGGGTCAGTATTAAACAGTTCGGCAAATCTTCTGTTCGCGAAAGTTATTGTTCCATCGGGAAGTGTCTGAAACAGGATGTGGTTAGTGTTTTCAATAATCAGTTCGTATCTCTCCTTCCTGTCCCTTATCCTGTTTTCGTAGGCTATTCTTTTAAGAGAACCGGTAACAATGCTTGATACTGTCTGGTACAGCATCATTTCAACCGGAGAGATATCCCCCTCCTTCCCTGTTGTATCTATAACAATTATTCCCAGGGTTTCATTCTGAATAATTACAGGAACAAGCATGACGGAGTTGATCTCATTCCTGAGCCATCTGTTTGATGAGAAAAATTTTCCGGAGGAGCTTCTTTTAATATTCATTATTCCCAGGTTATAAAGTTCTTCCAGGTCAATGAAGAGTTCGTTTTTGGAAGATGAGTATTCCTGGAATGAGAAAATTTCCTTCTCATCCTCCCTGCCCGGTGAGATGATTGATGAAATTATGCAGCTTGAACCGTCAATCTGAATATAGAAAAGGTACATTGAGCCGCTTTTCGCGGCCAGCTCCTGCAGCACTGTTTTCAGCACTGATTTTTCATCAGTCAGGCTGTTGAGCTTTCTTGAAAGGGTGCTTATATATTTTTCATTTGTCAGGCTGCTGTCAGGAAAAAAGGGTGCTGTAACTGTTTCCGGATTGAGATAGGGATCCCGCGTGAACGCCTTTTCAGACATGCTGCGTATAACGGCGCCGGAAAGGCTGTCAGGGAGAAAAACCGGTTCTGCCGCAGGGCGCGCCGATTCCTCCAGGATTCTTTTAAGAATCCTGTTTTCCTCCTCCAGAGACTGAAGTCTTAATAGCAGCTCTTTATTCTCATTCATTAATGTGAATCCGGTATATTTATAGTGTCATATAAGTTTTTTCGGTATATTTTATGACTTTTATTAATTTAATATAATCAGTAATACCATTAAAGGGAATAGTCAAATTGCTTGTTTTACTTGCAAATTTAATTATTATAATATAAAGATGGTTATACAGAAATGACGACGGAGGCGTAATATGGCTGATAAGAAACCGAAGTTTCTCGTGGCAATCGGCTTCAGCGAGAGGCCGCAGGATGTACTTGAAAAGGCTGTTGATGTTGCTTCGAAGTATAAGGCCCATGTCTATATTCTCCATGTCATAACCGAAATGCCTAAACTGACTTTTTATTACGACGCTTACAGGCTCTGGGAGAATTTCAGGGACAGCGCTGTGGTCGAGGCTGCTGATATTCTCAAAAAGCATATTGCAAAGATGAAAAATAAATACAGGGACATTGAGCCTGTAGTTGAGGTTGGCGAGCCCGGAACAGTAATACTTGATAAGGCTGAAGAGCTTGATGTTGACCTGATTATCATGGGGCATCATGTAAGGAAGGGGCTAAATCACGTGATGCACCAGAACAGCTGCGAAAGGGTTGTTCGTTATTCGAAGAGGCCGGTACTGACCTTTTACGTGGAAAAAGACGAAGAGTAATAAATCAGCTGTAAATTATAAATGGGGTTAAGGCCGACTTTTTTATCACATCCTGTAATGAGTCGGCAGGCGAACTTCCTGTTCGATCGGGCAAGCCTTTTAGAAAGCCCTCCCGCAGGGGCCTCTCTGCGAGAACGAGACGCAGTTTTGTAATAAGTCAAACCTATATTGATTCTGTTTTAAGAAGGGATGGGTCGTGTGAGAAAATATGAACATCACCCATCCTTTTTATATCTTCAACTGTATAATCATTGTGCTTTGTGCCCTGAATTATTTTCGCGGCCATGAACCATTTTTCTATTTCATGCAGGAGGGATTCCTGCCAGAAGAATTTTTTCCCTTCCCCTCCCCTGTAGACGTCCCAGAAACTTTCCGGGACAAGTGTCCATAACCATTCGTATGAGAAAGGGGAGTCTCCGAGAAGGATTGCTGTTTTATCTCCGCATTCCACCTTAAGCGCCTGGTGGCCGGAAGTATGTCCCCCTGTGCGCAACAGGGTTATTCCGGGCATCAGTTCGTAATCACCGTCTATGAGGATAAATTTATCCCTGAGGTTGAACCAGTGGTCCGGACAGAATGATGATTCCTCGTATTTTACCAGGCTGAAAAGTCCCTCAATTTCGGCTGCCTGTATGTAGATGTCTGCGTGAGGAAAATATTTAAGGCCCGCGGCGTGGTCCCAGTGCAGGTGAGTCTGTACAACTTTTTTTATGTCAGTTGTTTTAACCCCGTGCTTTTCAAGGAGCACCGGGATTTCCTGATGGGGTTCCCTCTTTCCCCATGAGTCCGGGGCCGGTATATGGTTCAGGGCAAAGCCTGTGTCAACAAGTACAGGTTCACCTGATGGAGTCATTATCAGAAATATAAAGGAAGGTATGTTTTCGACTTTAGGAAACTTGAGATCCCCTTTAAAGGCGACTGTAAAAAAACCTGTAAGCAGGGGATAGATTATATTTTTTATCATTCCGGGTTCCTGTACTAATTGTTTATATAAAGAGGATGATTTTATTTACATGAAAAATTCCGCACGTTTTTCTGTTTTGCAAAGGTCTGAAAGATGTTTTTCAACCATCTGCATCTCGGCACTGCCGAGTTTGCGGCTTCCTTCAGGGCAGACCATTACACAGCGCATGCATGATATGCAGAGTTTTTTGTCGGTATTTTCAGGGCTGTCCGGTGGTATGGCATTTACCGGGCAGGCATCAGCGCAGACCCCGCATTTTGTGCAATCAGCTCCTGCCCGGGGGTTTAATGGAAACGGGTTTACCTTTTTGTACGGGCGGTTTCCCTTCACCTGGAAATCGTCTGTTTCAGGAAGGGATGGAATTCCTTCAAGTTTTTTCATAAACCGGGACGTGAATTCAGCAATTTCTTTGAGATCCTTACTGTCAGGGCGGCCCTTTGCTATTGTTCTTACTATTGAGTGTTCTGTCACAACAGCTGCAGCGGCTATTACTTTAAATCCTCTTTCTTCAACTATGTCTTTAAGTTCAATGAGCGCGTCTTCATACTCCCTGTTGCCGTATGTGGCAATGAGAACAGCAGGTGTTCCGTTACCTGTTATATTGCTGAAGCGCTGGGCCGCGGGCCCCGGGACACGGCCTCCGTATACAGGTATGCCGAAGATCGCGGCCTCTTTATCCTTAAAGTTAAGATTCATGTCACGGTTTTTATATTCAGTATAATCGAATTCTTCAGAATTTATGCCTGTCTGCTTTCCGATGAACTGCAATACTCTTTTGGAGCTGCCGGTGGGGCTGAAATATACAAGGTTTATTTTTTCTGTTATCATGTTAACTACCGGTTTTTGTTTATGAAAAGGATTGCTGAGTAAAATGTTGTGTCAAGCTGTATTTCGGGTTAACAGGGTATAGAGCCGGTAGAGAACTTGTAACGGGGCAAGGGTAATATCCGGGCCGGAAATCAGCAATCGTGAATATTAACCTTTTTTTATTCAGAAATTTCAGATTTAAAAAGAGGTTATTTTTTGATTTGCTCTAATTCGGGTATAACTTGTCTGCATGGGAACGGGGTATTATCAATAAAATTATCCGGAGGCTATACCATGCTTCAGAAAGCAAAGAGTGTTAAGAAAGGTACTGCAAAAAAAGCTGCCGTGAAGAAGGCACCGTCAAGGAAAGCGGTTGTGAAGAAATCTGCAGTGAAAAAAGCGGCGACAGTAAAAAAGACGGCGCAGGGAGTTAAGCAGAAAGGCTTCTCCGTGAGCGGCGTGAGGTTTCTGTCCGGAGGCCTTAACTGCGAAGGGAGGCTATATCTTCCTAAAGGGATAAAAAAGCCGCCTGTTATTATTATGGCCTACGGTTTCGGCGCGGAGATGGATTTCGGAATACCGGCGTATGCTGAGGAGTTCGCTAAAAACGGTTACGCGGCATTTATATTCAACTACAGGTATTATGGCGGAAGTGAGGGTGAACCCAAGCATTTTATTTCGCAAAAGAAACAGCTTGAAGACTGGAATTCAGCAATTGAATTTGTGCGATCCCTGGATCAGGTTGACGCGGAGAGGATCTGTATATGGGGATGTTCTTTTTCAGGAGGGCATGTCTTTGTTATGGCAGCACTTAACAGGAGTGTAAAGGGTTTTATTTCAACTGTCCCTTTTATTGATTCAATGTTTATAGTTAAAATTAGTGGAATGAAAAAAGTTTTTAAGATAAATATTGCTGCGTATAGAGATTTATTTCGTTCGCTTTTAAGAAAAGAACCTTTCAATATTCCTGTTATCGGAAGGCCCGATGAATTTGCCATACTTAATACGCCTGAGTGTTATGATGGTTACAGGTCAATGATACCGGAAAATTCAGCCTGGGAAAATGTTCTTCCGGCAAGATCCATGCTTGTCACAACGTTTTATCGCCCATTCAGGTATATTAAAAAAATAAATTGCAAAGGGCTGGTTATTATGGGGGAGGGGGACACCCTGACGGACAATCTACTGGTGGAGAAATCTTTTTCAGATTTAAGGCAGGTTGATTTATTAAAATATCCCTGCGGACATTTTAAATTTTTTGAAGGGGAGTATTTCAAAAAGTCATTATCTGCGGAGCTGAAGTTTCTGGAAGGCCTTTTTTAGGCGGGAATTGAGTTCACGCGTGAGGGATGTGCAGGGTCTGGCCCGT
>DAIOFM010000004.1:26285-32891 GCA_036745755.1 Spirochaetota bacterium | reverse complement strand
CTTTTTTAGGCGGGAATTGAGTTCACGCGTGAGGGATGTGCAGGGTCTGGCCCGTCTCCCTGATCCGCCAGGGGGGCGGGCCGGAGCGGCAGCGGAGCCCGGAACAGCCCGACCCGGCCGGCTGATAAACGGGACGGCCGGGGCACGCCCGTTAAACCTCATTTATTGCTGGACAATATTTGAAATTCATATTTCTTTTTCCGCAGGAGTTTATATATGCCAGGAATCTACACACATAACTATATATTCAGGAAGGCCCTTGATAGTGCCGTTAAAGGTAGCGGCAGGTCGTACCTGATGAAATCGATTGCCCTTATGTTTTCATCACCTGACCATCTGAAGGCCGGGCTTACCGGGGCAATAGGGCCTAATATATTTGATTATACAAACCTGTTTAAAACAGGGGGGACCTACGGAAATGATATCTCTTTTTACCTGCACGACAGGGGGTATCTCTCTTTTATTGAAAAGATGCTCGATGTAATATTGGAGTCAGGGGACAGCAGGAATGAATGGACATCTATACACAGGGCCTATCTTATGGGGTACCTTTCACACATTATATCTGATTCTATTGTTCACCCCTATGTTTTTTACAGTTCAGGTTTTCCCGGTAAGGAGAACAGTGCGGGCGCCAGGTTTTTCAGAAAGGGAAACCTGAGATTTCAGTATAATATTGATAATTATTTTATCTACCGTGACGAATCTTTTACACCTGCGGAACTCGAAGTTTCGGCAATGGTCCCCTCCATGAAACTGAAGAGTGAAAGGGGGATCTGGATTTCAGTGAGGTGCCTTATCCTTGAATCTCTCAGAAGGGATAATCCTGAAATTTTCACTGCCTGTTTTAAAGGGCTGGAAAAGGGGAGGATCGACGGCAGCATTGAGAAGGTGCCGTACATCGACAGGACTGTGAGAAACATTCCTCTCTGCTACAGGTTGAAGAGAACTACGGATGAAAAGAAGATTAAATTTTTAGACAGGATGAATGAAAACAGGGTTACATACTCGGATTTTTTTGTAAGATATCCTCTCCCCAAAAGGGTTGATGAAGACGCTATGAACCTGCACCAGGGGCGGTGGCAGTACCCGGCTTTACAGAGAGGGTTCAGGTATGATTCTGTACTTCACCTGGTCCGTGATGCTGTTGAAAAGACCCTTTCCGCCTGGGAGGCGGTTGAAGGGATGATATATTCAGGGGGAAGACCCTCTTTGGAGAGTCTCGGTATATTAAACGCCTATACAGGTGAAGATGGCGTATTTTTTTCTGATATGAAGACCAAAGACCCTGTGAAACTCAGGGTGTAGAATTAATTCATATTAATCCTTTTATGATTCAGCAGTTTATAAAAAACAGTTGAAAAAAAAGAGGGGGTTATGATAATGGTTGACGGTGTGAGGAGTGGCGGGGCCACTCCTTTTTTATGCATGGAATGGAGAATGCTGAAGGACGAGATTTTAAAACTGATTAATCTGGCTGCTGAAAATCTGGGGTATACTGTTTATGAGGCCTCCCTCTATCTTAAGGGGGTAAACACAAAAATTACGGTAAAAATTGACAATCCCGGAAGCCCCCATCCTGTGTCTCACGGAGACTGTGAACGCTTCAGCAATGAACTTGCCGCCCTGCTTGACGAAAACGAAATTCTTCCTGCATATTTTCTTGAAATCTCTTCGCCCGGTATAAACCGTAAAATAAGGAATAAAGAGGAGTTTTTCAGGTTTAAAGGTTCTCCTGTAAAAGTTGTTTATGAAGAGAATGAGAAAAGAGAAGCGGTAAAGGGAATTTTGTCTGATGTTAATGATGAGGTCATTGAAATTTCCGGCGAAAAGAGTACAATTGTAATAAAGCATAGTTCTGTTATAAATGCCAATTTAGATTATTAAAGGTTTATCAAAATGAGCAATAATTTTTTTGAAGCCCTTCACCAGATTGCCACTGACAAGGGTATACCACGGGATGAAATTGAAAGCATTGTCGAATCTGCTATGCTCTCTGCATTTAAAAAGCAGTATGGGGCCATTGAAAATGTACGGGTCGCTTTTGACAGGGATAAAAACACTGTCAAGATTGTTACAAAGAAAATGGTGGTAAAAAAACCCTCGAATCCTGCTGAAGAGATAGCATATGAAAAAGCTCTTAAAATACAAAAGGACGTAAATCTCGGTGACGAGATTTATGTTGAAGAGAATCCTTTTGAATCTTTCGGGAGAATTGCAGCTCAGACTGCAAAGCAGGTCATAATTCAGAAGATCAAGGAAGCTGAGAAGAATATAATATTTAACGAGTATAGCGGCCGCGAAGGGGACCTTATTAACGGTTATCTTCAGAGAAGGACAAGGGACAATCTTTTTGTTGACCTTGGGCGTACTGAGGGGCTTCTCCCTGCCAGGGAGCAGTCTCCGCTGGAAAGGTATAAAATCGGGGACAGGATTAAGGCCCTTATTCTTACAGTTCAGAGAAGTTCAAAGGGGTCTGATGTAATCCTTTCAAGGGCTCATCCGAAGTTTATTGAAAAGCTTTTTGAAATGGAGATCCCGGAGATTTATGACGGTATAGTAAGGATCGTGAAGGTTGTGCGCGAGGCGGGACTTCGCACCAAGGTCGCTGTTGCGAGCGACAGGGATGATGTGGATTCGGTGGGTGCCTGCGTGGGGATGAAAGGTATAAGAATCCAGTCTATTGTCAGGGAAATTGAAGGCGAGAAAATTGATGTTGTTGAATATTATGAAGACAGAAAGATAATGGCTTCAAACTCCCTTACTCCTGCCAGGATAAAAGAGGTTGTTGAAACCTCGGAGGGCGGGGTTATCGCAGTAGTTGACGGTGATCAGTACTCACTGGCAGTGGGCAGAGCGGGGCACAATGTAAGGCTTGCTTCGAGGCTCTGCGGATTTGATATTGATATTAAGACAGAAGAGGATTATCAGACATTCCTCAACTCAAGCGACTCCAGGGCCCTTGTTGATCAGCTCTTTTCCAAGGATATGGACGAAACTCCTCTTGAGGAACTCCCTGATCTTGAACCAAGGGTCATTAAGATACTTGAGAAGTCAGGTATATTTTCTGTTGAGGAACTTGTTGAGAAGTCTTTTGATGATCTTATGAAGATAGATGGTATTGGTGAAAAGACCGCCCAGAGAATTCTGGAAATACTGGCAGACGTTGTCGATTTTGATGAAGACGATGAAGAAGATGAATCCGGCGACATTGACGAAAACAATGAAGTTGATGAAGTTGATGAAGCGGATGGAGTCGATGAAGATGAAGATAATCCGGATGTGGATCATGAATAAAATTTAATAATCAGGACTTTACATGAAAGCTAATGAAGTTGCTACAAAGAATCACGTCACTTTTGATGATATTCTCGAGATCTGCAGGGAACTGAATATCCCCTGTGAAAATGAAACAGCTGATCTCTCTGAAAGGGAGGTTTTTCTGGTCGATAAAAAGATTGAGAGTGTGAAGAAACGCAAACTTGAAGAGGCTCAGAAGGCCAAGAAGAAGCAGAAGATAAAGCTGAAAAAAGACGTTAAACTTTCAAGCGATCTGACAAGAAAGATCGGCAAAGAAGTTCCGCCAAAAGAGAGTGAACATAAAGATCGTCGTGAAGCAACTGCAGGTGAAGAAGAGAATGTAAAAAGCGGCAGGCCGCAGGCGAAAGCTGCAGGCTCCGAAACAAAAATATCAGCCGAAAAAGCTGCATCCCTCAGGGGAAAACCTTCAGCTGAAGGTGCGGCAGGCGGGCAGAGGCGTGCTCCATCCGGAGAAAGGAGTGAAAGGCCGCAGGGCGACAGACCAAGGCCTCAGGGCGACAGACCAAGACCCCAGGGAGACAGGCCAAGGCCTCAGGGTGACAGACCAAGACCTCAGGGTGACAGACCAAGACCCCAGGGCGACAGGCAGAGACCCCAGGGCGACAGACCAAGGCCTCAGGGCGACAGGCAGAGACCCCAGGGCGACAGACCAAGGCCTCAGGGTGACAGGCAGAGGCCCCAGGGTGACAGGCAGAGACCTCAGGGTGACAGGCAGAGACCCCAGGGTGACAGGCAGAGGTCTCAGGGCGCTCGTGACGGGAGACCGCAGTCACAGGGCGGTGATATAAGGAAGAGGTTCCAGGGGGGGCAGGCCAAGGATGATGCGCCTGTAGCACTTGAAATAGATGATCAGGCAGCTAAGAAGAGCAAGGGTAAAGAGAAGGAGCTGGCCAAGGAGAAGGAGAAGGAAAAAGCCTGGATAAGACAGAACAGAAAAGACCGAGAGGATACTGAAAAGGCTCTCACCCTCAAGAAGAAGCAGGCTGCGGAGCAGAGAAAAAGTTCCATCCCTGACAAGATCAGCATAACAGAGAGCGTAACAGTTGGGGAGCTTGCTAAAAAGCTCAACGTAAAGGCCAATGATGTAATAAGCAAGCTTATGAAGCTGGGAGTTATGGCTACCATAAACCAGGCCATTGATTCCGATACAGCGGCAATACTCGCATCTGAATATAATGCGGAAGTAGGGGTCGTATCCCTTTATGATGAAACAGTAATCAAGACAGATCAGGAAGACAGGCCGGAAGATCACGTTGGCCGTTCACCGGTTGTTGCTGTTATGGGCCACGTTGACCACGGAAAAACAAGACTCCTTGATTCTATCAGGAAGAGTAATGTAATAGACAGTGAATTCGGTGGTATTACCCAGCATATAGGCGCTTATACGGTTAATGTTAAGGAAAAGAAGATAACCTTTCTTGATACACCCGGCCACGCGGCCTTTACCACAATGAGGGCAAGGGGAGCTAAAATTACTGATATAGTAATTCTCGTTGTCGCAGCGAATGACGGCGTAATGCCGCAGACCATAGAAGCGATAAACCACGCGAAAGCAGCGGGTGTACCTATAATTGTTGCCATAAACAAGATTGACCTTCCCGAGGCAAATTCTGAAAAGGTAAAACAGGAACTTACGGCTTATGATCTGATACCTGAAGAGTGGGGAGGAACGACCCTTATAGCGGAGATAAGCGCCAAGCAGGGGACAAACATTGAGGATCTCCTGGAGCTTGTCTTAATTCAGGCTGAGATGCTGGAACTGAATGCAAACCCGAAACTCCTTGCAAAGGGAGCTGTTGTTGAATCGAAACTCGATCCCGGACGCGGTGCTGTGAGCACTGTACTTGTGCAGTCTGGTACTCTCCATGTGGGGGACTATTTTGTTGTCGGTATTTATTCCGGTAAGGTAAGGGCGATGTTTGATGATAAGGGCAAGCAGATTGAAGAAGCGGGCCCTTCAATTCCTGTTGAAATTCTTGGTATTTCCGGGGTTTCAGCAGCAGGAGATCCCTTTGAATGCGTTGAATCTGATAAGACAGCGAAACAGGTTTCCCAGAAGAGGATGGAATACAAGCGGATCGAGGCTGCCAAGAAGGTCAGAAAGGTAACACTTGAATCTCTTAACGAAATGATTAAAGAGGGAGAGGTTCAGGATCTCAATATTATTGTCAAGGGTGATGTTGACGGGTCAACACAGGCGCTCACTGAGGCCCTTGAAAAACTTTCAAATGAGGAGGTCCGGGTCAGGGTCATTCACTCCGGTACAGGGGGTATCAATGACTCGGATGTTATGCTCGCCTCCGCATCCAATGCTATTATCATAGGTTACCATGTAAGGCCTACGGGCAAGGTTGCTGATCTGGCAGAGAAGGAAAACGTATCGATCAAGTTCTACAATATTATCTTTGAAGCTACAGATGATATCAAGGCAGCGATGGAAGGTATGCTTTCACCTGTAATTGAACAGAAGGTCCTTGGAACAGGTGAGATTAAGCAGATATTCAAGGTGTCAAAGATTGGAACAATAGCCGGATCTGTATGCCTGGGCGGCAAGATAACAAGGAAAGCGAAGATGCGTCTCATAAGGGACGGAGTTGTAATTTTTGACGGCGAGCTTGCTTCTCTCAAGAGATTCAAGGATGATGTCACAACAGTTGAGGCCGGGCAGGAGTTCGGTTTCTCACTTGAGAATTTTAATGATATTAAAGATGGAGACACCTTCGAGGCTTACGAAATTATTGAGACTGCCAAGAAGCTGTAGGTTTTATATAAAGTATGAAGTACAGAAAAGACAGGCTTGAAGAGCTGATTAAGAGGATCGTTTCAGAGATCATTTTACGTGAACTGAAAGATCCGAGAATCGGTTTTATTACAGTTACCGGTGTTGAGCTTAACAGGGATCTGTCAGAGGCAAAGATCGGGGTATCTATTCTCGGCTCTCCCACGGAAGTGAGGAAGAGCATGGAGGGGATACGGTCTTCCAGCGGATACGTTCAGAAGCTTCTCGGGAAGGAGCTTAAAATCAGAAGCGTACCAAGGGTCTATTTCTTTCTGGATAAGTCAGTTGAAGAGGGAGTTGAACTCGTCAACAGGATTGAAAAACTTGCCGGAGTAGAGAAATCATCAGCCGAAACCGATTCCGATGATGATTATGAAGGTGAAGGGGAAGAGTAGACTTTAGTTCTGTGAAAATTTCAGGTTTTAACAACGCGGTTATACTGCTTGATAAGCCCGCGGGCAAGACCTCTTTTGATACAATTTCAGGATTGAAAAGGCTCATCGGGA
>DAIOFM010000004.1:0-26185 GCA_036745755.1 Spirochaetota bacterium | reverse complement strand
CCCGCGGGCAAGACCTCTTTTGATACAATTTCAGGATTGAAAAGGCTCATCGGGATAAAGAAGATCGGCCATTCAGGCACTCTTGATAAATTCGCTTCAGGGCTTCTTGTTGTATGTACAGGGGGGGCCACAAGGCTGACAAGGTATTTTTTAGAGAGCGATAAGAGGTATACCGGGACTATCAGGCTTGGCCTGGAGACAGATACCTGTGATATTACCGGGGATGTAATTTCGGAAAAAGGGTCAGGATCTCTTCCCGAAAAAGATGTAATAGATGCTGTTTCGGAATTTTCAGGATGGATGAAGCAGATGCCGCCTGTTTACTCTTCGCTTAAAGTGGGGGGAAAAAGGGCGTCAGACCGGGTAAGGAGCGGGGAAGAAGTTTTTCTTGAGCCCAGAGATATCAGGATCGACTCCTTCAGGATAACCGGAATCAGTATTGACCGCGGTGAAGTCGATTTTGACATAACCTGTTCAAAGGGGACATATATAAGGTCTATAGCAAGGGACCTGGGTGAAAAACTCGGCACAGGGGCGTGCCTTTCGGTTCTCAGAAGGGTGGAGTCCGGTCAGTTCAGTATAGAAAATGCCGCAGACCTTGATACTGTCAAAAGATTTATTGACGGAGAGGGGAACGGCTCTTTTATAATGGAACCTGTTGAGGCCCTGAAGGGTTTCGGGACCATGACTGTTGATAAAACAGCTACGGCAAAGGTGATGAACGGTGCCTTTTTCAGCAAGGGTGACGTTATTATTTATGAAAACCGGGGCGATAAGCCCTTTATGATACTGGATGAGGAAAAAAATCTTATTGCAATAGCTGAAATAGATATTGATAAATGGCTGATTAGCTATAATTCCGTTTTTAAATAGTGAGAGTAGTTAAGATATATAAATTTGTAATATGAAATTCCATTTAGTGCAGGGGACTCCGTTTTAAATGAACGCCTTCGCCAGCGGAACGGAACCTGAAATTAAATTTAAGGATAAAATTAATTTTTGAAAAATGTTTAACCAGGAGGATATAGGAAAATGACATCCAAAGCAGAGATTATTGGGAAACATAAGAGGCATGACGGGGACACAGGATCTCCCGAAGTACAGGTTGCTCTCCTTACAGAAAGGATTAATCATCTTACAGAGCACTTTAAGGTCCATCAGAAGGATCATCATTCAAGGAGGGGGCTCCTCAAAATGGTAGGCCAGAGAAGAAGACTTCTGGATTACCTGAAGAAAAAGGATCTCGAAAAATACAGATCTTTAATCAAAGAACTCGGTCTGAGAAGATAATTTTCGGAGGAGTAAATATTGGGAATATCATTAGAGTAAAGGTATAACCGGTATTAAAAAAGAATTTATGAGAGGTTATTGATGACAATTGATATAAAAGTAGAAGTCGGCAGAAATGTAATGAACTTCAATACTGGTTACCTGGCAAAGCAGGCAGACGGGGCTGTTGCGGTCTCTTACGGAGAGGTCGTTGTGTTCGCGAGTGCCGTTGCTTCCAAGGACGTAAAAGAGGGGCAGGATTTTTTCCCCCTCACAGTTGATTACAGGGAAAAGACTTATGCTGCCGGTAAAATTCCCGGCGGCTTTATTAAAAGGGAGGGTCGGCCAAGTGACAGGGAAATCCTGACATCAAGGCTGACAGACAGGCCGCTCAGGCCGCTCTTCCCGGATGATTTTGTTAATGAAGTCCAGATTATCATTTATACAATTTCTGCTGACAGTATAAATCAGCAGGATATATTCGCCATTAACGCGGCGTCTGCGGCTCTTGTTGTTTCAGGTATGCCGTTCCATGGCCCTGTGGGAGCTGTAAGGGTTGGACGTATAAACGGGGAGATGATAGTTAATCCGACTTTCCAGGAAACAAAGGAGAGCGATATTGATCTTGTTGTGGCCGGTACAAAGAAGGCCGTAACAATGATAGAGGGTTTTTCAAAGAACGTAACTGAAGAGGATATGCTTAACGCGGTTGTTTTCGCGCATGAAAATATCAAGAAGATATGCGATGCGCAGGAGGAGCTTAAAAAGGCGGTAAATAAGCCGGTTATGGAGTATACCCCGTATGTTCCTGATGCTGAACTTGCAAAGGCCGCAAGGGAGAGGTATTACCAGGACCTTGTGAATCTTAAAAATATAATGGTGAAAAAACCTAGAGAAGTCGCAAGGGACGAAATAACAGCCCGGGCGAAGGATGAACTTAAGGAAGAATTTCCTGATACAATCGGGCAGATCGGCGGAATAATTGACGAACTGGACGGTGAGATTATGAGGCTCAGGTGCCTTGACGAGGGGATGAGGGCCGACGGGCGCGACCTCAAAGGGATAAGGCCTATTGATATAATGACAGGGGTTCTTCCCAGGGCACACGGTTCCGCGGTATTTACCAGAGGGGAAACACAGAGCCTTGGAATAACAACTCTTGGAACTCTTGCAGAAGTCCAGAAGATGGACAACCTTGAGGGGTTCACGGAGAAAAGGTTCATGCTCCATTATAACTTTCCGCCTTTCTCTGTTGGTGAAGTGGGAAGAACAGGTAATCCGGGAAGGCGTGAAATCGGCCACGGTATGCTGGCAGAGAGGGCCCTTGAATGGACAGTCCCTGATGATCTGCAATTCCCTTACACAATCAGGCAGGTCTCTGAAATACTTGAATCAAACGGTTCATCATCAATGGCGAGTGTATGTTCAGGTTCGCTTGCACTCTGCAATGCCGGTGTTCCAATCAAGGCTCCGGTTGCGGGTATTGCAATGGGTCTTATTATGGAAGGCGAAAGGTTCGCTATTTTAAGTGATATCCAGGGACTGGAGGACCATCTTGGTGACATGGACTTTAAGGTGGCGGGAACTGAGACAGGAATCACTGCATTCCAGCTTGATATAAAAATCGAGGGGATTACACCTGAGATTATGAAAGTAGCCCTTGACCAGGCAAAAGAAGGAAGGCTTCATATACTGAAAACAATGAATTCATTTCTTGCCGCGCCGGAGAAAGAGGTTTCAGTACATGCTCCTAAGATAAGAACAATCAAGGTCAAGACTGAAAAGATCGGCGAGATAATCGGCCCCGGCGGAAGGGTTATCAAGAAGATTGTCGAGGATACAGGCGCAGAGGTTAATATCGATGACACAGGCAAGGTGGTAATCTCATCTGTAAGCGCTGAAGCGATTGAGGCTGCAGAGAAGATTATTCTCGGAATTGCCGAGGATGTTGAAGTCGGCAATATTTACATGGGAACTGTTAAGAAGATCATGGAGTTCGGAGCTTTTGTTGAGATCGTGCCGGGCAAAGAGGGTCTTGTTCATATTTCAAATCTTGACACAACAAGGGTGAAAGAGGTTTCTGACATCTGTGCTGTTGGCGACAAGATGAAGGTGAAAGTAATTAAGATAGACCGTCAGGGCAGGATAGACCTCAGCAGAAAGGAATTACTGGAAGAGAGTTAATGGTGATTAAATACAGGAAGGACAATGATTTTACTGTCCTCCTTGAACCGGTTGATGGCGTGGTCTCGGTCTCAGTGGGACTATGGATCAACAGGGGTTCGAGAGATGAACGCCCTGAACAGTACGGATATGCTCACTTTGTTGAGCATATGCTTTTTAAGGGGACAGAAAAATATTCGGCAAAAGATATTGCAAGAATCGTTGACAGGGTCGGAGGTCAGCACAATGCTGCCACGAACAGGGAGTATACCTGTTACTATATAAATGTTGTATCAGATTACCTTGAGATGTCCCTGGACATCCTGTCAGATATGTATTATAATTCCGTTTTTGACGCTGAAGAGATCGGAAAGGAAAAAAATGTTATTATTGAAGAGATCCGGATGTACGAGGACACTCCGGATGAGTTTATCCACGATTTTTTCATGGAGAAAATGCTCCAGGGCCATCCTCTGAGCCATTCCATTCTCGGAACAGTTGAAGGGATAGAAAATATCTCCAGGGAATCTCTTACCTCTTTTTATAATGAATATTATGTAAATGAAAACGCTATTCTTGTATTAGCCGGCAGCTTTGATCCTGAAAAGGCGAAGTCTCTTATTGATACCTATTTCGGACGCAACAGGGTCAAAACGGCGGTTGTCCCGGTTATAGAATCCTGCTCCCCTGTAAGGGTTGTTGCAGAACATGTTGAAAAGGACCTTGAGCAGGTTCATTTCTGTATGGGGCTTGAGGGGATTAAAAGAGGGGACAATGACAGGTGGAGTCTTTATATTCTGAGTACAATTCTCGGGGGGAGTATGTCTTCCAGGCTTTTTCAGAATATAAGGGAGAAGGAGGGGATAAGCTATTCTATATATTCATTCCACTCATCATATGCCGACTGCGGTGTTTTCGGGATCTACTGTGCTACTCTTCCTAAAAAGTATCACTATACAGTTGATCTTATTATGAATGAATGCAGAAGGTTTTTCCATGAAGGGATTACAGAAGAGGAATTCGTTGATACAAAGACTTACATGAAGGGAAACCTTGCTTTAAGCCTTGAAAGTAACGAGGTAAGGATGAGTCAGCTTGCCAGGAATGAGATGACCTACGGAAGATATTATGATTTTAATGAAATTGTAAGCATAATAGACTCAATAACCATGGATGATTACATGAGGGTTGCTGAGAGAATATTCAGGGATAAACAGTTCTCCCTTGTGTCAGTGGGAAAGCTTAAGAAGAGGGGGAAGGAGGTTCCTGATCTGCGCCTCTGAAATTAAAGATAAATCATTATTATGTCTGATGCCGGCATCTTTTGAGTGTAATGTGCCGCTTTGAAAAAGCCCTGCGGGGCTTTATTGGTGTCATAAAATGAAGTTTTTATGGCATATAAAAAATAATTTGATTTACATCATTTGTGTTTCTTTATATTAATCAAAGATATTTTCTTAATATAGATGGAGTGAAATATGGCACCAAAAGCTGAAGGGATGAACAGTACAATAGGCGAGGGTTCAGTATTTGAAGGTAAGTTCTATATCAGTGGCTCTTTGAAAATTGACGGTAAATTTGAAGGTGAAATAAAGACTGACGAGGAACTTGTGGTTGGTGAAAAGGGCCGTGTTAAGACTGATATTTATGCCAGGTCTGTTGTTGTTGCCGGTACTGTAATAGGGAATATTAATGCCGAGCAGGAGGTCAGGCTTCTTGAGACCGCCAGGGTTCTTGGTGATATTACAGCACCTTCAATATCTATTCAGCGTGGAGTTGTCGCACAGGGGCAGATTATAATAACAGGCGGAAGTGTAAAGAGGGACCCTAAGAAGTTTATAGAAGAGGCATACAGCGGTTCAGCAGCATTAAACAGGATAGCTGAAAAAAAATAGAATTAATGTAAATTATCCGGGACTCCGATAAATTAGAGAGGAATATTTTTTTAACGAATAAAGTATCGTATAATGTTTAAAAAGGGATTTAATACATACAAACTCGGCAACCTTACTGTAAATATTTTTACCCATGATGTGGTTTTTATTTATATTGGCAGAAAGGGAACATATATAAGGAATATCTACAAAAAAGATATAGTAAGGTATTCAAGGCTTTTTGCTATGAGTATGGTGGTTGTTCTTGTATCTTCCCTGATATTTGCGGTTATTCCTTCAAGTGAGGCATCCGCCGGGGGAATCCCGGACGGTGAGACTTATGAAATTTCCGGGAACGGCGCGGAGAATGAAGCTGATGAGAACGTAAAGGTCTACAGCGCCAATGATATTAACAATATACTTGAAGATGAAAAACTGAAAAATGATCTTCTTCTTTCCATAGAAACCGATTATACCGTACCGGTTAAAGATTCCCCGCTTAAGATAAAGACCCACAAGGTCAGGAGAAATGAGAGCCTTTCATCTATAGCCAAAAGATACGGAATTTCCATTGATACAATCTGCGGAAGCAATAATCTCAAATCATACGATTATATCCCTGCAGGAACAACCCTGAGAATACCTAACAAAGATGGGATTCTCTATAATATGAAACAGGGAAACAATATTGTTAATCTTTCAAAGAGGTACAGGATTCCTGTTGAGAAGATCCTGGCTGCGAATGATTTCAGGAATGCCGATTTTGTTCCTGCCGGGGAACTTGTTTTTATCCCTGACGCCAAGCCCCGTAATATATTTGACGGTTTTTTATGGCCTGTGAGAGGGCGAAGGGTAACAAGCGGTTTCGGCTGGAGAAGGAACCCGTTCAATCACGCGTACAAGGAGTTTCATAAAGGCCTTGATATAGCGGCCCGCTATGAGCCTGTAAGGGCCACAAAGTACGGTATGGTCTCCTATGCAGGATGGATGGGAGGGTATGGCAATGTGATTATTATTGCCCATCCGGGAGGCTGGAAATCACTTTACGGACACCTTTCACGCATAATGGTAAAACGCGGGCAGTATGTTAAGCAGGGGCAGCAGATCGCACGCAGCGGCAATACAGGCCGTTCAACCGGGCCGCACCTTCATTTCGAACTGATAAAGAGGGGCGGGCATACCAACCCGCGAAAGTACCTGAAAAGATAGATCTATAACCTTCCGTAACCGTTCTTCTTTAAAAATTTATTGACTCATTTTGACCACTCTGTGATTTATTTATTTTAATAAATGATATAATATAGTTTTGTGAATTAATAAATATAGCTGATGATAGTGTCATTTATAATAGTTTAATTATAAATTTGTTCTGCATATTAGCCCCCTAAATCCCCCGGAGGGGGACTTTAATGCCTTGCCCCCTATGGGGGTGCGGGGGAAGAGTACAGTTTAATAAATTTATCTATATCGGAGCCCATTATGCTTAAGAATGCGAATTTTCTCTGTGAAATCGGGACGGAAGAGATCCCTGCCGGCTATATACCTGCTGCTGTAAAATCTCTGAAAACTGTTATGACTGACAGGTTCAGGGATGAGAGGATCGATTTCAGTGAAATTGAGGTTTATGCCACACCGCGAAGGTTTGCTGTTCTGATATCCGGGCTCGCAGAAAATCAGAGGAGCGAGACTGTTGAACTGAAAGGGCCTTCCGCGAAGGCTGCGTATGATCAGGAGGGGGCCCCCACAAAGGCCCTGCAGGGGTTCCTTAAGGGAAACGGTCTTGAGCCGGGGGATGTTGAGGCCAGGGACACGGAGAAGGGGAGTTATGTTTTCGCGTCGAAAAAACTGGAATCCGGGAAAACCGTGGATATTATTCCGGGAATAATTGAAAACATAGTCCTTACACTGCCCTTCCCGAAGAGGATGAAGTGGAGTGACAAAAAGGTCACTTTTCCCCGCCCGATTGCATATTTCCTTCTGATGTTTAATGACAGCGTAATACCCTTTGAAATTGAGGGAATAAAATCAGGCAACCTTACGAGAGGTCATTTTGTTCAGGCCAATAAAATGATAGAAATCAGCAGTATCAGCGATTATGCAGATAAGCTTCGTGAGAACTGTGTAATTATTGATCAGGACGAGAGGAAAGAGATTATAAGGAAGGGGCTCCTTGCCGCTGCTGAGTCGGCGGGAGGAATTTTATATGAAGATGAGGAGCTTCTTGATACTGTGACCTACCTTGTTGAGAATCCGCATATTATTGTCTGTGAATTTGATAAGAATTTTCTTGAGATACCTGATATTGTGCTAATAGCGGAGATGAAGGAGCACCAGAAATATTTTGCCATAACTGATAAAAACGGAAAACTGATGAATAAGTTTCTCGTTACTGCGAATAACCCTGAAAACGAAAATGTTAAAAAAGGCAATGTGAAGGTCATCTCGGCCAGGTTTACTGACGCGGGATTTTTCTATAAAGAGGATGCTAAAATTAAACTTGAGGATCGTGTTGACTCTCTCAAAAAAGTTCTTTTCCATAAGGAGCTTGGTTCTATTTACGACAAGATTGTCAGGGTTGGTGACGCCGCGGGTATTCTCATAGAACTGCTCGGTATTGATTCCGGTACGGCGGAGAAGATTAAAAGGGCGGTGCTTCTCTCCAAGGCTGACCTTGACACGGCGATGGTTTATGAATTCGCTTCCTTACAGGGACAGGTCGGCAGAATTTATGCACTGAATGAAGGTGAGGCTCCTGAAGTTGCTGACGCAATTAATGATCATTACAGGCCTAGATTCAGCGGAGATATCGTTCCATCAGGAATAGTCTCAATTGTATTGTCGATTGCTGAAAAGATAGATAATATTTTAGGTTCATTCTCAGTGGGCAACATACCGAAGGGCTCACAGGACCCGTACGCTCTGCGGCGGCAGGCAAATGCAATAGTGGAACTTATAATACGGAACAACCTGAAACTCCAGCTTGGTGAAGCCTTTGAACAGGCTGCTGAAAACTACAAAGACGGCGCGACATTGACAGGGAAGATTGTTGAGTTTGTCAATACACGGGCAAAGACAATATTTACCGAAGATGGGTTCAGGTATGACGAGATAGACGCATGTATGATTGAAGGCAATACCGATTATCTCGAACTTCACAGAAGGGCCGAAAGTCTCAACAGCTTCAGAAAAAACGAAAAGTTTTCAGAACTGCTTCTCGGATTCAAGAGGATGAACAATATTCTTGCCGGCTTCAGAAAGGACAATAAAGATTACAAACTTTCATTCAATGAATCACTTATGGAGGAGAAGGAGGAGAAAGAACTTTACGCTTTCTTCAACAGTAAAAGCGCGGAAATGGCGGAGCTTATATCCGGAAGTCAATATGTAAACCTCTTTGAACTGATGATAGAGGCCAAACCTCTGATCGATGCTTTTTTTGATAAGGTGCTTGTAATGGACAAGAGATTAGAGATGAGGGACAACAGGCTTTCGATTATTGAAGGGATACTGAATAATTTCAGGACACTTATCGACTTCTCGAAGATCGCGGATACAGCGGTCAGTTGATCTCCACCATGGCTGATCCGCTTACTTCATTTATATCTGTGTTATTGTTATAATTAGTATCAAAATTTAAGCCATCCCATGGTACAAGGTAACCATTTTCAGCTGTGCGATCATCTTCATCTTCGTCCCAGTGAATTAAGCCAACCCTGTAGAAATATATGCCGGATGTCCCTGCCGGTACTGTTGCACTATCATCGGCCGGTTTGTTAACTGTGCACGTTGTTGTGGTTCCACTGCTTAAATCACCGGACACGGCCCCGGTAAGATAGTCGGCAACAATGACGTATCCTGAATATTCATCGTTTGCTTCCCTTGTCCTGTAGATTTCTATTCCCGCAAAATTTGAGGAGTGGTCGGTTTCGTTCCATGTTATTACAACATCGTCACCAACCTGGCGGGCCTCTATTGAAAAAGATGCCCTCTCGGTTATGGCCCCCTCAATCATGTCTGATACGTATGAACAGCCTGTGGCGGAAAAATTGATTATTGCGGCTAAAATTATCAGTTTTATATATTTCATGATTGTCCCTCTTTATATCCTTACAAAAAGGCTTCCCTCAACAGCCCACTTGTCCGCAGCCTCAACCAGCTTCTTCAGATCGCTGGAGAAGTTGTATTCAGCTTTCATGTCACCGCCGAAATGGACAATATCAAAATTGCATCCGATTATCCATCCGTACACAGCGTTTCCCTTTTCAGGGTTGTTTCTGTGGATCATGATTGCCGGGTCCCAGTACCAGCTTACACCTGTGTAGGCCTTCATCGTCGCTTCATCAGCTTTTGCAATGGGGTCATAGCTTAACAGGATGTACCATTCCTTCGCTTTTGATACGTCTATTTTTTCGGGATTATTTTCCTTTGTATAAATTTCATCAGTTATATACTGGGCCCCGAGGAAGCCCTCCACTGTGAAGGACCGGGCAAAACGCTGGTTAACTTTAAGTGAATATACATGCAGCCGGGCGCTGTCTTTATCATAATGGGCTGATGTTCCTTTATTGGTGTAGGTATCTACCCACACAGGGTCATATAGTTCGTCATTGTAGGCTGCCGTATTTTCATAACCTAAAGTGATTGCAGGGAAGTAAATGCTTTTGGTATCCATTATAAAGCCCAGTCCCTGGTTGAGCTCAACAGACACCTTTGTCGATTCAGGCCTCCCCTCATCTATATTCATGCTGAATGCCATGACCTTGTAGAGTTCAACTGCAAAAAACTTTTTCTTATAGCTCTCTACCGGGTCTGAATAGCTCATTGTACCGTCTTCCTTCGGTTCATATTCATTGTTTATTATATACCCGCCGTGGAAGGTAAAGTAGGGCCTGTATAGTATGGAGACAGCGTAAATATCATCAAAGAACTGCGAATGTTTGTAGTCGGATATGGATTCAGTACCCGCATCGCCTCTGTCCACTTCAATGTCCTTCACAAGCCCGTAGTGAAAGCCCGTGGTGTTGAGCGCCACTATAAAGTCGCTGCCCTCTTCATCCTTTCTGAACCCTCCTATGGGTATTGCAAATGTCATGCTGCCGTAGGTTCTTGTTAATCTCAATTCAGTGGCCTCATATTCACCTGATCCGGAATTGTAGGTGTTTACATCAAAATCAAAGACCCAGTTTATCCTGCCGTATATGTCGAAGTAGAAATTTTTTTCTTTCAGAACATCCCACCTTGTCATGTAGAGTTCCTGGACAGTCTCAGCTCTTGAGACGGAATTGTAAAGGGTTGATGCCTCGTATACAGCAGAACGGGCAGGTGTTACAGCTGCAAAAATGGTGAATAAAACGATTGGAAGATTCAGCCTTATTTTCATGATTTTATACTCTTTCTTCTATTTTAAAAAAATAATAATCAAAAACCAGTTTAAATTCCTGAAATAATCCGGTCGCAAAAAAATAAACAAAAAAAGAAGCTGCGGTACGGAGAATAAAATGAACTATTTTTAAATTAAAAGGAATTATAAAAAAACAGAAATTGAGATCAATTTATTTTTATTATAATTTTATTATTTTAATTAATCTATTATAGTGCCTGCCGGGTTTTCCAGGTCTGCATTCATTAAGGCATCTTTTTAGTGACTGGCTTCCTGTTGAAAAACGAATTGGAAGGAGCTCCAATAAATACTTTTATTTAAAGAAATATATCTTTACATCGGCTTTCATACTACGGAATATCAGTGTATAAAAATTAACGGGAAGTTATGACTGTAAAAGGGTATAACATAAATGACTGGCTTCCGGTCACAAGAAAGGATGCTGATAAAAGAGGGTGGAAGGAGCCTGACGTTGTAATCTTCAGCGGCGATGCCTACGTGGACCACCCTTCATTCGGCAGCGCGGTGATAGGCCGTGTGCTTGAAAAATGCGGCCTGAAGATCGCCATGGTACCTCAGCCTGACTGGCGGGGGGATCATCGTGATTTCAGAAAATTCGGGAAGCCGCGGCTTTTTTTTGCCGTTACTTCCGGGTGCATGGATTCAATGATAAATCATTATACAGCGGGGAAGAGGCTCCGTTCTGACGATGCATATTCTCCTGAAGGGAGGGCCGGGCTTCGCCCTGACTACGCTGTAACCGTATATACGAAGATACTGAAAGAGCTCTACCCGGACGTGCCTGTCATTGCCGGGGGAGTTGAGGCTTCCCTCAGAAGGATTACCCATTACGATTACTGGAGTGATTCACTCAAACCCTCAGTTCTGCAGGAGAGTGGTGCTGACATGATTGTTTATGGAATGGGTGAGAAACCGATTACCGAAATAGTCAGGCTCATGGAGAGAGGGGTACCGTTCAGTTCACTCAAAACTGTGGAGCAGACTGCATTTATTGAAGAATCGGCGGACCAGATAAAGAGGCGAAAGGGATGGGCAGATGTAGAGCTCCCTTCCCATGAGGAGTGTCTTTCTGATAAGAGAATGTTTGGTGAAAATTTTGTTCTGTCAGAGAAAGCATCGGTATCGGATAAACCTGTAAGGCTCATCCAGAAAACCGGGGACCGTTATGTTGTCGTTAATCCTCCGTTTACCGGTCTCTCCTCCGGTGACGTTGATTCCGGGTTTGACCTTCCATATACCCGCCTCCCCCATCCCAAGTACAGGGGAAAAACAATACCGGCGTACGATATGATCAGGCACTCGGTGACAGCTCACAGGGGATGTTTCGGAGGCTGCAGTTTCTGCGCCATAACGGCACACCAGGGGAGGAAGATCCTCAGCAGATCTGAAGCCTCTGTCCTCCGCGAGGTCAGTGCGGTGACAGAGATGCCTGATTTCAGGGGGTATATTTCAGATGTGGGCGGGCCTTCCGCCAATATGTACAGGATGGGAGGGGAGGATGAATCTCTCTGCGCGAAATGTTCCCGCCCCTCATGCCTTTATCCGGCGATATGCGGCAACCTCAGGTTTGATCATGCTCCTCTTGTAAAGCTTTACAGAAGCTGTGAAAAAGTCAGTGGAGTGAAAAAAGTTTTTATATCCAGTGGTGTCAGGTATGACCTGCTTCTCTGCGGAAATTCTGAAAAACGTAAAAAGTTTTCCTGTGATGAATACACTGAAAAACTGGTGTCGGAACATGTTTCCGGCAGACTCAAGGTGGCGCCTGAACACACCTCTCCGCAGGTGCTTAAACTGATGAGAAAACCCCGGTTTGAACTTTTTTTAAAATTTAAAAAGGTCTTTGAAAAAATTTCGGCGGCTGCGGGGCTGAAACAGCAGATTGTCCCTTATTTCATCTCCTCCCATCCCGGCTCAAAGGAGGAGGATATGGCTGAACTCGCCGCACTTACCGCTGAAGAGGGATTCAGGCTTGAACAGGTGCAGGACTTTACCCCTACACCTATGACACTGTCAGCTGTTATATATTACTGCGGATTTGATCCCTATACAGGGGAGAAAGTTTATTCTGCAAAATCGAAAAAGGAGCGAGAAGGGCAGAGAACTTTTTTCTTCTGGTACAGGGAGGAGTACAAAGAGAAAATAAAATCAAAACTTAAAAAAATGGGCCGAGGGGACCTGATCAGAAAAATATTTCCTCGATAGAAGTTTTTAATAATCTCCAAACCTGAGTTGCAATACCTTCTCCCAGAAACATTTTTTTTCAGCCGGGTTTTCGCTGTAGCCGTAGATCCTCCATTCGTCAGAAGAGAATATTTTTTCCCCGGGGCCTGTTTCAGGTGCGAAGATGTTATCCAGGTCCCGGAGGGAGATGTTATCCGATATTACAGGGAGGTCTGCAGCTATCTTCATGTCAGTGAAATCTGTACCTGATTTTTCAGGGAAAAGTTTGCGGTTCCTTTTTAATTTTTCAATTCTTTTGAAAACATCTTCCTTCTCGACCCCGCATAAGAGCATGTAATTGTATTCTGTGCCGGTGTTTTCAGATTGGGTTTTCCCTTTCAGGAGGAGGATGAATATACCCCGCGGATCGACTTCCGGGATGACTACAGGGACCTCCTCCAGCGATGTTATTTCAAGGCTCTCGTTGTATTTTACTGAAAGGGCCTTGATTTCAATCTTTCCAGTGTTTTCTTTCAGGGTTCTGTAGAAGGTGAAATCAGTATGATAATTGGGAACAAACCTTTTAATCCCCTCCTTCAGTATGAAAAATATGATAACACCTTTACCTGTCTCTCCCAGCAGTTTTACATGTTCTGATGCCCGTGTGCTCACTGCGTCAGGGAAGGATGCGGTTGATTTATGAAAAAGGGTACATGACTTCAGCTCAACATATTTCTCCTCCTCCCCCTGCCTGACAAGAAAATCAAACCTGTGCCTCCCGTAAACAGGTTCCCTCCTGATAAGGGATGAGTCTTCAAGGGAGGGAGCTCCGCCTGCCTTAAGAAGCTCCTGGAAAAGACGGTTGCTGTATGTTGAATCGATCATTACAGGATAGCTGTTGTTTATAATATAAAGGATTTTTAAGCTGTATTTTCCATCGATCGGTGAGAGGAGCAGTTCCGCCCCGGGGAGCGCGAGCTCTGATAGCCGGCCTGTATTCGGTACGTAGACTGTTTCTGTTTTTCCATTAATTAAAACTTCAGCAACGAACCTGTTTACTCTGCGGAGGAGTTCTGCCCTTATGAGATGGACCGGGATATTTTTCATTGAGGTGTATTAAAAACCCCGCAAAAGCGGGGCCTTTCTGATTTACTATTTGTCTTTATAAACAGGTTTCCGTTTTTCAATAAAAGCGCTCACAGCCTCTTCTTTGTCCTCTGTGCCGAAGCAGTAGATTGACTGTGCCTGCTCGAACATAAGGGCCGCGTATGTGTTCCCTTCTGCAGCAACATTGACGCCCCATTTACCGAACCTCAGTGCTGATGGAGGAAGGTTGATCATCCTCTTCGCGAGTTTCATAGCCATACCGTCAAGTTCTTCAGGCTTAACGAGATATTCAACGAGCCCTATTCTGTAGGATTCAGCGGCATCGATCATTTCGCAGCAGAGAATGAGTTTTTTTGCCTGCCCGATACCTACGAGTTTTGTAAGCCTTGTTGTTCCTGTCTGGTCGGCAGTCAGTCCGAACCTTACTTCCGGAAGAGCAAGTGTTGAACCTTCCGCTGCAATTCTGATGTCGCAGCTCAGTGCCAGTTCAAGTCCGCCTCCAAGGCAGAAACCTTTAATCGCGCAGATTACCGGGATGGGAAGTTCCTGAAACCTGCTGAATGTTCTCTGGAGAAAATTCAGGTTGTCTTTCACAAACCTTGTATCAACAGTTTTAAGGAATGCCGTGTCAACACCTGCTGAGAAGTGTGCTCCTGTTGAATTAACTATGACCACACGCAGCTGGTTGTCCTGTGCTATCTCCTCCTGAATATCGGCAAGCCCGGTTACAACTTCTTTGTTGAGAAGGTTGAGGCCGCTCGGGTCACAGAAGGTTACAAATGCAATTGGGCCCTCTTTAGTAAGCTTTATGTTTGCATCACCGCTCATAAGTCTACCTCGTCATTAATTATATTATCAGAAATGCCCCGGTAAATAGTTTTATGTTTTTATCTGTTGCCGCTGATAACTTTTCAGCCTCTCCGCATGATCCGTTAAACGCTGAAGCGCGCCATGAAGCGGGTAAGATGATTTCACTGCGGACCTGAAATTTTTACAGTAATCAGTGGTAATACCGATTTATGACAGGCTAATAGTTGAATATTTTTTATTCAAGGAATAAAATTCCTAAAAATCGATTTTTATTCTGTATTCCCTGCTGTTTTCAGAATTCTCTATTACTATATTCTTAAAAAAATTCTGCTCAAGCTGGTATTCGAATGAAGGGAGCCATTTCTTGATTTTTTTCGGTTCCAGAGAGTCTTTTTTCAGAGAGATTTCCATGCTGAAGTCACGGAGAAAAACGTCAAGGCGTATATCTTCACCGCCGGTGGATTTTATTACAGCTTCAAGCCTGTTGATATCAACATTTTTTACCTGGATATGTGATTCAGAGCCCAGGGTCAGTGCCGCGATATCAAGAACTTTCATGTAATCTATGGATGTCATCTGTTCACCTCTTTCCGGAACTTTTTTTTGTGAAGATTTTCTGCCAGTAGGAAATCTCTTCATCTGTTATTTCAGGATTAATCTTTTCAAGTTCTTCTTTCCGTTCTTCCTCTTCAGTGATGGAACTTTCAAATGAGTGATTAACAATGTCGGCAAATTTTTCGCTGGTTATATTTTTCGCGCCGAACCTGTTTATATAAAAAATTATATCCTTATCGGAAGTTATAACTGTTATCATTTTCGGATTTAAATCTTTTTTAATAAACTGTTTAATAATGAAGTCAGCTGAATAATCGAGTGAGTAATAGACATCAATTGTACCTATTTTTTCACTCCTTATTTCAATAGAGGGTTCTTTTTTGCCGTCAAATACGACTGTTATTCCCCCCTTTCTGATCTTCTGGTAATCACGCAGTATTTCCAGGAGCCCGTCTCTCGCCTTGTTGAGCTGACCGTAGCACATAAAGGCCTCAAGCTCAGGGAATTTGTAGATCAGGTTGAATCCATCTATCAGCAATGACATAAGTTTAACTGTCAGAGGCTTTTAACAAAAGCCTCAATCCTCTCAAGGGCTGTTTTTATATTGTCCATTGATGTGGCGAATGAGCACCTTATATGGTTCTTCCCCGATTCGCCGAATGCGTTTCCGGGAACAACAGCCACTTTATACTGCTCAAGGAGTTTAAGGGCAAAGTCCCTTGCGGTCAGGCCTGTGGGCGTTATGTCGGGAAAAGCGTAAAAAGCCCCTTCCGGGTAGAGGCATGGGAGCCCGATGTCGTTGAAGGTTTTGGCTATATAGTTTCTCCGCCTGGTATATTCAACAAGCATCCTTTCAACATCCCTCTCTCCGTGCTGCAGTGCTTCAATTGCCGCGTATTGTGATATTGACGGGGCGCAGAGTCCTGTGTACTGGTGGATCTTCAGCATGATATCCATGATAAATTCAGGGGCTGCCGCGTAACCGAGTCTCCATCCTGTCATGGCATGGGATTTTGAGAAGCCGTTAAGAACAATGGTCCATTCCTTCATCCCGGGAACAGAGGCAATTGAGAAATGAGGTTTTCCGTATGATATTGCTGAATATATTTCGTCTGAAATTACGAGAATATTATTTTTCTGTGTGATTTCCGCTATCTCCCTGAGCAGTTCCTCCGGGTATGAGAGGCCCGTGGGGTTTGAGGGGTAGTTAAGGAGAATAGCCTTTGTTTTCGGTGTAATCGCTTTTTTTAACCTGTCCGGATCTATCCTGAAACCCTCATTAAAATAAGTGGGAATAATCACAGGTACTCCCAGGACCAGTTCAATATTGGCCGCATAAGAAACGTAGCAGGGTTCTATTACAATTATTTCATCTCCGGGGTTTATTATGCTCCTCAGTGCAAGATCAAGGGCCTGACTTACACCCATTGTTACAAGAATCTCTCTGTCAGGGACATAGTCAACGTTGTACCTGTCGTGAAGGTGCCCGGAGATCAGTTCAAGAAGTTCAGGCACGCCCCTGTTCGGGGTGTAATGTGTTAATCCTTCGCGGATTGCATTTATACCTGTGTCTGAAATTCTCCAGGGGGTTTCAAAATCAGGTTCACCCACACCGAGTGAAACGCAATCTTTCATGTTATAGACAATATCAAAGAATTCCCTTATGCCTGAAGGCTTGATATTGAGACCGCTATTGGATAACAGTTTTGAAGGATCTTCTTTTTTTTGTGAACGTGTCAAATTAATGCTCCGGTCTGTTTAATTTTCCTTTTTACGGAGAATCACTCTGTTCTCCTCCCTTGAGAAACCTTTTTTGATACAGAAATTTAGAGATTCCATATTATTTTCCGGGAGCGCAATAAAAAAATCTTCTGCGCCCGATTTTTTGCCCCTGATCAGATATTTTTCAATCAGCGCGGAGCCTATCCCTGAACCACGAAACTTTTCATTAACAAAAAGATACTGAATAAATGATTTTTTTTCATCCTTGTTTCCGGCTATGAAACCGAGTATTTTCTTTTTTCTTGCTGCGGTGAGAATTATCGAGTTTTCAGACATGAACAGTTCAGCAAGTTTTTCAGCGGTAAAACCGGCATTTATGAAAAGAGGCATTTCTTTTACAGAGAGATAAATCTGCCGGAGATCGCTCTCTACGGCCTTTCTGATTATTATACCTTTTTCAGAAAGTTTCATTTTCGTATAAGTTTCCTGAAGTTTTCAGATACGGAATCCTCGAGCTTTGACTGAGGTACCTTTTTCAGATCTGCTATAAATTTGAAGGTATGTTTTATGTACTCGGGAACGTTCGGCTTTCCTCTGAGAGGTACTGGTGTGAGAAACGGTGAATCTGTTTCTATAAGTATCCGGTCAAGGGGAACATAGGCGGCCGCATCATGCAGTTCAACAGCGTTTTTATATGTCACGTTCCCCGCAAAGGAGATCATGAACCCCATGTCAAGAACGCGTTTAGCCGCGGCTGAATCCCCGGCAAAGCAGTGCATTATTCCGTGCCCGGCCCTCTTCTTTTTCAGGAGATCAATCCCCTCCTCCATAGCGTCCCTTAAATGTATTATCAGGGGGAGTTTATGTTTTTTCGCAAGGTCTATCTGGTACTCAAAAGATCGTCTCTGGATATCTTCAGACTGCTTCATCCTGTAGAAGTCGAGACCGCACTCCCCTATGCCCAGGAGCAGGCTGTTGAATTTACCTTCCATCTCTTTACCTGTGAAAGAGGCGAGTTTTTCAAGAGAGGCCTCATCAGCGTTTGAAGAGGGGTGAATTCCCAGCGTATAGTATAAGCCGTTTTTGTAATTTCTTTTTACAAAGTCCCGTGACCATTCAAGACCCTTTGCGTCAATTGATACCTGAACCCCGTATTCTATATTATTGTATTTCAGTGACCTGATCAGATCCTCTTCAGTGATCTTTTTGTCCTCAAGAATTATGTCAAAATGACAGTGTGAATCTAAAAGCATTTCAGAACCTTCATTATTTATTAACTTTTTTCAGTTACTTGAGTTAGGCGTTTTATTATTAACATTTATCATATTCATCTGTCATTGCGAGGAGCTTAAGCGACGAAGCAATCTGTTCCGGATAGAAAATATTCGGTATAAACCGGTATTGTTTCCAGCCTTAACAGATTGCCGCACTCCCTCCGGTCGTTCGCAATTAGATAATTTAAATAATTATGATATTTAAACCAATAATCCTATCTTCAATGTTAAATTTAGCCTAACTCAAGTCTGTTATTGACTCTCCCCTGAAATGTGCTAAATTTTCAAGAATAAAAACCGGAAAACCTGTTGTTAGCCTCTGTGTGAAAGTTGCGGATATGAGAATCAGGGAAAAATTCGGATTCAGCTATAACAACTTTTTTACAGATAGCACAGAGGCTGAAGAGTGGCTTTTAAATAATTAAAAGCCGCTTACCTTATATCAGGATAGTATCCCAGGGTAAGAGATGTTCCCCGCCCTTTTATTTTGTAACTGTTTTTAAGTTTTATATTGCTTTTACCCGATTTGATTGAAACAGGGGGGGTAATATTTTTATTGCTCCACCCGAGCCATGCGTACTCCGGGAGAAACCTGACATACCTGTATTTATCAGCGGGATTCATCTCTCTCCTGTAGTTGCGTCTGGCATCACTGCACTGTTCAGAGGCAAAGTCATACCCCTTGTATCCTCCATAAAGGAAGACTGCAGCCCCGGCACCTACCACTTCACTGGAGTTGACGTAAGCTCCCAGTGCAACGAGTGCAAGGCCCGCTCCTCCTACAAGAGTAAAGATGAGAAGCCCCCCTCCTACTGCCATGGCCATATGTGAAACCATTTTACCTGAACTTACACCAAACTGTTCTGTGTATTTGAAATCATCAATGGTGTCAGAGAGCTCACTGTTTCTCGTTTCATGACGTTTATACCAGTACGATGAGTCGGGAGTTATAAAGAGGTTGAGTTTTTCAAACTCTCCCCCGGTTAGAGCTATTCTGCTGCCTGTACCTTTCCCTTCGAATGACACCCCCCTGAGGCCGCGGACGAAACCTTTTGCGTCAGGGTCCCAGTAAGGTTCATAACCTGTGCCTCCCATGAGCAGAACCAGGTTGGCTGGTGCTTCATCCATTTTGAGCAGCGGCCTTAGCCATTTTACTTCAGGATCAAGCTGTATTGCCCGCCTGAAATCGGCGCAGGCGTCATCCCACTCCCCGCATATACTCCACATGAGGCCGCATACTATACGCATAAAGGGATCGTCAAACCTCCCCTCCGCGCTGAATTCGTTGCTCAGGAAAACAGCAGCCCTGTTTACCTCAACCCTTGCCGAATCCATGTCCCCTTTCATGGAATATCCCCAGCAGAGCAGAAAGTGCATCCATATTATCTCATGTTCAGAGGCGTAATAACCGTCAGGAGTTTCGATGAAGAAAAACGATTTAACGCCCCTTGAAATTTTATATCTTACCTGGTCTTCGATTTTATGCGAGTAGGCCGCAAGTGCTTTTATGTCAGGGTTTCCTGCAAGGAGGTTCAGGTAAGTCCGTTCCATTATTGTTATGAATGTTTTACCCTCGCCTCCGGGGAGTGCTTTTACCGCACCTGTAATGTCATCTGAAGCGAGATATGATGTTGAGCTTATATAGTCATCTTTTGTGTTAAGCCCGGAGCAACCGGTAAGAATGAGGGCCGGTATAAGTATGAGAGAGATAATTTTTTTCACAGTGACACCTGACATGATTTTATAATTTCCTGATATAAAGCTGATAATTTTTTAACATAAAACTGTTTATTTATCCGGCAGGTATAGAGGATAATATGAATAAGATCAATTATAATATTGGTGAAAGAGGATTTATTGATGAATTCAGAAAAAGCCTTGGCATCACTGATGACGGTTTGGTCTCCCCGGACAGTATACCATACGCGGGGAGCGACAGTACCTGCGGCATAGAGAATGAATTCCAGACAGCTGTAAAAGGGAGCCCCGCTGATGTTGATCTTGCAATTTATATAAGGGAATCAGGGTACCTTCGCAACCTCATAAGAAGGGCGGAGAGGGGGGACCTGCCGTGGAAGAGAGTCAGGGAGATAACCGGATTTCTTGAAGAGAACAGGACAGGTATATGGGAGAACAGCTGGGTCCGGTTCCCCCGCAACCTGCTCAGTTTATACGCTGAATCGGTGTTCCGCAGTGATATCAGGGCTGATAAGAAAAATCCTGATAGCCCTGAAAGGGGGGACGTAAAAAGCTTTGTCATCAGCAGGAACGGCGAGGAGTGGCTCCGTATCCCTGTAAGCTATATGCTTAAGCTTTCCCTTGCTGACGCTGTTAGCGGTAGTTCTTTTATACATCCTGTAATACGGTGGAGCGGAGAAAGTTTTCTTGACTGTTACCTTAATGATAACACTTCTCCTGAAATAGTTTCCTTCTTTCCTGTCAGGGGATCTGCCGATTCCTCAATGGCAGATAATATCAGGGACCAGAATCTGAAGAGCTACCTGCTGACACAGATGCTGGTTATGTATGCCAATAAGAAATTTGAGCTTTCGGCCCTCGGGCAGGAGGTCTCTTTATATTTTTCTCCCCATCCCCCGGTAAGACAGAAAAGGCTGAATGAAATGGTAACTGATTCATTTTACAGGGAACTCTTTATGAGCCCCTGCCTGTCGGGTTGGGACAGGGGGGAGGATAAGCACGCCTACATGAACCTCTGCCACCAGGTGCTGTCACGAAGCAGCCTGAATTCTGTGCTTAAACTCAAGGAGGCGGGGATTATTTCCGGGAACAGGGTGTTCCTTAAAGGGATCTCAAACATAAGCCTTGCGAACAACGGCACCCATATAAGTATAGGGAGCAGAAAACTTAATGAGATCATGAAAAGCGGCGACAGGGGATACGGCCCTGTAAATGAGAAATATTTCGGCGACCTTGCGGTAAAGATCTATGAGCATTTTGTGCCGCTTTTTTCAGGTACATATACTGCCGCGCCTTACCGCCTGGGGTATGAGGATTTTCATCCGGAAAAGGTTCTGGGGTTTCTCTGCCATGAGCTTGACTACACCTATGTGAGGATGATCTGGCGAAGGTGGCTTAAGAAGGCTGACATTAAGATATTCGGGAATCCCGTTATACCCTTCGGGTCGGAGGGGATTGAGAAATTCATGGCACGCATCTTCCGGCTCAGGGGGGATTATGTAAATGACTTCAGGCTAATGGACTACCTTGTTGCACTTCTCAGCACTGATGAGAGCCCGGCCCTTAACGGAGTAATGGGGAATGATGATAAACTGAAGCAGGACCTTGTGTCAATGGGTATCTTTGACAGGAATATGTCAGTCTATTCTCTCTACAGGCAGAGGAGCCTTGCAAACAACGGTTATACAGGTTTTGAGGGGAGGTATTATTCACTCTTTGAAAGCCTTGGAGCGGACATGAGGCACGCGGCCAGCCTTCAGGTTCTGGTTACGGCACTGGCATACAGGTATATACTGAACGGAGAGGTAACACATGGCAGTATCCCCGATTCACCTGAGACCGAGAGTGAGAGGAGGCAGATCCTTTTCGGCTCATCAATAGGTATACCTACTTTTTACGTGAGGAAAAACAACAGTAACGCACTGATGATGAAGATACTCTCTCTAACCTCGAAATCCAGGAACAGCGGCAGGTATCAGGGGTATCTCAGGGTGCATAATGATGAATATAAAAAGGCGCTTCTGAAAGTTTTAAGGGGTGACGGGGCTGATCTCATTGAAAGTCTTGGTATGGAGGATACAATGAGAGACCTTGAACTCAGGGTCAGTGAGCCTGGGCTATATTCCGCTGCAGCGAAGATAAAGAAGGGGATACTTGAGGTTGCGGGGGAGAAAAAGCCCCTTAATATGCCGGCGGATGAGTTCAACCAGTGCGCTGAAAAATTTTACAGGGAAAACCTGAGAAACAGGCATATGGGCGAGGCGCTTGAGGTCTTTATGAAAAGCGTGGAGGAGATTGAAAGGGATTACGATTCATTCCCCGCGGATGTGAGGTCGGCGCTCGGTAATGTGCTTAACATCAGGAGCGCCTCCAGGTTCGTGGAGCTGCACGGTGAAGAGCTGATGACAGGGACAATCCCGCTGCTTTTTCTCAGGTCTGCTATTCACCTTCTGCTGATTTCCCTTCATATAGATAAAATGAAGTGTTCGGCAATTGAAAAAAGCGGCAAAGAAATTTTTGAGATAAGGGTCACAGGATGAAGCATCAGTATATAGTAAGGGAGACAGGGGACGTGGCGGATGAGGAGTTTTATCACGATAACCTTGTCAATTATCTCTATTCTTTCATGAGGGAGGAGCATTCACTTGTGTACAGGCTTGTCACATCAAGGTGGATATCATCCCTTATGGCCTGGGTCAATTACGATTTTCCTGCCGGTGCGTGGCTGAGCGGAGGTTCAGATTTTCTGGAGAGATCGGGCATCGATATTTCAGAGTTCTATGACCCGGTTGATACACTTGATACAGCAAGAAAGTTCTTTGAAAGAAAGATAAGGTACACCCAATGCAGGCCTATGCCCGCGGGTGAGGGTATAATAGTGTCTCCCGCTGATTCAAGGGTGATAACAGGTTCATTTGAAACAGAGAGTCTCCTTTTTCTGAAGGAGAAGTTTTTCTCTCTGGATGACCTTCTTGGAAGGGGCCGGGGGTGGAAGAGTCTGTTCAGTAACGGCAGCTACGCCGTATTCAGACTCACCCCTGACAAATATCATTACAGTCATACGCCTGTATCGGGAATTGTGAAAGACTACTACGAAATTGACGGGGCATATAACTCCTGCAATCCAGGGGCTGTTATAGCGGTTACTGACGCCTATTCAAAGAACAGGAGATCTGTGACAGTGTTTGACACTGACGTGAGTGGAGGAAGCGGCGCGGGGATGGTTGCCATGATAGAGGTTGCCGCGCTGATGATCGGAGACATAGTACAATGTTATTCCGAGACACTGTATGATAATCCTGTGCCTCTGATGCACGGCATGTTTCTGCAAAAAGGTCAGCCCAAGAGTCTCTTCAGACCGGGGAGTTCAGTTGACATACTGCTCTTTGAAAAGGGGAGGATGGAGTTTGACAGGGACCTTGTTGAGAATTCCATGAAGAGCGGTGTGGAGACCAGGTATATGAAAAAGTTTACAAGGCCCGTTGTGGAGACTGACATAAAAGTCCGGTCTTCAATCGGGAGTGCAATAAAAAGAGGGGCAGAATGATTAATATAATATTTCCGGTTTTACTCTGTTTATTTTTATTTGTTGTTTATTATTTCGCGTTCAGGTTTCTGCCGGGGGAGAGATGGCAGGTCTTTGCGTCCCTCCCTATGAGCAAAATGGAGAACGGCAGGTGGGAGGGTGTTAATATTACATATTACGGGATAATACTTTCAACTGGATATGTTATTGCCATTACACTTTTTTTCATACTGTCGGCATCGGCAGGGGCTACCTGGCTTTTTGCCGGCGCTGTAACAACAGCTGTTATGTTTATTTTTATTCCCGCAGCCAAGGTCATGGCTTTCGTTGTGGAGGGGAAAAAAAATACCATCACAGTTGGGGGTGCATCATTTGTGATGTTGCTGGCTTCTCCATGGATTGTAAGGGGTGTTAATTATTTTTTTTCTGTTAACGATCTCCATGGGACAGGTGAATCTGTTATAATGGCGGCAATGGTGACAGCATACGCTCTGGGGGAGGGGATAGGGAGACTTGCCTGCATAAGTTTCGGATGCTGTTACGGCAGGCCTGTTACAGGGCTCCCGCTGCTTCTCAGGGTAATTTTTTATAAGTGGAATTTTGTATTTTCAGGCGATACCAAGAAAATATCTTATCATGATAATCTTAACGGCACCCCTGTTGTTCCGATACAGGGTATAACAGCAATTCTCTATACAGTGACAGCTTCATTTTCTATCTATCTTTTTCTTGAAGGATATTTTATAATCTCATTTTTTATTTCTCTCACAGTTACGCAGTTATGGAGGTTTTTCTCCGAGTTTCTCAGGGCTGATTACAGGGGAGAGGGTAAAATATCGGCATACCAGATTATGAGTCTCTTTATAATTCCATATTTCGCGGTATATATGCTTTTTTTCAGGCCTGAAACTCCCGGCAAAGCTGATATTCTAAGCGGGGTTCTTTTTATATGGCATCCGGCTGTATTTATACTTCTTTCCGTCATGTGGCTCGGCTGCCTTTTATACACAGGGGTAAGCAGAGTTACCGCAGCTGAGATTTCTCTCTATGTTGTAAGTGACAGGATATAACGGGCATCTTTTTTTAATTAAACCGGCATAAGATGAAGTACACCTTTGAAGGGATATCTGCAGGATATCCCTTTTTTATCTGATTATATTGTTGTGAAAAGGGTTGACACTCCTTTTTAAAAATTAAACCTGTTCAGACCGGAGAAAGATTGGTATGAGCGAAGATATAATGCCTTTAATAATTGATGAAAAGGCCTGTAACGGCTGCGGCAGGTGTGTTGATGTATGCATGATGAATGTTCTTGAGCTAAGGGAGAGGAGTGACGGCACAAAGGGCAGGGTTGCAGCCATTGTAAGGCCTGAAGAGTGCATGTTCTGTGAGGCATGTGTAATAGGATGCAGGAGTACAGCCATACTCCTTAATCCACGGGCAGGGAGCGCCATGATTAAAAGCATAAACGAAAATATGCTCCGGCCCAAAAAAAAGTGGTTCAGATCAAAAAAATAAAGATTAGCCTGTAAGGTCATCATCCTCTCAGGGGATTTTTTTATGCCTTATATTTCTTCCTCCCCTCACTGAATAGGGAGGGTTGATTTATTTAAAATAAATAGTTAAATTAATAGAATCACCCGATTGATAAATACCGGTTTCGCGGGGAACTGAGACTGTAAAATAAAAACCACGGTACAACTGATGCATATTAACAGGGGAGAGAGCTCAAGGCTCAGGAGAAAACTGACACTATATTTTATACTGATTTCCATTGTTTCAATCTCTGTAAGCGCGGAGATCATTTTTGAATTCAGTTCAGGGAAACTTCAGAGGGAAATCGGGAATAATTTTATAGTCAACGCGGAGAAGCATCTTCCGAAAGGGAGCGTGGAGCTGATGGATCGCCGGGAAGTTGATAATGCCGTGGGGAGGCCTATAGCGGTTCTGCGCAACAGGATGATTCTACTTCTTCTGGTGGTCTTCGCCAGTATTATAGGCGCGTTTGTGATGTTTACCAGGGACATTGTGTCACCGATGCACGGCATCGTTGAGGCTACAAAAAAGATAGCCGATGGAGACCTTACGATCACGGTCCCTGTTATGACAAATGATGAAATCGGCCAGATAGCCCGCCTTATAAATGACATGAACGTTAACCTGCAGGACCTTATAATGCAGATCCGGCAGGAGATATCAAGACACAAGAAACGGATAGAGGAGGCTTCACATATGATATCCTCTATAATCGGTGCAGGGAAGGCCGAGGAGGTCATTGAGAAAAGAAGGATGAAGCTTTCCGATTATAAAAAGATAGCATCACTTTCAGATGATGTGGTCAAACAGCTTGACGGCATGCTTACTGACCTGGGTGCCCTCGAGACTTTTGTGCGCATGTACAAGACCTACGCCATCCGTACAGAGATTGAACAGAGTGAGATAGAAAAAGTGTTGAGCGATTACGAGGAAAGTAGTCCCTACGTGGATGGTGAATGATGAGTTTTGAATACTGGTATATGTTTCCCGTTTCAATAGTTGTCGCCATTCTTGCCAATTCATCCGGTTTTTCAGGGGGGGTTCTTTTCCAGCCCATATATAACCTTTTTCTCAATGTCCCGATCCAGAA
>DAIOFM010000003.1:0-109945 GCA_036745755.1 Spirochaetota bacterium | reverse complement strand
TTTACGGCAGCACAAGCGGGGACGAGAGGAGCCTTGAGCAGATGAGGAGCCACTGGGCAGACGGCGACACCGAGTCTTATGTACAGTTTGATTTTTTTATAGGTGACAGGCTATACAGGATCAGGCGAAGGCCCGGCCAGGTGCTGAATAAAAAGAGGGGAACAGGGACAAGGAGTATTGATCCTGATGCAACCCTCTGGAGTATAGGAGGGGAGGAGGCCGTACTCGCCTCCGGAGCGACAAAGGTCACAAAAAAGATTGAGTCTTTGCTGGGATTCAACGGTGAACAGTTCAGGCAGGTTATTGTGCTGCCCCAGGGTAAGTTCAGGGAACTTCTTTCAGCAAAGGCGGAGGGGCGCGAGGAGATACTGAAGGTGCTTTTCGGAACAGGGAGGTTCACTCTGATCCAGAATATGATTAAAGATCGGGCAGCATCTGTAAAGGGGAGGCTCGATCAGTTGAGGCTTGAGAGGAACACTGTTCTGGCCGGCGAGGGGGTTGAAAAAGAGGAGGAGATGAAAGAGGCTCTGTCCGGGGCTGGAGATGAAATAAAAGAACTTAACGTGCTTCTGAAAAAACTTAGAGCTGATGAAAAAACCCTGGATGCTGAATTTAAGAAGGCGTCGGTTGTTGAGTCGCGCTTTGTTGAAATGGAGAGCGCCATGGAATCTCTCAGCATTGCTGAATCTGAAAAACCTGAAATGGAAAGGCTGGAAGAGGTTCTTGATACCTGCCGCAGGGCTGCGGGGTTAAAGGATTTCTATAAATCCCTGAATGATGAAAGGACCGTTTGCGGGGAGCAGCAGAAGACCGTTAACTCTCTGCGTGATAAGGAGGGGGCCGCAGGGGAAGAGAAGAAATCCGCTGAGGAGGCATTCCGCACCCTTCCGGAAAAGGAGGCGGAGCTGAAAAGGCTTGAACAGGAGCTCTACAGCCTTGAGTCTGTAAGCGGAAGTTATACTGAACTTGACAGGCTTGAAAGCGGGATCGCGGTTCATGAAAAGAATAAAAAGTCTGCAGAAGACCTGCTCTCCTCCCTCACTGAAGAGAGAGAAAAGCTGCATGCCCTGCTTGCAAATCTTCAGGGGAAAATCAGCGGGGCGGAGATCGCGGCAGCAAAAATTCAGGTGCAGCAGAACCTGATGGAGAAGATAGTTGCCGTGGGGAAAAAAATTGCCGAGCAGGAAAAATTATCCGTTTCCTTTACTGAAACGGAGAGAGAGATATCAAAACTTGAGAAAGCCGCTGAGACAGCCATGAAAAAACTCCGGGAGAACGAATCCGCAAGGAAAAATAAGGAGGGACTCTGGATAAGGGGACAGGCCGCTGTCATATCCGGAACTCTTTCAGAGGGGGAACCCTGTCCTGTCTGCGGTTCAATTCACCATCCCTCTCCTGCAAGGGCGGGTGAGGATGTCCCTTCGATAGATGAAATTGAGTCGTTGCGCATGGCCGAAAAGGAGATTTCCGAAGAGCTGAAAAAGATTGAAAATGAGGTAATCCGGAAAAAGGCGTCTCTTGAATTTCTGCAGAAACAGAAAAATTCAGGGGATGATATCCCGGAGGAGTTCGGTCGAATGAGCAGGGATGAACTCAGGGTTTTATATGAAGCGGAAAGGGAAAACCTTAAGTCAATGGAGATCACTGCAGGTTCCTTGGATTCTTTAAAGGGAAAGCTGGCGGAGAATGAAAAAAGATCTGAACAGGTGAACTCGCAGATAGAGGAGAACTCTCTCATCCTGAAAAAAGCGGAGATTGAACTCACATCCCTGGAGGGGAGGATCAGTCAGCTGAGGAAAGGACTTCCTGAAGGTATACCTGATATGAAATCTCTTAAAGAGAAAACGGGTAAGCTTGAGAAGAGGGCCACGGAGCTTAAAGCGGAAATTAACGGCATCGATAAAAATTTCCACACCGCAAATCAAAAGTATACAGCTGTAAAAACACTTCTGGATAAATCTGAAAAAGATTTTATTGAGGCTGGGAAGAGGCTCTCTTCAAAAAACCTTCAGTTTCAGCAGAGACTTTCGGATGAGAAATTTCTTTCTGAAGATGAATTTAATGAAGCACTGAAAAATTCCGGAACAGTGAAGGATATTGAAGAGACACTGAAAAAATTTAAAGAGAGGCTGATTTCCGCCTCAGATCGTGCAAAGAGGGCTTCAGAAGGTATTGAAAATCTGGAGAGGCCTGACCTGGAATCGATGTCAGTCAGGATATCAGAACTTAAAGAGGAGACTGAAGATGTTATAGGAAGGATAAAGGGAGGTGAATCCGCTGTTGAGAGGATATCAAAGGCCCTGAAGAAAATAGAGGAACTGGACCTTCTGCTTGAGTCAGAGGAGAAGAATTACGGCATAATTCAGACCCTGTGGGAGACAGCGGGAGGGAGGAACAGGTTCAGGCTTACCTTTCAGCGTTACGTGCTTCAGTCCCTTTTTGAGGATGTTCTTATGATAGCTTCAAACCGGCTTGAAAGGATGAGCAGGGGAAGGTACAGGCTTATAAGCCCGGGCAAAGTCGAGGACCGCAGGATGGCCGGCGGTCTGGACCTTGAGATTTTTGACGAATACACCGGATACAGCAGGCCGGTCGTCACACTTTCGGGGGGGGAGGCGTTCCTTGCTTCATTATCACTTGCCCTGGGTCTCGCGGACCTGGTGCAGCAGTATTCCGGGGGTATATACCTTGATACGGTATTCATCGATGAGGGTTTCGGTTCGCTTGACAGTGAGACCCTTGATTTAGCTGTTAACACTCTTGTTGACCTTCAGAGCAGCGGAAGGCTTGTGGGAATAATTTCACACGTTAATGAATTGAGAGAGAGAATTGACGCACGCCTTGAGATTGTACCTGAAGCATGCGGGAGTATTACAAAATTCGTGGTGTAATTTTATAATCAGCAGTTTATGTTTTTATTGCGGCCCCGGATTTTTCTATAATTGAAATCAATAAATCCCGGTTTATAGGTTTACTGAGATACCCGTCAGCTCCTGCCTCAATAAAACTCTGTTTTTCCTCTGGCATGGCATAGGCGGTCAGGGCAATGATCGTTCCTTTATTCAGGGAGTGTTCAGATTCATAGGCTCTTATCTGTTTTATGGTCTCTATCCCGTCCATTACAGGCATCTGGCCGTCGATTATGAAAAGATCAAAGTCGATATCCATCCTGGCTGACAGTGCCTCCATGCCGTTTTTTACATGAACAACATCGCATGAAAGTTTATTGAGGATGCTTTTAAGATAGAGTGCGCTGACATTGTCATCTTCAGCAATAAGTACTGAAAGATTCCTGCTCTTAACAGGTGTAATCTGCGTATCAAATTCAGAATCCGGGCTTTCATCAATTTCCGGGGGAAGCTGCTTCTCCATTTTATCATAATAGAGAACAGTCTTGAAAACTGAACCTTTATTCTGAGAGGATTCTACTGTTATTTCCCCTCCTGACAGATCTATAAGATCTTTTACGATTGTAAGCCCGAGCCCTGTTCCATGTTTTCCCTCGGTAGCCGGCTCTTTCACCTGGTAAAAATAATTAAAAATTTTATCGGTCTCCGGTTCAGGGATTCCTATTCCGGTATCCTCTACCGTAATAATCAGTTTAATACGGTTGTCCGGAAGCTCTTCAGTTACTGCTGCAAAAAGAACATGCCCGATGTCTGTATATTTAACCGCATTACCGAGGAGGTTGTTAGTTATATGCTTGAGGATTTTTTCATCTCCCATGACATTACAGGTTTCCGGAGATATGTCCGGTTCGTAAAGAAATGTAAGGTTTTTATTTTTTGCAGTGAAGTGGAAAACCCTGGCTGTTTTATCTAATATATTTTTAAGAGAAAAAATTTTATTCTCGATTATAAACTTCCCGGCTTCAATTTTAGAAATATCGAGAAGCTGATTAATGTTTTCCATCAGATAATCTGATGAGGACTGTATGAGGTTTATATATTCCTTCTGCTCTTCGTTAAGTTCGGCTTCTGAAATCATATATGCAAGGCCCATAATATTATTTATAGGTGTCCTTATTTCGTGTGAAATATTTGAAAGAAAACGGCTTTTAGTTCTGTTTGCCTCTTCAGCGATTTTTTTCTCTTTAAGCAGCCGGTTTTCTTTTGAGATATTGTTCCGGTTCATAATAAATACTATTATGAAAATAATGATAAGTAATGATGTTTTCAGCCCGGAGTTGATCAGGCATTTTCTAAGGTATTGGTTCATACCGTTAGCTTCGAGAATTTCATTTTCAGGGGTTGAGAGGCCTATAGTCCATGTATCTTCCCCGACTTTAACCGAAGTCCATGAAACCCATTCTTTCCCTTTCTCTGGAAGCCATATGTACCATCCTGAACCTTCAGATGCGCTGAGAACTCCATTAACCAGCTCTTCATAATGCGAGGCACCATTATGTTTCTGAATTTCAAATATCTCTTTTATTGATTTACCTCGATATATATCAGGGTAATCACTGCTCTTATCATAGATGACATAGTTTTTATTATATATCCAGGCGTCTCCATTTTTAAAGAGAAGCACAGGAGCAACAAAATAATCAAAGACTTCGTTTTCAACAGTTTCTTTTTTCCTGTTTAATAAGAGAATATTGTGCCTGATCCATCGCTCCGCGGATCTTGATATCCCCTCTACAATATGCATTTCAGTCTGCAGGTGATTGTTTATAACCAGGTCTTTACGTTCTTTATAATCGGTGTATTCGAAAAACCCGTTTATAAGGATTAATAATACTGTAATTAAAGCGGTTGCATGCACGTAATTCATTTAAAATTTCTCGTTTACAGGATGCCGGGATTTTGCTGACAGTTAATAAAAAGCTTTAACATCTTAATTAATTAAAGCAAAAAATTAAGAATGTTCAAAGAAATATTACAGGCAGCATGGTAAAACTCTGCAAGCGCCCTTTTTTCCTGATAATAACAGTATAATATAATGTTTGTTGCGGACTACAGATAAAAAAAGCCGGTTCAGTATCTGAACCGGCGCGGGAACACTTGAATCAAGTGGAAAAAGACTAATTTTCAAATGGGACTGTAAGCATAACCTGCGTGTCAGCTGTTTTCCCGTAATAATATTTTATGTTAAATGGCCTGAGGCTCGGTTTTGAATAGAGCGGATCACTTGTATCTATAACCATTGCAAGATGATGACCTGCCGGGATGTCGTACGCTGTTGTTGTAATAGGAACAGTAACATCCATAACCTCTCCAGGTGTGGCATCCCAGAATGTATGGAAACCGTGTGTTATGTAGGTTGCGGTTCCCCATTTGTCCACGTCGTATAGGTAAATGATAATCTGCCCCTTTTTATATGAAAGAGAAAGACGAAGTTTTGCTTCGGATGCCCCTCTTATCTTTTTGTCCGTGCTGAAAGCAGAGGATTCCCATGCCACAGATTCAAGTCTGTTGAGAAGGAGCATACTTGTTGTCACGCCCACACCAAGCTGTTCCAGAATAGGGAATATAACCGCACCCGCAGTTGAACCGGAGAGAAGTCCTGAATACATACTGTCGGTTGAGGTTTTTGTATTCATCGAAGTCTTCAGTTTGCCGTTTGTGAAAAGTGTCCTTTCTGCGCAGTAGAATGTCTGCTCTTCAACATTGTTAGGTGGCCATGAATATTCCGTATCTGATTTTTTAAGGCTTGCGGTATCAAATTCGACCCTGTTGAGTGAGTTCTTGAGCTGCATTGTTACAACAGCACTTCTTTCCTGATCGGATATAATGCCTGTATCAATCCCCTTCAGCCAGTAGTCAAACCACATGTCAACATTGTTAAAAACGTAGTTAGGGAGGCCAAGGATTCCTGTAGCTTCAGGAGTAAAATGAGTTCCCAGGCTCAGGTCTGCTCTTTTGTGGCTTACGGTAAGGGCATTGAAAAAATTGAGCACTGTGTCGGGAGTGAAGAGATAGTCCTCCATTCCGTTTGCTATGTAGATCGGGCAGTCTCTTTCATTTATATTTTCAACAAATGTAAGAGGGGAACGTATTCCGCACCACTCCTTCAGCCACGATATGTTTGAATTTGACAGTGTGGCGTAGTAGATGGAATAGATATCGGGGTCAAGCCTTGCAAGAATTGTCCCTGTGATTACAAGGAGGCTCCCCCATACGAGTTTAGGTGTCTCTTCAGACCACATGTGGGTTTCAAGGTCTGTCCACGCGGATATTCCAACTGCTGTTTTTACCCTTTCGTCATGGGCTGCTGCATTAAGGGCGGTTCCGCCTCCAAGTGATATTCCGCAGACTCCGATATTAGACTCATCTACCGGGGAATTGGCGATGAGCCAGTCAACTACGGCGCTGAAGTCGGCCCAGTCTTCCGGGCTTCCAAGGGCTACCTGGCCTCCGGAGACCCCCCATCCTCTGCTTGAATAACTGAGTACGATGTATCCCTTTTTGGCAAAGTGTATTGCCTGGGCAAGGTATTCATGCTCCTCCAGGGCCCAGCTGTTTGCGAATATGATTGCCGGGAATGTCTCCCCTTCAGTAACGGCTTTAGGGATGAGAATATTACCCGCAATTGTTGCAGGTTCTTCATCTCCCCGGGATTCTATGTATACACATTCGGTGTATGTGTACTCATAGGTTGTTGTGGATGAGCTTGCGGATTTCAGAGTTCCGTCAACTCCGGGAAGAGTTGTGGATTTAACTGTTGCCGATGAACCGGAATCGGTTGTTTCTGTTTCTGTTGCATCCATGCAGGAAAGAAAAAAAATCATGCACAGAGCTGAAAGCAGTAGTGCAAAACGTTTCATGTTTTCTCCTCATAAAAAAGTAAGATTGTGGATTTACTGCATGGTAGGTTAGTGAACTTATGTGTCAATAAAAAACCGGCTATGCGGTCTTTTTTTTATTCAAAAAATGAAGTGTTATAATGATTTTTTGTGTAAATATTGTATGATATGAAGATAATTATATAATATTCATGTTATTGTGTTTTTTTAAAAAAAATTAATACAAAGCCTCTAAGAAATTAAGCGTTAAAATGAAGATTGACTAAAAATATTCAGAATTATTGATTCTGTTATGATTCACTCTCTTCCATGAAAATGCCGTATGAGAATGTATTTGCGAATCTTTCTGAAAGTTTATCTATATCTATGGAACCTTTATTTTTCCTGGTAACGCCGTAATAATATGCCATCCTCATGAAAGCCCCTCCTATGAGGTTTGCCACAAGTTCCACATCTGTATCATGTTTTATCCTTTTCAGTTTTATCCCCACAGTGATATATTTTTTGGCAAGTTCCACTATCTGGTAATCGAAACGGCTTATGAGGATGTCAAAATTTTCCCCCAGGCCCAGGCCGATTTTCAGTAATAAATTGCAGTAGTCAGGATTGTCTGCAAAAAACTCAAAAGAATTTTTGATCTTATACCTGAAAAATTTAATTCCGCTTCTGTATTCTTCAGAACCGGGATCGGGGGTGTCGCTCAGGGCGGTTTTCCATTTTATGAAAAGGTCTTCCAGGATCGTTGTAAATATATCATCTTTACTTTTAAAGTACTGGTAAACAGTTCCCCGCGCGATATCTGACTCCTTCTGTATGTCCGATATCTGTGTCTGGTAGTAGCCCCCGGAAGCGAAGAGTTTTCTCGCGCTGTCAAGTATCTGGCTCCTCCTCTCTTCCGGTGACATCCGTACGATTATTTTTTTACCTGAGGGTTTTCTGGCTGCCATAATTTTCCGCCTTTAAGTTTCTGATTATACTGTTTTACATCTTTCTGAATGAATATGTAATTATAGCGGTTTACGGTTGAATTAATGCATCCGTTGTCATTCCCGCGAAGTGGGCGACCTTCGGAAGTCCCCTTGTGGGAAATCCCATAGTACTGGTTTTATGAGATTCCGGTATTTGTCTGCGACAAAACCGGAATGACGAAGCCCTAATCATTTCGTAAAATGCTATAGTTAACGGGATTCCTCTTTTTTCATTCTGTCAATGTATAAATATAAACTGATTATCGGCAGGGATGTGAGTATAAAAAAGTTTCGGGAATATCTATTTTCCTTACTTTAAAATTTATTGACACTGCTTTTTATGCTGAATTAATGACTCTGGAAATCCATAAATTGATTACGGAGTATTAATGATGCAGCTTCCCTCCACTTATGAACCTAAAGATGTTGAGAAAAAATGGTATGAACACTGGGAAAAAAGCGGGTATTTTCACGCCGATGTAAATGACGGTAAAGAGCCCTATTCAATAGTAATCCCTCCGCCTAACGTAACAGGTAACCTTCATATGGGGCATGCCCTTAACAATACTCTTCAGGATGTTCTCGCAAGATGGCAGAGGATGATGGGCAAGTCTGTTCTATGGATGCCGGGAATGGACCATGCTGGTATTGCCACGCAGAATGTTGTTGAGAGGCTCCTCGCTTCTGAGGGTAGCAGTAAATACGATCTGGGCCGTGAGGCTTTCGAGAAAAGGGTATGGGACTGGAAAGCACACTCCGGCGGGCAGATACAGGGGCAGCTGAGGCGCCTGGGCTCGTCTCTTGACTGGGAGAGGGAGAGGTTCACCCTTGACGGGGGGCTTTCAAAAGCTGTCAGAAAGGTCTTTGTTACTCTTTATGATGAAGGGCTGATTTACCAGGGTTACAGGATTATTAACTGGTGCCCCAGGTGCGAGACTGCTCTTTCAGATATTGAGACCGAGTACAGGGAGCTTGACGGAAATCTCTGGCACATAAAGTATCCCGTTAAGGGGAGCGATGAATATATAGTTGTGGCAACAACACGTCCTGAGACGATGCTCGGCGACACTGGTGTTGCTGTTAACCCGGAGGATGAGAGGCACAGTCGCCTTATAGGGAAGACCGTCATTCTTCCTCTCATGAACAGGGAGATCCCGATTTTCGCGGACAGTTATGTGGACATGGAGTTCGGTTCAGGATTTGTGAAGGTGACTCCTGCACATGACCCCAATGACTTTGATATGGGTAAGAGGCATAACCTTGAAGAGGTCATTATTATGGATGAACATGCCGTTATCAATGAAAACGGCGGAGAATATAACGGTCTTGACAGGTATGAGGCGCGTAAACGCGTTGTGGCGGACCTGGAAAAACTGGGCCTTCTTGAAAAGGTTGAAAAACATGTCCATTCTGTCGGGCACTGTTACAGGTGTAATACGGTAATTGAACCATATCTTTCAAAACAGTGGTTTGTTAAGATTAAACCCCTTGCTGACGAGGCGATCAGGGTTGTTGAGGAGGGGGATATACGGTTTGTGCCGGCCAACTGGGCAAAGACCTATTTCGAATGGATGTACAATATAAGGGACTGGTGTATTTCCAGGCAGCTCTGGTGGGGGCACAGGATCCCTGCCTTCTATTGTGAAGAGTGCGGTGAAATAACAGTAACAATGGATGACCCGGAAGTCTGCGCGAAGTGCGGGTCAAAAAATTTAAGACAGGATGAGGACGTGCTGGACACATGGTTCTCCTCCGCGCTGTGGCCCTTTTCAACGATGGGGTGGCCTGATGAAACACCTGAACTAAAAAAGTATTACCCTACAAGCGTTCTTGTTACCGGTTTTGATATAATTTTCTTCTGGGTCGCCAGGATGATTATGACAGGGGTCAAGTTCATGGATGATATACCCTTTAAGGATGTTTATATCCATGCCCTTGTGCGTGATGAGCACGGCCAGAAGATGAGCAAGTCGAAAGGTAATGTTATCGACCCTCTTATCATGATGGACAGGTATGGAACAGATGCCTTCAGGTTTACCCTTGCAGCCTTTGCGGCACAGGGGAGGGACATTATCCTCTCAGAGAAGAGGATTGAAGGTTACAGATCTTTCTGTAACAAGATATGGAACGCCACAAGATTTATCCTCATGAACCTGGGGGATGACTTCGCTCCGAAGATGCCCGATGTTTCAAAGCTTGAAGTTTTTGACAGATGGATGCTGCACACGACAAATATGGCGGTAAAAAACGTAAATGCCGCCCTTGAAGAGTACAGGTTCAACGAGGCGGCCAGTCTTATCTATGAGTTCTGGTGGAACGAGTTCTGTGACTGGTACCTTGAACTTGTGAAACAGAGAATTTATTCCAAGGACCCGGCTGCAGGTGAATCCTCTGATGCCGCAAAGCAGGTGCTCTACTATGTCCTTAAAACAGGGCTGAAGCTCCTCCACCCATTTATGCCTTTTATAACCGAGGAGATCTGGAGCATCATAAAAATCAAGGGTGAACCGGATATTATGGTATCGCAGTGGCCTGAGTCTGATGATTCCATGGTTTTTGCAGATGAATCCGTTTATGCTGAAACCTTCAAGGAGATAATATATAAAATAAGAAATATAAGGGGGGAGATGAATATCCCGCCTGATAAAAAAGCGGCAGTTGTTTTTAAAACAGGGAGCGGTTCAATAACAGGAATAATTAATAATGAGTCTGTTCACATTCAGGCGCTGGCAAAGGTTGAATCTGTAACTGTAGACGCTGATTACGTTCCTGAAAAAACTGATGCTGCTGCGGTAATGTCAGATCTTGAAATATTTTTACCTCTTAAGGGCCTGATTGACACTGATAAGGAAAAAGCCAGACTTGAGAAGGAGATTGCGAAAATTACGCAGGAACTTCAGAGAGTTGAGGCTAAGCTCGGAAACGAGAGCTTTACAGGCAAGGCGCCGGCTGAAGTTATAGAAAAGGAGAGGGCAAAGCAGAAAGAGTACAATGATATGCTCGAGAAGCTGAAAGAGAGCCTTTCCAAGCTGGATTAATGTCTGTAAAAATATTCCGGAGGATAAAAATGAGAAAATCATTAATTTTTACAATATTGTTTTTTGTTCTCAGTTCATCGGCGTTTTCAATAGCGCTTGATGATCTTCAGGTCAATAAAGTCACACCTCACAGGATAAAGCATTTTCCTGTACCTGACGATAACCGTAACTACATGTTTTTTCAGTCTGTCGGAAGTGACAGCTGCATTGTAATCGGTGATTTTTCAGGTGTGCAGAAGATGATTGTTCTTATAAATGATAAAAACAGTGATAACACAATTGATTCAGTTGTGGAATATTTCCCGGGCACAAAAAAATTCAGGATAAGAAAAACATCTGATTCTAAATTTTTCACAGATGATATTGCGAAGCTTAAAAGAGATATTATCTCAGGCACCGCTTTCAGGAAAAATTATACTGATCAAATGAGATCCCTTGATGCGTTAGAGAATACTTTAAAGAAAAATGACAATACTGCCGTGTTCGAGGATGTTTACGGTTTCAATATAAAGCTTATGGAAATAGACGAAACCAATAAATATGAAGCGCTTTTTACATACGGCAGAAATGCCGGCGGATATTACATGCAGTTTAAAACCGAGTATTACAGAAAGGGGTACTCTACAGTCACAAAGCCATTGCTGCGTTATTCTGTTTACTGCAGAGACAGCAGTGACCCTGTTGTAAAGGAGTATATTGATTCTCTCTTTAAAATCAGGGCACCCAGGGCTGTATCTATGAAATAATCTCCGTCTCCCCCCTCTTTTAAGGGGGGGAGCTATATACTGCATTTTTCTTTTCCCATTTCAATTGCATGGAGCCTTGCTTCTTTTCTCTGCTGCGCTTCACAGTTTCTTCTCTTCTCATCCTCTGTTTCAAGAATTATCGGGGGAATCCGGCGCGTTTTAAAATGCTCGTCAAGGGACACGAATGTCAGGTATGCTGAACCGGTATGCCTCCTTTCGCCTGTAAGGAAGTTTTCGGCTTCAACTCGTACGCCAATTTCCATCGATTTTGTCCCCACATAGTTTAAGCTTGCGCTTACCCTTAAAAGTTCGCCTACAAATACAGGGGAGTGGAAATCTAGCCTGTCAATTGAAGCTGTTACAACATTCCCTCCTGTATGCCGCACGCCGACGATACCTGCGGTGTTGTCTATGAGCTTCATTATTGTTCCGCCGTGAACGTTTCCGGCAAGGTTTGCATCCTGTTGAGTCATCTGCTGGACCACTGTTACACTGCTGTCGTTTATTTTTTTAGCTTCCATAGTTTTTCTCCGGTCTGGTTATAGTCTTTCAGTAAAATTTGAGTTTAAGATGTTTAAGTATTTTATAAAATACTGACAATTTTAAAATATAAACTTTTCACTAAACCGTCAAGGGGGCTTTTTTAAAAATATATATTTAAAAAACGGGTTTTGCTAAATATATATTTTTAAAAGATCATCTGATAAAGTTATCGTAAGATATTCATGGCAAAAACGGATATGAATTTTTCAATTAAGGAGTTAGTTATGGGTATCTATGATTCAAAATTCTGGCAGAAGTGGTATGAGGAAGGCATACCGAAATCTTTCGATTACTTAAAGGTTCCACTTAAGGATCAGTTTCTGAAATGGGTTGAAAAACATCCTGACAAAATTATGATTTATTCCGGAGACAGGGAGTTGAGTTATTCCACTGTTAATGATACAGCTGTCAGGCTGGCAAAGGTTCTTCTTGATCTTGGAGTAAAAAAGGGGGATCGGGTTGCATTGGGGCTTCCGAATATACCGGAATTCATTATCGCCTGTCATGCATGCATGAAGATAGGCGCGATTCTTGTACCGATGAATCCTCTTTACACTGTGCCTGAACTTACATTTTTTTTCACTGACAGCGGCGCAGAAACAGTAATTACCGTAAGCCCGGTTGCTGAAAAGTTCAGGGCGATAAAAGAGGGCGGTGAAAGCAGTCTTGATAATATACTGGTTATTCAGGTTCCGGGTAAAGAGGTCGTAACAGGTGTCCAGGCGGGTTTTATTGATCTTAATGAAGCAATATGGGGTGTAATGCCCGAGATTCCCGACAGGGCCGCTTCTGTTGAAGAGATTGTGAGTCTTCAGTATACAGGCGGGACAACCGGTGTGCCGAAAGGCTGCTGCCTCTCAAACGCGAATTTTATAACTGTTTCCACATGTTATTTAAAATGGGCATCGTCTCTAATCTCAAGTGAGCATTATAAATGCCTCTGTACTGTCCCTCTTTATCATATTTACGGGATCAATACAACTTTTAATTTTGCAACATATACAGGGGGAAGCATAGTCCTTATTCCGGAAGTTACTCCTGATAATATTATTGCAGCGATAAACAGGTATGAGCCGACTTTCTGGCCTACGGTACCGACCCTGCTGCATCTTCTTACCCTTCACCCTGAACTGAAAGCATCCAGGGTCAGGAGCATTCAATGTATACTTTCAGGCTCAGCCCCTCTTCCTGAAGAGACAATGAGAACTTTTGAGGAAATTTCAGGTGCAAAGATCCTTGAAGGTTACGGCGGTTCAGAGACAACAAACGGCATAACTACAAACCCGGTCAACAGACAGAAAGTCCGTTCAGTGGGAGTTCCATTTCCTGACATTGCTTGCAGGGTGGTGGACCTTGAAAAGGGGACAGATGATATGCCAATCGGGGAGCCGGGGGAGCTTATCTTTAAAGGGCCTCTGATTACTGAAAAGTACTGGAATAACCCGGAGGAGACAGCTATCGCGATAAGGGACGGCTGGCTGTATACGGGAGATATCGGTTACATGGATGAGGACGGTTATATCTTTATCGTGGACCGTAAAAAGGACATGATAATATGCAGCGGATTCAATGTTTATCCCCGCGATATAGACGAGGTCCTTTTCGCCCATCCGAAGATCCTTGAAGGGAGCGCTATAGGAATTCCTGATGCCAAACGCGGGGAGACTATCAAGGTTTTTGTTGTGACAAAACCGGGAGAGACCCTGAATGAAGACGAGGTTATTGAATGGTGCAGACAATCGCTGGCTCCATACAAGGTGCCGACTCAGGTGGAGTTTATTGATCAGCTTCCAAGAACAAATGTGAACAAGATTGACCGTAAGGAGCTCAGAAAGCGAGAGCTGGGAGGGGCCCTTTGATTTTACTGATTGAGTTTTAATGTCTGAAGTATTTCCTCCCTTCTTCCGGTGATTTTATACCGGCAGCATCGGGAGAGGGGAAATTTTTTTATTCCGGGCTGTTCTTTAACCGGTATTCCCTTGGAGTGCATTCTTCATACTTTGAGAATACAATGGAAAAGGTCGAACTGGAGTTGAACCCAACGGCATAGGCGATCGACGTTATGGATCTCTTCGGTTCATCACGGAGCATTTTTTTTGCCTCTTCAAGCCTGAATTCATTTACGTATCTGTTGAAGTTTTTATTGAGCCGTTCGTTGAGAATCTGGGAGAGCTGTTGGGGGCTTATGTTCAGTTCCCCGGCGAGTCCTTTCAGTGAAAGGTCTTCATCCGCATAGACCTTTTCATATCTCATCATGTCCGAGAGCCTGTTTATTATAAGATCAACATCAATGCCCCTTATTTTGGAATGTTCATATCTTGCCTTTATTACCTCAAAGTGGAGCCTGCCGTTAAAGTTTGGAAAACGGTGGGCATTTACAAATGTCGTTATATATGCCAGGTTCGCGAAGAGGAGACCTGTAAAGAGTATCACCCTGCTGAAAAGAAACCCTGTCATTAAAAAAACAGATGTAACAATCAGTAATGTATCACTTATATATGCGGCCTTTACAAAGTTAAGTGAACCGGCCTTGTTTTCCATTTTCCATATATAGGATATTGAAGCAAGGGGAGTTGCAAGGAGTATAATATGATATAAACTTATAAGAGGGAAGAGCAGGTGCAGCCCGCGGTAGTAGATCGGAAGGGCAGAGAACTCCCTGCTGCAGACAGGCACGAAATTCATCATATCCGTATTGTAGTCAGTTGCCGGTGATAACAGCGGGAACAGAATATATAAAAGAGCTATCAGAGCAGGAAGGGTTACAACCGGGGTCAGAAGCGATCCCCTGCTGTTTTCAAAAATCCATTTAAAACGCATCCCCTGCAGGGAGGCGGCATAAAAACCGAATGGCAGCAGAGCAGTGCAAATCACCTGGTAGTGTTTTATTATGCCAGTTGAATAAAGGGCAATCTGGAAAGCCCATATGCCGAGCATGAACTGTGAGAAGGTAAAAATTCTGGATTGTTTAGACTTGTCCGGCTTTGCCAGTTCGGCCATGAAAAGCACAGGGCCGAAAAAAGCGCTGAAGAAACTGAACACGATAAGTATTATATACGCATCACTATATCCGGTTATCATGAGAAACTCCAGATTATAAATATATTATTTCCTTTCGGGTAATGTAAAGCCATACTGATGAAGTGTATAATAACAATTTTATTCTGCATTTCAGGAACTTTTATTGTCATTAATTATTTATAATTTTTATCCTGAAATTATTTAAGTATAACCCTTTATTCTTCTTTCAGCAGTTTCACCGCAAGATGGGCAGCGTCAGTTCCTTTACCTTTTCTTACCAGCACAATGATCCCTTTCTCCCCTGTTCCCCCTGTGAAGAGACCGTATGAGAAATGGGAATTGGTTCCGGCAATCATGGTGCCTGTTTTGCCCCAGAGCTTTTCCGGGAGAGAAGCGAGGACCGGATCAGCCTCAATGTCTTTCTCCGTGATTTTTGCCGTGCCTGATATGAATGTGTTCCTTAACGCCTTTGATATCGTGTCCGCCTCCACCGGTGATATGTCCCCTCCGCCATTATTTATGTTTTTATTTATATAAATAGAGAGTATCATTATATCCTTTAGCGCGATGTCAGCCCTGAAGTTCAGGCCTGCAAGGAGTTCGCACCACTGGCTTTCGTTTTTTGTCCGGGGTATGCGCATTGAGATACCCTGCTTTTCAGTGAACGTTTTAAACCAACGGCGGAACCCGTTTTTGTCAATTTTGTCATGCAGTGAGGCGAACCATATGTTGCACGAGTTGCTCACGGCTTTTTTCAGATCCATTTCGCCGTGTCCCTTTTTGTCCCAGCAGTGTAAGGGGAGGGGGGAGGGGTGATCATCTTTACAGGTGAATTTATGGTTGAAGAAAATGTCTTTCCTTTCCTGCGCAAGGTATAAAACGGGGAACAGTTTAAATATGGATCCGCACGGTACCCGTCTGTCAAGGAGGGTAGGGCCGGAGGAGGATCGGATTACTTCCCCTGTATTAATATTATATAGTATATACTGACTGCTCTGTGTTTTATTACCGGAAGAGATATATTTAAGGTCAGGATAATAATGTTCAAGTATTTCATACCTTGAGTAACCGTGTGAAGCAAGCTGAAATGCGCCTTCCATACTCATCCCTGTACAGTGGCCCAGTCCTGAACCCCTGAAGATAAAATTATTGCCGTCAGATGTGAGAGTGTAGTTGTTGCTCTTTATGAAGTTCCACCCCTTTTTTCTGTTAATGAGCAGCCTGAATTTTTCAGGGGGCATCTTATTTACTGTTTCAGGCGTGTAGAGTAAAGTAATCTCCAGTTCAGGTTCATAGACTATATCCTTCAGAATGGTGTTTTTCCCCCGGAGCAGAATTTCAGCGGCTTCATTTCTGTGGAGCCTTGCCTCCCATGAACTGTGCATTTCCCTGCTGAGGTGAAGGTTTGCAGAGTAGAGCCTGTCTGCCGGCGGTTTATTTTTTCTTGTTTCACTGTTGAAGACCGATTCAGTGAAGAGCCTCCCTCCGCTGGATGAATGAAAGAAAAACCGGTTTTCAGTTGCTGAAGTGTCGATAAACGGTCCGGTCAGTGGAGGCAGCCCGCACCTTCCCCTGTATGTCTGGCAGCATGTAAGATCGCAGAAGTCGCAGTCGCTGTGCCTGCTGCGTGATGGCTTTATGCCGCACCGTGCATTGATGGCAAGTGCAAGGGCGTATAACGCTTCTGGTTCTCCTGCCAGTTCATGCCCGAGTTCAGAATAGGCTGAGTCTATTGCGTACTGCCCTGCATTTTCAGAGATGTAGATTCTGATGCTGTTTTTCTGCCGGATTATTTCAACCGGGAGAGGGTAGACCCTCGCCTCCCCATTAATAAATACCGTGCAGAGTGAACCATCTTTTTCTGAATGGAGGAGGTATTTCCCGGAATGCAATTCCCTTTCCCCTGCGGATATTCTGAACATTTCATTGGCGTACTTTATTTCGAGATCTTTGATGTATGTTTCGCTGTCATCTGTCCGTGCAAGTGTCCCTGCCGGCAGCCTGAAGTTCAGGCCCCCTTTGCTGTTTTTTCTGAAAGATTCAAGGTGTTTTGATAGTATGTTTATCCTGAGAATATTGTTTGAGGGCAACTGGTTCGGCGTTGCTGAATGATCGGTAAAGACTATAAAAAGCGTTAGCAGGAGGGGGATAATCCCCCTCCTGAAAAATTTATTCATTATTGACATCAATTATTGTGGGCTGGCTCCATCCCTGGATTTCATCCTGGTACATGCATCCTATCCTTGTGGGACGCATGATAAAACTGCCAGGCAGTTCGGCGCGTATAATGTAGGCCACCTCGTATTCTTTATCCTTTTCAATCCCGGTGAAGAAGAAGACCATACGGTTATCTCGCCTCTCAACATGCGAGTACGGCTGGAATTCGTTATACGCTGACTCCTTCACAACCTCGAAACCGGAGGGGAGAAAGTCTTCAAGTATAAGGAAGCCGTAGCTTTCCTCCGGTCTGAATTTAAGCCTTACAAGGAGTTCATCCCCTACGCTGATTTTACCCTTCTCGCCGGCCTCCTGGGGTACCAGGTATTCCTGCATCTTGTGGTCCTTTACGCGGTTGAGGTAGAACATATCCCTCCTTGCATCAATGCCGTTGGAAAGGGCCTTTATGTTCCTCTTTTCAGATTTAAGAAAAGAGAAAAATCCTTTTGGCCTGAAGTAGAGTGTGCCGCTTACCGCTGCTGACACCACTGCTCCGCCCGAGAGATCGCCTTCGGCTTTAAGTTTATACGAACCGCTGCTGCTGTTCCGTGAGAGCCTGAAAGTCCTGGAAAGCTGGTTTAAGTTCCTGTTCTCTTTAAGGTTGTACGATATATCCCCCAGCCTGCTGCCGTTAAGGGAGAACGAGGCCTTTCCTGATGTTTTAAAGCCCGCGTCTTTTCCTTTAAGGTAATCACATATAGCAAGTATAACCGTGCCGCTCTCTTTTGTAGAGTTCCAGCACTCACCGTTAAACCTTTTTGACAGGGCTGCAAGGGCCTGCTCAGACATGGAGGATCTGTCACCTGAAAGAACCAGTGCCGACATCACGTGTGCCGTAATTTCGCCCCTTCCTCCGGGCCATGACCATGCCTGGCCTTCCGTTACAGGCCAGTATATACCGGATGCGTCTTTTCCGGCGGTTTCTGTTATAGTTTTTTTAAGCACATTTACAGACTGGCTTATTTCACGGGCCTCGAAATCCTGAAGTTTCCCCGCTCCCCTGAAGAGAGTAACCGCCTTAAGGAGGTTTGCCGCCTGGTACGGGTTGATCTTTTTGTCAAAGGCTATCCTTTTGAATGTGCCGTGGTCCCACCTCTGGTGAAGCGCATATATATACATGAGATATGAAAGTTCATCCCTGTTATGTTTTTTCTCTTCACGGAAGAACCGCTGCAGGGCGCCCAGGCCTTTATCTACAGCACTTTTGTTTATCCTGTAGCCGTACTCTTTCAGGCGGTAGAGAGAAAACAGAGCGTAGCCTGTTAAATAACCGTTTCCCCTGTCTCCGCTCCACCATCCCCATGTTCCGTCATAGTTCTGCGAGGTTTCGATTTTTTTGATCCCTTCAGGTATGTCATTCTTTATGCCGGTTTTCAGTTTTTCCGGTATCAGGTTTTCATACTCCCTGTTTTTAAGCAGGGAGAGTATGGCAAGTTTCGGTAAAAACCTGTTGATTGTCTGTTCAACGCAGCCGTAGGGGTAACTGTTAAGGTACTCGGCTGCCCTGAACATCTGCAGCAGCGGAGACGGTGTAAGCGTGACCCTTATCTCTTCCGGGACAAACTCAAAATCCTCATCCCCCTTAACAGGTCTGATTTCTATTTCACCGCCGGTTGAGGCGTCTCCTGAACCTGTGATTGAATATTTAATTCCCCTTTTTTCAACAGGTATGTTATGCTGAACAGCATCACCTTTCTTTTCCGGGGTAAGTACGGAGTACTGAAGTGCAATATTGTCTTTCCCCTCCGGAACGTCAAGTGTATAGAATTTCCTTGCTGAACCGAAACCTGTGAGGCTTACAGAGAAGTCTTTATCAGGCCTGACTTTTTTGCCGTCAATTTTCAGATCGGTTGAGATCTTTTCTATCCCTGAATCGGTATTGTTGTTTATGATCCCTATTATACCGGCCCGGTCACCTTCAACAAGAAATCTCGGTTTACCCAGCCTGGCTATAATGTCCTGTGTTGAAAGGAATTTTTTTCTAGCCTCCCCCATACGTCCCTTTATGTCATGGCCGCGGGCTGTGAGTCTCCAGGTGGTTAGGTTGTCCGGGGCCTTGAATGAAATTTCCGCTTCTCCGTTTCTGTCGGTCTTTATTCCCGCTTTCCAGAATGCGGTGTCTTTAAAATCCTTCCGTACCTTGACCTGTGCGTCCTTTCCCGCCCCTGCAAGGAGGGTTATGGGGTACGAGTACGCGGTGAGTACCCAGTTTGATATCTTTGAGTAGAAGTATCCTGAAATTTCAGGTGTGTTGTCTGATCGTATCATGAAGATAGATTCATCAACAGCGGCAAGTGATACGTCAGCTGAAACAGGGGAGCCCTTCTCATCTGTTATCTTCATTTTTATTCTGATGGTTTCACCGGGCGAATATTTCTCCTTATCCGGTTTTAGGGCAAGGTTCAGTTTAACATCTTCAACCGGTATGGCTACCTCGCTTTCCGCGGTATACAGTGCCCGGCCGCGCTGCATCGCGCACCTCACAAACAGGTTGGGGGCGAGCTTCCTGTCTATTTTAAACTTAACGGGCATAATATTTTTTGACATTTTAATTACCCTGTACTCATAGAGGTCTCTTCCCTCAAGAGTGACAAGCGCGTATGAGTCTTTAAACCTGCTCTTAATAAGGCAGGTTATCTCTCCAGGTCCGCTGAGCTCAGACTTGTTGACAGTAAGCTCAAGGTTCCTGAATTTTGATTCTGAATCCCCTCCCGCGTCGTTGTATATCCATATTATCTTTGAGCCTGTAATTGAATTTCCCCTGGCGTCTGTTCCTGCAGCCGTGAGGTCGAACTCACCGTATGCGGTGAAGTCAGAGGGGAGCCTGAATTCTGCTCTTCCCTTTTTATCTGTTGTGATCTTTTTCGTAAAATAGGGCCTGGTGTCGTGAACATATACTCTCTGCACAGGCTTCCATATATATTTGAGGAGGTTAAGTTCAAGTGATGTGCTCACCGGTTTACCCGAATGAGTAAGGGCTGTTACTGTTACCCTCTTCTCGCTTTTTGCTCCGAAGAAATTTTCTTCAGGTGTTATTTTAATGTAAAATTCACCGCGCCCTACCTTTACTGTTCTGGAAGAGGTGATTGTTACGTTTGATTTATCTGTAACTGATGCTTCAAGGGTAATCTCCCTGTCGTAGGGGTAGTTCCCCGCGGCAATTTTCAGAAGGGTGTTGCCGTTCGCATCAGTATATTTTTCACCTTCAAGTTTCATGCGGGAATATGATGATCGTGAGTTATATTCATCGGCCATTGGATCATCGCTGCTTTGAATTTTGCGCTCAAAGAAACGGTATTTCACCAGGGCGTTCGGGAGCGGTGCCCCGAAGAAATATTTTGATTCAACCTTGAACTCAGCGGTTTCTCCGTTTATAAAAAAGGCTTTTGACGGCATTATCTCTACTTTGAATTCGGGCTTTCTGTACTGCTCTATGTAGAAGGAGCCTGTGCCGTACATATCCTTTTTACTGAAACCTGCTTTTATAGTGAAATAGCCCAGCTCGGAGTCGGAGGGGATATCGGCACTGCCGTGAATAGTCCCCCATTCATCGAGCCTCATTTCCCCTGATGATATAATCTTCCCTGAGTATGATTTCTGAATAGAGTAGTAGAGGGTCCTGTTTTTTATCGGAATAAATTTTTGCTCCATCCTTTTGGCCAGTATCTTGAAATGCAGTTTGTCGCCGGTTCTGTATACAGGGCGGTCAGTGTATATGAAAAGCTTGTCCTTTTCACTCCTGTAGTAGTTGGATGCGCCTGCTCCGCATATGGCATAGCTTCCCTCATCTGAAACTGCCAGCAGAAACATCTTTTCACCAGAGCTGGCTCTTGATCTGAAGATGCCGTCTTTGTCTGTTTTTCCTTTTCCCAGGACCTTTACGGGGAGTCTTTCTATATCTATCCCCTGACTTTCATTGAGATAGGTTTCGTTATTTATTTTTTTAAACCTGTGGTCATATATTACGACAGTTACATTTTTCAGCGGCCTGTTCTGAACAAGGTCTGTTACGTATGCGCTTATGTTTTCGGGTGATCGTTTTACAACAACACCGAGATTGGTAACAGTGAAGAATTTTCTTGAAAGGATTCCCCCTTTTCCACTGGCCTCAATACAGTATCCTCCAGCGGCAAGCGGCTTGTTTACCCTGACTGAAAAATACATCCATTCATAGGGGTTGAAGTCTTTAACCCCCTGCTCCCATTCTGTTACGGTCTTAAATCCCGCCCTGGCGGGGTTAAGGTCTTCCGGGTCACGGTTGTCCGCGAGAAAGTTTTCTACCGGCACTCTGTAAACTTTTACGTGTACTGTATCTAGACGGAGTGTACGAAGGTTGAATTCCACTTCATTCCCGGGAGTGAAGGTGTACCTGTATGAGTGAATTTTTATGTCAGGGGATTTTGCCTTGATGCTGTATTTAAGGTTATCCCTGTTTTCTCCTTCCCGGACTTTCAGGTTTTTCACTTTGATGGTATTGAAGCCCTGGTGTGAGAGTGTAAGTGTATAGTTGCCCGGTTTTACGTCTTCAAGAAGAAATGAACCGTCGCGGTAAGTGATATTGGAATAATTGTATCTCCCCCCCGCGTTGACATTTATGTTTACAGCAGGGGAATCGATACCCTGAATTGATACTTTTCCTGAGACTGTTGCAGGCCTGTACATGACCATCTGGAGCCTGAAATCCTCGGCTGACTTGATACCTGAAAGGGATGCTGTTTCTGTGATATATCCCCCCCTGGTGAATGTAACAAGATAGGGGCCTGCCCTGAGCTTGTTGAACCTGTAGTTTCCTTTGCTGTCCGTTTTTGTGAAAACAGGCCTTGTGGGGTAATTTCCGCCGGCTCCGTTATAATAACCGTAAGAAGGTTTTAAAGAGACTTCAACATCGGGTAGTACCCTCCCTGAACTGTTTTTTACTGTTCCGGAAATAACCGATTCTTTAGTGAGCCTTATATCATTTTTTACCGAGGTTATGCTTGAAGTCTGGGTCCAGGAAACATACCCTTTAGCTGAAACTTCAATCTCATATTTTATATAGGGGATAAAGTTATCTATCCTGTAGAGACCTCTCCAGTTGGATTCTGTTTTATAATATCCAACACCTCTGTTCGCGTTTTTTATTTCAATAACAGCCCCTTTTACAGGCTTGCCTGTTGCGGAGTCTGTGATCTTCCCTTCAATGTACGCCTTCTGTTCGAGTTCATCTGTACCCGCGTAAGCCGGGTTAACGCTGCTGTCAAAAGTAACAGGTGCAATATCTGTAAGCACCATGGCGGATAGTATTAATGCGCAAAGAGCGGCTACCCGTGATTTTTTCATCTGTGGTCCTCCCTGATTGTTACTGCCCTGAAACGGCTAAGGCGGCAGTTTTTATATCTGTTGTTCCGGTTCAGCCTGCTGGCGGTTTTGTATTCGGCAGGCACAAGTACGGTCCCTGCTTTACCTTCACATTCAATAAACACCCCGAAATGAGTGATGTCAACATTATTTAAATTCTCAACCGGTTCGGGGCGGGATGTTATGGTTATTATTATATCTGTTTCATCCAGTTCATAAAGTTCAAGAGGGGCGTGCCTTGGATCATACGAAAGAGCACCTTTAAGGTATTTTGAAATTAGTATTGCAGTATCTGTTTCACTGTGGTCAAAAGCTCCGAAACATCCTCTTACTTTTCCGTTTTTGATCAATGTTATGAATAGCCCGGCCCTGCCATATGCGCCCGGGAGTTTTAAATTACATGGAGATATTTTTTTTTCACCGCTGCATATGGATAGAGCGCTTATTCTCAGCCATTTCATTAATACTTTTTTGTTCTTCAGGCGGGAAAACTCCTCCCACTCTTTCAGAGGCTCGGTGCTCTGCCATGAACACAAAGCAAGGATGAGCAGGATTGCTGCCGGCGTGATGAAATGTATCTTCATAAGACTGATTTTATAGGCAGGCATGCCGGCAGTCGAGAATTTTATTTTTTTCCAAGGTAAAGCTTTTTAAATCAGGAGTGTTCCTTTTTAAGGTACATCTGCCTGTCGGCTTCTGTAATTAGAGACTCAATTTCCCTTATGGAGCCCCTTGCAATCCCGTGAGAAATTGAAACATCTCTCTTCCCGTCGGGGGAGGTGTAAAAGGTGCTGTTGAAATCGTCAGTAATTCTTTCGATGATGTGTGAGATGTCTTCACCGATACTTACCTTCATAACAGCGAGAAATTCATCCCCTCCTATCCTGAAAAGCAGGTCTTCGCTTCTGAATATGTTTTTCAGTTTTCCCGTAACAGACACAAGTGCAAGGTCCCCTTCTCTGTGACCGTAGTTGTCGTTTATGTCCTTGAAATTGTCCAGGTCCATGTAAACAACAACAATCTCCTCCACCGAGTCGGAATGTCTGCGTGAAGGAACATTTTTCCCTGACCACTGGGAAATATAGTCATGGAGCATTCTGCGGTTAAAGAGCCCGGTGAGAGGATCATGACAGTTCTGCTCTATCACCTGGTGGTAAAGTGATGAGTTTGCCATTGCAATTGCCGTAAAATCAGCAATGGTCTTGAGTATCAGGTGGTCGTCTTCAGAAAAAAGTACCTCTTTGTCACAGTTAACAATTTCGATAACGCCGTAAGTGATGCCCCTGTGTATGAGGGGTACGGCGATAATAGAGCGGGTTTTAAAATTAATGAGTTTGTCAACCCTGTCAGAAAACCTGGGATCGGACCTTGCGTCAGGAACAAAGATTGATTCCCCGGTTTCGGCAACAGTCCCGGCGATTCCCTCACCTGGTTTAAGCCTGAACTTTTTAAGGGCTTCGATATCATTACCCTGAATATAAATGAAATAGAGTTCTCCCGATGTGTGATCAAGCCTTAACAGGCTCCAGTGCTCAGGATCGAAAAACTGTTTTATCTCCTCCATAACGCCGTCCACCACCTGGTGTATCTCAAGTGATGATGTGATCAGTTTACCTATATTGGCGTACATCTGATGAGTTCTGTTTCCCATAGCTTCCTGTCCTCAAATGTATTGTAAAAGGGCGAGGTGATGTGTGGGCAAGTATTTTTTTATATAAAAAATAATTATGCAGGATAAAATTCCGTCTTTAAAATTTTTCAATTTTGATGAGTTTCAGTATGTTTCTGAAGAACATCTTCTCTTTCTGCTCATCGGTAAGGGTTTCAGAATTCTGAATCAGCTGTACATAATGTTTCTGATCGCACCACGGAGTGTCCGTTCCGAAGAGGAAGTAATCATCATTCTGCCTGTACAGCTCCCTGGCGGTTTCGCTGGCTTTCATCTTCTCCAGTACCCATGCTATATCGAAATAACATCCCCTGTTCCCCAGCAGGTCATTTACTTTCAGCCATTCATCCATCCCGCCCGCATGGGCCAGCACAATTTTTGAACCGCTGAAGGCCTTTACCATTACTGCAAAGCGCTCGACAGAGGTGTAATCACATGCAGGGAGGCTGGGGTCAAATCCTGAATGAAAATGGAGAACCATGTCATTTTTAAGCGCCTCTTCATATACCCTGAAGGCCTCCGGTGAATCGGCCGGGAAGTTCTGGTAGCCGGGATGAAATTTTATACCCTGTATCCCCTCTTTCCTCATCTCTTTTATTGTCTCCCTGTAGCCGGTATCTTCAGGGTGGACCGAACCGAAGAAGATCAGCCGTTTTGACAGGTGGGCAGTACTTCTGATCCATTTTAATATAGTCTTCCCGTGTCCCAGGCTGGTGGCAACAGGGAGAACTATTGAATAATCTATGCCCGCCTCATCCATTGAGGCAAGAAGGCCTCTGTATGTTCCGTCAGTATGAAAATTAACAAGGCCGTTGCCATTTTCAATTACGGTATTAATCGCCCTTGCCGCGACTTCGTCCGGGTATATATGTGTGTGCGCGTCAATGATCATAGCTGTATCCTTTGTGTATGCAGATATTATTAAAAAGCGTTTATGAAGAGAGTCAAGGTTTTTGTTGTGTTTATGTGAGGAAAATTTTTTTAATTTGGGAAGACTGCCCGCTAAATTTATGTATTTTTAAAATGAAAGACGGCAAATGAAACCATACGGGAAAGAAAGGTGAATTCTATGACACTTACTGAACTTGTAAAACAGCGTTATACCACCAAGGTCTTTGATCCATCATTCAGGCTTACAGGGGAACAGGTAGGGGAGATTAAAACTCTACTCAGGTATACGCCATCATCAACCAATTCACAGCCGTGGTATTTTATAATCGCGGGTACTGATGAGGGTAAGGAGAAAATTGCAGGGGCCGCAACAGGGCGTTATGAGGCTAACGCTCCCAAGATCAGAAACGCCTCTCATGTTGTTGTGCTCTGTTCCCGTTCATCTGTTGATAACACTTACCTTGATTCACTTCTTGCAAACGAGGAGAGGGAGGGGCGGTTTCCCGATGGCGAAGCAAAGAAAAACCAGGCCGCGGTCAGGGCCTTCTATTCCGGCATGCACAGGTTTGAGCTTAAGGACCTTCAGCACTGGACTGAAAAACAGGTCTATATAGCCCTGGGCACGCTTCTCATGGGTGCTGCCATGCTTGGTATAGACGCCTGCCCAATGGAGGGATTCGATGCGGCAGCGCTTAACCGGGAGCTGAATCTCCGTGAAAAGGGTTTTACAGCATCACTGATTGTTGCCCTTGGGAGGCATGCTGATTCAGACTTCAATAAAAATCTTCCCAAGTCGAGGCTTCCGGAAGATATGGTAATATCAGAGATATAGCGCTACTCATTGCGGGGCAACTGCAGGCGTGCCTGCAGCCTGATTTAAAGGTTCAGGTAATACGCCTGAGGATCCATTCGAACCCGTATCTGAAGTCTTTTTTATTCCAGAGATAAACGAGGAGCAGGATAAGGGCTATTATACTGATCTGCAGCGTAACAGTCAGCGGTTCTGAAAATGTCTGCCAGAGGCCCGATTTAACCATGAAGTTTCTTATTATAACTATGTGTAGTATAAAGATCGTAAGTGAAGCTCTTCCCGTAAGGACAAGTATATTGGATGAAGTGATCTTAAATTTTCCGCCCGTATAAAGTGCCGTGCAGAGCATCAGCAGGGATGCTGCCGTAAGTGTGAGAAACTGCACAGGGTAGGCGGGGTACATGTAGAGGTTGATGATCAGTAACCGTTTGCCGAAAGCGTTGTTCATAAAGGCGAAGTTGCCCTGTTTTACCAGGTAAAGCAGAACGGCAGATGAAAAGACCAGGGCCGCGCATTTCAGTATCCTGCCGTACGCTCCTTCGCTGATCCATCTTCCTGAAATAATACCTGCCATGTAAAGGGTTATCCAGGGGAACAGGGGGAAGTGCCCGGTAAAGAGTGCGAGTTTCATAAATCCCGCAAAACCCGGCTCTCCTCTCATGAACTCATTGCTGAAGTACCTTGGCATTTTAAAATGGTAGAGGAGAAATACTGATATTACCACAATGGCGGCAGCGGCAGTGAAGAGTATAAAAGAGTTTTTTTTATGCAGGAGGGGGGATACGCATATCCCGAAACCGATCAGGTGAAGCACGTACCACGACCGCGGCGAGAACCATGCCGGTGTCAGAATATTCAGGATGTATCCGAAAAGGATGAGGACCAGTCCCCGCCTGAATATCTGCCGGCCTGATCTCCCGCTGTTCAGGGAAAGAGCGGTTCCCGCTCCTGCCAGTATGATAAAAAGCGGTGCCGCCAGCCCGCCGAGGCCGTTTATGGTGACCATTACCGGATATTTATGAAGCAGTGAGCCCATGGCCCCTCCTTCATTCCAGAACCAGAAACCGGTATGCTGCTGTACCATGAGAAGAACCGCTATGCCGCGCAGCAGGTCAAGGGAGTGTATTCTTCCCGCTTTATTTTTCATTATTTCCATTAAAGTTACGTGTTCCTTAAACCATGCCGAGGTTTTTTTCTATCATCATTTCGAACCTGTTTTTTTCAGAAAATGCAAAGGATGTGTAAATGCTGTACATCTTTATTTCAGTGTGATCGAGATTCGCCGCAGAGGGGTAGAAGCTGTATCCCTTGACGCTTGTCATAAGGGATGATATCTCTCTGCTTACACTTTCAATTTCATCCCGGTTGAAAATTTCAGAGAGCCCGCCGTCAGGCAGGGTAAACCTGTAACCCACTTCACCGCTGTCAAGAAGGTGGAGTGAAAGTGTGACAGGGAAATTTTTATCTCTCTGCAGCTTGAGCATTCCATCATTACGGTAGTCATGTTCCCTGATCTCGCTGTTGCCGGGAGAGGGGTGTGTTATTTTATATACTTTAATTGAATCGGCGTTTTTTGCCAGCTCTGATTCAGGGCTGGATGATATTATATGTTCAATAACACTTTCCGCATACGATATAAGTCCTGAGAGGTACTGGGCGGTGTATTCAGTTTTTTTACGGAGCATGATAAGCGCGCCCCTTTCGTTCAGTACAAAAAACCGGGAGTACTTTCTCCCTTCATCAAAGAAAATCTTAATTGAATCGGGCGAGTGGTATGAGAGCATCGTTGAAAGGTATTCGAGCCCCGGGATTTTTCCGTCAGCGAAGTTCCTGTTCTGGATGCCCCGGTTATAAGATATTGAATATAGCATCTGGGCTTCTGAGCTGTATTGCGTGAACGATACAGGGGAAATCCCCCGCTGTCTGACCGTGTTTGAAAAAACGGTGAGCCTGTTGCCCAGCATAGTGATGAATCTCTGTTTTACCGGGGTTGAGGTCACTGTAAAGAACTGAAGCATGTTTTTAAGAGTTGTCCTGGTCTCCTGAAACGCTTTTGAACTGCTGAAAGGGCTGGATGAAGTTACCTGCAGCGCGTTTATGCCGTCCATTCCTGAAGTCAGGGTGCCGTTTATTATACGCGCCGCTATCTGGGCAAGGTCATTCGCGTTGTTGTAGATCTCAAACCGGGTCTCCCCCCAGCTGTTATGATATAGAAAGATTATTTCATCAATCTGTTTTGAATATTTTGAAAAGGGGTTAATCATGATAAAACTCATTACAGGGAAAGGGTTGCGGAGAAAAAAGCTGTTCTGCAGATGAAGGCCCTTAATAGAAAAATGTTCCGATAGCACTGATATAAGGTCCCTTATATAATTAGTGTCCATGTGATAGAAACCCTGTTCTATATCGAGTCGTGTATAATCTTTTTTATAAAGTCCGTTCAGGCTGATCCAGACTATAAGTGAAAAAAGATGGGAACTTTTCCTTATCAGGGTCTTGGAGGCTTTTCCCACTGAAATGATCCTTTTACTCAGGTACCAGGATTCATTCCCCTTTACGTCCCTTACGTAATCAAGGGAAAGGAGTTTTTCAGGCGGATATTTTTTAAAGTTCAGGGTGTTGTCAATTTTAGTCTCTTCAGGATTGAAGTGGGAGTATATTTTCCTGTTAATGGCCAGAAGGGATTCCCTGTTTATTGATCCCGTGTTTATCTCATCCCCCAGCCTGTTAAGTATATTTTTATAGCCCCTGAGAATGATTTTTTTTGTATTATTCATCATTCTGTTCGTTGACTCTATGTCCCAGTTTTCGAATGAATCAACGCGTGCTATGGTGTCCTCATCCCAGCCCCAGTTTTTCGTGTAAGAGTTCATTATTTCACGGTTCTCATCTTTTTCGGCCCGGAGCTCACCGGTTGAGAGCCGGGGGTTTACCTTGAGATAAAAAGAAGTCTTTATTATATTAAGGGCTGTCATGTCATCGGTGTTTTTCCCGTAGTAGGTGTAGACATTGTCAAACATTAGACAGTATGCGTCTACACTGTGTTTGTCGGTTTTCCCTTCATGTACGTTTTTCTTGATCTGGTTGCTTATAAAGGGATTTTCCCTCTCGTCATGTATATAGCGCTCAAGAAGACCCAGTTTGATAATAGATTTAAAGGGATTGCCCAGGGACTTTATAATCTGGAAAAGGGCGGCTATGAGGAAATCCCCCCTGTTAAGGCCTGAAATATTTCCGAGATCTACAAAATCCTTTGCGTGCGGGCTCTCTGAAACTATGGAATAGAGACGGTCGTATTCATCATCCGGGGTGTCCGCGGGGACAACCCACCAGAACGGGGTTACGTTATTTATGATAATTGAGCTCCTGTAGAACTCCTCTTTCAGCAGCTGCCCCAGTGATGTGCCGGATAGCCCGTACTCTTCATCTTCATCAAAGATGTTCAGTTTAATCCGGTCTATGTCATTAAGGAAAAAATGGATCTCCTTTTTGCGTGTTTTCATTGCCCATTTTTCTATAAGGCTGCATTTGCGCCGCAGCAGGGCCAGTGATTCGCTCTCCATTTCACTGAATTTTCCGCATATCCAGAAATCCAGGTCTGAATCCGGAGTGAATGCGATGGTCCCGGCGCTCCCTATTAGGGCTATCAGCCGGATCAAAGGTTCATCGGTGGTTGTTTTCCGGGGAGTATATGACGGATTTGTAATCCTTATCTGTGACAGGAGATTTGACGGAACAGTATACCCCGCAATTCCGTGGGGGGCGGATACCTCTTTTACGTAGCCGGGGAATTCCGGCTGGTTTACCGTGAAAAGGAATGGTATATATTCGAAGAAATTAACAAGTTCAGTTGATCCGAGAGAGGCATGCAGGGAACTTATTTTCGCCCTGTTATATTCAGTGAATCTTGATCTCCTGCCGAGAATCTGTTCAATAATTTCACCACTGGAAATTTCACTCATCAAACGGTCTCCGTAACCACCCGGGGAGGGTGTTGATCTACCTGTATTTTATCGGGATTTTTTCTTGATCTGCAATGAAAAAATATTACGCATTATAAGTAATAATAAGTTTTTCCCTGAAGGTTATATCCTGTTCAGATCCTTCCGGTCATTTAAAGAAAATTTCCCTGATGCGTTTCTGTCGTAAATATTGGAAACATATTCCTGGTATGTTTTGATAAGATCAAGTACAACCGGCCTTTTTAATGGTTCCCCCCGGCTGTTCCTGAGAATACGCACCTTGGGGTTCATAGGGTATAACCGGTTCATCTCCTCTATTATTCCAATTTCACCTGTGCTGATTCTCACAAGATCCCCGGCTTTCATAAAAGATTCCCCTTTATTTATTATAAATCCAAGGGCCCGCAGAAAGTCCCTTACATCCATGGGTATAAAACTGTATTTTGTTTTATACGGGGCATGTATCATGTTGACCATAAGCCTCATCGCCACTTTAGGGGTCATGCCTTCCTGGCCCGGTTTAGGCATTGTGAGAATAACAAAAGTGTCTATGAGCCCCAGGAGCCTCACCTCTCTGGGTACATTGTTCTGGTACATATCGAGATCGAAACCGTATGGGTAGCCCTCACCGTCACCCCGTTCATGATGGAGGAGAATGATCCTCTTTTCTATCTCATGCATTAGCGGGTTTTTCTCAACGAATTTGTATCCCACATGTGTATGGCTTTTTATTATATCGAAGTCGCTGTCGTTCAGCTGCGCCTTGTGGAGGATGTCCTTTGAAACAGATGTAAAGCCGATATCGTGGAAAAGACCTCCTACACCCATTGCTGATTTTACGTCAGGCTTAAAGTCCAGCCTTGAACCGAGAATGGAGGCTATTATTGCCACATTCATTGAATGATTGTAGTAGTAGTCATCCATGTCTTTAAGTTTTGTGACAACGTCGTATACTCCGTCACTGTTCTTTTCAGTATCAGTTATAATTTTGTCAACAAGGGACCTCGATTTATCTATGAGTCCTTTTCCTATAAGGTTGTCCGGTGCATTGGTCAGGTTGAAGCGTATCTCCTCAAGAAGATTTTTGGTATGTGTGTAAGTCTCCTCTTTCAGTTCGTCTGATAATATCGTTTTGTATAACGGGCCGTCTTTCATCTCCCCGATTTTTGAAGGGTCAAAATAGAGGAACTGAATACCGGAGTTCCTGAGGTGGTTAAGTACACCAGGAGAGATCGGGGTATGTGCCTCAAGAATCAGGTTGTTGTCACTGTCAAACATATTCAGAGAGAACCTGTGTCCCGGTTTAAGCAGTTTTACCTCGATTCTGTTTTCCTTTGATTTATCGCTGTTGTCTGTTGCAGTCATATTTCCTGTCCGGTATCTGTTATAACTAATAATATAATATATTAAGATAAAAATGTCGCAATTATTCACGGCATATGTCAAGAACGATAACTGGAAAAATAATCCTGAAGATATATATCTCCAGTGAGGTTCGTTTCTGTTACATTTTTGTGACAGTATGCCTGATAAAATATTTTAATTTTAATACAATAACAGAGGTTCAGTATATTCCGCTGTAGATATTATATTAATAACTGTTTAAGAGAAAAGATAATTTGCCGGAAACAGGGATTATATTAAATTGGTATTAGAACAGGATGTACTGGTTTGAAAATAGATAAGGGGGGACGTATGAATATAGCAGTTATAGGAATAGGGGGAGTAGGGGGATTTTTCGGAGGGAAGCTTACACAGCTTCTGAAGATTGAAAAGGATCTGGAAATACATTTTATAGCAAGGGGCCCGCATCTTGAGGAAATAAGAAAAAACGGTCTTGTCCTCGATGCGGATGAAGGGGAGTTTATATGTGTCCCGACGACCGCCACGGATAATATATCCTCCCTTCCTGAAATTGACCTCTGTCTTGTATGCGTCAAGTCATATGATCTTGAAAACGCCATGATTCAGTTTAAGGGAAAGGTCCATGAAAGGACAATGATCCTCCCTCTTCTGAACGGGGTTGATGTTTATGATAGGATAAGATCAGTAATAGATAAAGGTGTGGTCTTCCCCTCTGCTGTATATATAGGAACGTATATAGCCAGGCCCGGCAAGGTAACACAGAGAGGTGGGGCATGCAAAATACTGTTCGGTAAAGATCCTTCAAATGATTATATAAACAGTGAAGTTTTAGAAATTTTTAAAAGGGCAGGGATTAAACATGAATTCTCGGATAACCCCTATGTAAATATATGGAGCAAGTTTACCTTTATTGCCCCTTTCGGCCTGGTCTGTGCAGCTAATGATAAGAGTATCGGTGAGGTGATGCAGTCAGAAGATCTGAGCGGCGTTGTCAGGGGAATAATGAAAGAGATAGTTGAGATTGCGGAGAAGAGAGGGGTATCTCTTTCGGAGGCCATAATAGAGGAATCTTATGATGCCGGGGCCCAGTTTCCCTTTGAAACAAAGACTTCCTTCCAGAGGGATTTTGAAAAAGTTGACAAGCCGGATGAAAGGGACCTTTTCGGCGGCGCAATTATAAGGCTTGGGAAAGAGGCAGGTGTGGCGACACCCGTGACCGAATCGGTTTATGAAACAATACAGAGGTTAAAAAAACTTAAGGATTAATTCTATTCTGTGTAAACTGGCGGATAAAAGTCTTTGTAAAGCAGCGCTGTTTCCAGGGGGCTGCCGTTTTTTAATTTTTTTCTGTATACATAGATTGTAATGCCAGGCTTGATTCGTCTCTCATTGCTGTCCCCAAAGGGGATGTTGACCTCTTCTTCATCAGTAAAAAGTTCGTATGAGGTTTTCAGCCTGTTTCCCGCTTTTACTGTTATAAGCAGGGTGCTGTCGTTCATTGAGGTATAGATAAAAATGGACTGCCTGTGAGGATTTTTCATCCTCAGGTCTTTTTTTCCGTACCGGATCGTGGCATCAAGCCCGAGCGGCACATACGTAACAGGCCGGGCGTGCCGGTGCCTCTCTATAATAATGCAGCCTGACAGAAGGAGGGCATTGAATAGAGTTGATGAGACCTGGCATATTCCTCCCCCCGGTTCATACGCAGTCATGTCCATATAGAGGACCCTGCCACTGAGATAACCGTTGGCCGAGTTCCCTTCACCTACTGTTTCATTAAAAGAGAATGTCCCGCCTGGAAGGATCTCAATACCATTGAGCCTTGATGAAGCGATCCGGATATTTACTTTTACAGGGTGTTCCTGTTCGGCCACTGAAGAGGCGTATGATGAGAGTGTAACATCATGTATTCCTTCAGTAAAACTCTCAGTGGCAATAAATACGGCAATAAGAGCGAATATAAAAAATAGAGACTTTTTCAAATCTGATTAAACCCTGTTATATCTTCATTTTCAGCTTTTTATCCTGCTGTGACCGCTATATACCTGTCCTTTCTCCCCGTCAACCCTTACAGCAATGCCGCTGGTAAGAATTTCAGTGGCCTTTAAGGCTCCTGTTATTACAGGTATATCAAGGGCCTTTGCCACAATTGCTGCCGGTGAATCAGCCCCCTCCTCTTCTGTTATTACAGCTGTAGCGTTTTTTATAAGGTGGAGTATCTGCTCAGTCGACTTCTCTATTACAAGAATCTCTCCGCCCTTGAAGTCATCAACCGTGGATTTGTTTTCCGCTATAACGCATAATACACCTGTTGCCGAGAGGCCGTTAAGGCTTGTTCCCCCTGTAAGGATATCGCCCACAATGTGGATTTTGATCATGTTTGTGGTGCCGCTTATACCTACAGGCATTCCGCCTGTGATAATAACAAGATCGCCGCTTTTTATAAATCCTGCCTGCACTGCGTTGTCCACGGCGTTCTGGAAAATTTCATCAGTTGTTTCAGCCTCCTTTGATAATACAGGCGTTACCCCCCAGGAGAGTGCAAGCTGGTTGAAGACCTTGACAAGTGGGGTGGATGCTATAATCGGGCATTTCGGCCTGTATCTGGAAACCATCCTTGATGTGTGTCCTGATTTTGTTATGCTGATGATTGCAGCGGCGTTCAGTGAATGAGCTGCTGAACAGGTGGAGTAGCTTATGGCATCGGTCACATTTTTTGAAATATTAATATGGGTGTTCTCCAGAATTTTCACGTAGTTGATTTCTGTTTCCGTCTTTTCGGCAATTTTAGCCATTGTTGCCACTGTAAGTTCAGCGAATTTTCCTATGGATGTTTCACCGGAAAGCATAATTGCGCTTGTGCCGTCGTAGATGGCGTTCGCAACATCTGTAATCTCCGCCCTTGTGGGCCTGGGATTCCTTATCATTGAATCAAGCATCTGCGTTGCCGTTATTACAGGCTTGCCGGCGTTTCTGGTTTTATTAATGATCATCTTCTGCAGATGCGGTATTTCTTCAAAGGGGATTTCAACACCCATATCACCTCTGGCTACCATTATCCCGTCACTGACGCGGATGATTTCATCGATATTGGTCACCCCGTCCCTGTTTTCTATCTTCGAGATTATCTTAAGAAAGCTGCCGTTGTTTTCTGAAAGGAAGTTTCTCACTATCTTTACATCTTCAGAGCTCCTTACGAATGAGAGGGCAACATAGTCAAAGTCGTTCTCTATACCGAAGAGTAGATCTTTCTTGTCGCTTTCGCTCATGAAAGGAAGTTTGATCGTTACTCCAGGAACATTGACCCCCTTCCTGTTGCTCAGTTCCCCTCCGTTTATTACTTCGCAGTCAATCTCTATAGGGGTGATTTCGGTAATACGGAGTTCGATAAGGCCGTCATCAATGAGTAGCCTGTCTCCCCTTGAGACGTCGTTAACAAGACCTTTGTATGAGATGGATACTCTTGTTTCATCACCTTCAACCTCCTCGGTAGTAAGTGTGAACCGGTCTCCTTCATTAAGCATAATCCCGCCGTTTTTAAAGGTGCGGAGCCTGATTTCAGGCCCTTTCGTGTCAATCAGGAGAGCGGCGGGTTTTTTCAGTTCGGAACGGATGTTTTTGAAAGTGGTAATTCTTTTAAGGTGTTCTTCATGACTTCCATGCGAGAAGTTCATGCGCCCTACATCCATCCCTGTGAGAAAAATTTTTCTGAGCACCTCGGGATCATCGGTGGATGGTCCAAGGGTACATATAATTTTTGTCTTTCTCATTGTCTTCTCCTATTTCAGGCCGTCTATTATCAGTTCCTTGTCATACGTTATAACGGCGTCATATGTTATCTCTTTTTTTGCTCCTGCCGGGAGACTCATTGTGTATTTTCTTATTCCCTGTTTGTATTCCGTTGTCTTTTTTATTTTTTCATCCTCAACGAACTTCATTGAAAGATTTTTTATTTCGACTTCAATCTCCTTGTTGTTGCTCACCGGGAAGTTATCAAGAACAATGATTTCCCTCTTCTCACTTGAATTATTTTCAACCGTGATTTTATAGGAGTATATTACCCTGTTGTTGCCGCCGAACACCCCGGATGTGTCGTTAAACTTTTTCACAAGTTCCTTCTTCGCTGTCATGTCAGGCGCAATTCCAAGGACAAGATCCTGCTCTTTGGCAACAGGAGTATCAGGTATATTTACCTTCCCTATGAAATCATTTTCAAGGAACACCTGCGCCTCTCCTCCCAGCCACGGCAGCTCTGTCTGGTTTGTTGTTTTTGCCATGAGGAAAACTTTACCCGTTGATTCAGGCACTGTTTCAAAATAATACTTGAGGCCTTTTGAAGATTTAAGGGTGTATGATTTTATCAGTTTTTTCTGGTACTTTTCAGAAGACTGAATAGTCTGTTTAACAGGGAAAGATACTTCGAAATTTAAACCGGCTTTCTTAACAGTTGATTGAGGCATTCCCCCTTCCTTTTTTTTATCCTCAAGTTCATCTTCTTCAGCCATTGCGAAACCGCTTTTCCCGTTGGCTTTTTTGTATAATTTTGAATAGCCTCCTATTTGATCTCTGCGCGGCCCTCTTGAATTAAGGTACCATGGTGCCAGATGAGGTAATGCAATATTCGTAAGAGGTTTCCCCGTTGACAGGCTTAAAGTTATTCCTTCCCAGTCTTCACCTGTCTTCTGGTATATATTAGCGTAAAGGATAACTTCAATTTCATTATTTGTTTTACTTGCCCTGAAATCGTACATCATGTGCCAGTATGTTTTCGGTATCATGTAGATAAGATGAAAATTGGTATCATCTTCTGTTGCGGAGTAAATATTAAGAAGAAGCCTTTTTTCCGTGTCTATCCCCGATGTATCAGTTCTGAGATAACTCTGCTGCTGTGCATATTGATCTGTAACATCGGCATATTGCTGCACCTCGGTCTTTGCTATGTTTTTTTCCATTGCCCTGTTTATTTTCTGGTAGCTTGAAAAATAGGAGCTTCCTCCGATCTGGACAAGCTCAAATTCCCATTTCTGGATCTCCCTGGCAAGTTCTCTTCTTTTTTTCTGTATCTCTCTTGATCTGTTCTGGAGTTCTTTTTTTTTCTTCGCTGTATAGTTAAGTGTATTGCTCCAGAGTTCAGTTTGCGGAATTCTTGTCTGCAGTTCCTTTGATGCAGTCTCCCTTGTGAATTCATTTATGGAATTGATGAAGTTGTTCTGTCCCTTTATATTGTCAAGGTCATCAGCCAGATTCGCGTCAATGTCCCGCAGCTCCTCAAGTTTTTCCTCAATCTTCGCGATCTTCTTTCTTCTTTTTTCAAGCAGCGCCTGGCGGGAAATCTCCATGGAGATTATTTTACCTTTGAAATTTTCAGGGAGACTTCCTCTGACCGACCAGTCATAAAGGTTATCAGGGAGCTCTTCGATTAATACGGAGTTCATCCCCTTTTTTAGCCTTATTCTGGATGTCCTTGTAATCTCAGCTCTGTTTGTAAAAAGTTTTACAGCGGTTATTCTGCTTTTTGCTGATATAGGCGCAGTAGTCGCGTTTACGGATAAAGCGGAAAAAGAAATAATAATGACCGTAGCCGATATGATTCGCCTCACCATAGAATCCTCCATTGATTACTCTGGGTATAATATATAATTCTGTCCGGCAGAATCATAACTTTTTATATAAAACAGTCAATTACTTTGGCAAACCGGCAGCCTATGTGTTTCCGCACCTGATGATTTGAGAAGTTTCTAAACATAATAGGATAGGTGTAAATTAAAATACACCAGAGAAGTGCAAGTGTTAATATAAAAAAGTCTTGACTCGGAATATTATGTTTTTTGTCATAAAGCTTATAATGTCTTTGAAATAATTAAAAATATATTAGAGTCAGTAAATTTTTTAATTGGAGAAAAATATGAGCGTTAAATCATTAAAAGAGGCAAGACGGGAACAGATACTTAAATCTGCGGAGAAGGTCTTTTCAGAGAAAGGATTTCAGAATTCAACTATCTCAGACGTCGCTAAAGAGACTGGTGTGTCAGATACTACTATTTATGAATACTTTTCCTCTAAAGAGGATCTCCTTTTTTCTATACCCAGAGAGGGAATTGAACTGAGCAAGCAACTTCTTGATTCTCATCTCAGCTATATAAACGGGCCTGTAAATAAGCTCAGGGGTATGATTTATCACCTTTGTAAATTTTATCAGGATAATCCCTATTTTGCCAACATTTCTCTTATGACCCTTAAAACAAATAAGAAATTTATGGAAACGGAGATATATAAGGATCTCATTGAATATTATACTATCATGACAAATGTTATAAAAGAAGGGATAAATTCAGGTGAACTGAAGAATGATATGGATCCTTATTTTATAAGATCAGTTCTTATCGGGAGTGTTGAATTTATCGTTATAAGATGGCTTATGTACGGGTGCCCTGATGATAAAACCCAGCCGATAATGAATGTGGATCCTCTGTTCAAACTCGTTATGAGCGGGGCGAAGAAGGACAAGAGGATGAAAAATTTTAATTTCAAGATTAAAATTGAACCTGAAGATGAAGAGATAGAAGAGTAAGAAACAGAACGGGGGGCTTAAGCCCCCCGTTCTGTTTATATCCAGTTATATTTTTTCGCCTGGAAGGTAAGTTCATCCCTGAAATCAGGGTGTGCTATTGAAATCAGCTTTTTAGTTCTTGTGGCAATTGAGTCCAGTGCAATGTTTACAACTCCGTATTCCGTAACAATATACTCCTGTTCATTCCTGGATGTTGTTACTATGGACCCTTCAGGGAGTGTGGGGAGTATTTTTGATTTAATGTTTCCCTCCTTGTCTGTGAAGGTTGACGCAAGGGCAAGAATCCTTTTGCCTCCCTTTGACATCTTTGCCCCCTGGTTGAAGTTGACCTGCCCTCCTGTTCCGCTGTACTGTTTTATCCCTATCGATTCAGACGCGGCCTGGCCTGTGAGGTCGATCATCAGGGTGTTATTGATTGAAATAAGGCTGTCATTTTTAGCTATATTTACAGGCTGGTTAACCCAGTGAACCTCTTTAAATTCGAAGAGCTCATTCCTGTCCAGGTCTTCGTAGAACTGTTTTGTGCCCACAGCAAAGGCGGTTATTATTTTTCCCGGGTAAAAATTTTTTTTCGCGCCTGTTATTACACCGGCTTTTACTAGTTCAGTTACCGATGGAGTTACAACCTCTGAATGCATGCCGAGATTTTTTTTATTGTAGAGCATATGTCCTATGGCGTTGCCCAGGCCGCCGAACCCCAGCTGTATTGTTGCACCATCGGGGATCATATCTACTATATATTCAGCCATTTTGTTTTCCACATCAGCAATCGGAGTCTCCGGAAGTTCGAAAAGCGGGTTGTCATTTTCAATTATATAATCAATCTCTGAAATGTGGACCTTGAAGTCCTCCCCGCAGCACCATGGCAGATGCCTGTTTATTTCACAGATAACAATGTCTGCAGGCTCAAGGCATTCCTTTCTTGGGAGGAAAGATCCGAAACATGATTTGTTTACGTAGCCGTCCTTATCGGGCGGTGTGGCTGAAAAAACCACCCTGTTCGGTGCCGCTCTCCTGGCAACTTCGCCAAGATCTGAAAAGCTGTGAGGTTTATATGACCCCACGCCCCATTCCATGCATATCCTTTCAAGAGGGCCGACAAACATTGTTTCTATGTTGAAGCTGTTTTTTGCTTCAGGCTTCATGTAGTCATACAGGGCCATGGCAAAACCCTGATATATTGTCACATTTTCAAGTTCTGCAGCTCTGGCTCCCATTGCTGTCGAGAATGCCTTCGGTATGTTAACTCCGCCGCCTGCAAAGACCCTGTCGTTTGAATGGATTAATTTTGCGGCATCTTCGGCTGATATAAGCTTGGCTTTATAATCTTCCTTCCAGGACTCTGTTTTTATCCTTCTGTCTTTGGGTTGTGCTCCACTGTTCATATATTTCTCCGAAAAAATGTATAAATCTTACTTGTTGTAAAATTTTTGTAATAAAAACTGATATTTTGCTGTAAAAATAAATGAAAAATATTGTATAGCTTAAATTATGTCAATCAATAAATAGTTGTAGAAGTAAAAATAGAAATTAATTTTACTGGCTATTAATATTTTTAGAATATTTACAATAGGGGGTTTGATTTTTTATTGATTTGTATAGAGCCGGTTGAACTTTAGTAGACAGGTTCAGGTCTCTTGGCAGTGGCCTCCATGACTCCGGTAATCATAAAAAATCTACATGAATCAAATTCAAGATGTTATATTGTAAAATGTGGCAGCGGGTTTTTATTAAAAATTTTTTAAATTTTAAATGAGATTAAAATGCAAAAGGCTATAAAAGAAGGTTTTATAAGAAAAAAATTTCTTTCAGCATATATAAATGCCTCATTCGTTATTCAGCAGAAAGCCTATGTTCTGCTGAATATCCACCTTATAATGCTTCCGGTAATGATTTTGTACCTGTTTATCAATTTTTACAGGCTCTATCTTACATTTTCACACAACCTGGCAGCTATAATTGTCATTGATATTATTTTCATCTTCATACTTTTAGCCGGTACTGTACTGATTAGCAAAGGTATGTTTTTTACAGCAGCCAATACTGATATTATTTTCAGCATTCTGCTTACTGTGGCGGGAAACCTTTTCCGGGTAAGTATTCAGATTGAGGCAGGTCTGAACAATTTTGCCCCACTGATGTTTGCGGTTATTGCGGTTGCGGCGATGTTCGGTACCAGGAAAATGATTATTCTGACATGCCTGATATTTTTTCTGCTGACTTTGTCTCTTCATATTTATGCCGCAGCATATACTATCCCGGCGACAAAATACAATCTCATAGCCGGTACCCTGAACAACCTGATCTCTCTTGTGATCATTTCTTCAGTGGCCTATTTCAACATGTCCATAACAAACAGGGCTCTCAATATTACACAGAATGAATTGAAGTTAAACCGGCAGCTGAGCCGGTCGCTGGAGATGAAAGTGGAGGAGAGAACAGAAAAACTGGCTGAAGAGAGTGCTAAACTCAATGCCCGTAATGCGGAACTTGAAGAGATAAAGAACATCCTTACTCAAAGAAACGAAGAACTGGAGAGGGCAAAAAAAGCGGCGGAGGACGCGAACAGCGCAAAGAACCGTTTTCTTGCCAACCTGAGCCATGAGCTGAGAACACCGCTGAACGGGATAATAGGCATATCCGGCCTGATGCTTTCAAAGGGTATTACGGATGAAGATGCCGGTATGATAAGGATGATAAAGAGGTCCGGTGAAAGCCTGTCATTCATCATACAGGATTTACTCGATTTTACACTTATTGAAAACAACCAGATATCAATTAAAAAGGGGCCGGTGAATCTCAGGGATCTTATATCGCAGATTACAGCAAGTATAGGTGACAGTATCCGGGATAAGGGGCTTGAATTTAAAGCAAGTCTGTGTCCGGAGGGCGCGATTGTTGCAAGTGATGAAACCAGGCTGTTCCAGATAATAATAAACCTTATAATGAATGCTGTAAAGTATACCAGGAGAGGGGAGGTTGATCTGGTTATTGATTCAGGCGATAAACTTACCATTGAAGTGCGTGACACAGGGATAGGGATCGAGCCTGAAAAAATTGAATCTATATTTATTCCGTTTTCAAGGGAGGACACTGATTATGTCAAAAGCCAGACGGGGCTTGGCCTGGGGCTTTCTATAATAAGCCAGATTGTATCTATTATGGGCGGGACAATATCAGTAAAAAGCAAACCGGGGGAGGGCTCCAGTTTTACTGTTATACTTCCCGTGGATAAAACGGCAGATGACGCTTTCGAGTCTGATTTTGAAGAGACAGGGAATATCGGCCTGCTTCCGGGTAAAAAGATGCTGCTTGTTGAAGATAATATTGTAAACAGGTTTTATTTTGCTTCAGTGCTTAAAAATGCCGGGGCGGTTGTTGAGGAGGCTCCCAACGGAATTGACGCGCTTAAAAAGGCGGATACTGAGCTGTTTGATATTATACTGATGGATCTGAGCATGCCTGACCTTGACGGCCTTATGCTTACAAGGATGATCCGTAACACTGACAATCCCAATAAAGATACAGTTATTGTCGCCCTCTCCGCCCATGCGTACAGAGATCATATAACCATGTGCAGGGAGGCGGGAATGAATAATTTTATCGGTAAGCCTGTTGACAGGGAGAGGCTTCTTATAACAATAAGCAATATGCTGAAGGCTAAAGAGGATAAACGGGGATCCGACAGCTGAAGTTTGAAACAAACGGCAGGTATTTTGTGATAATTGATTTTCATACGCATATTTTTCCGGACAGGATTATTAAAAACAGGGGGGATTTTTTAAATGATCCTTCATTCAGCATCCTCTATTCTTCAGAGAAGAGCAGGCTTGCCGATGCGGGAGTACTGATTGATTATATTGATGAGAACAGTCTGCGCGGCGCTGTGGCCATGAGTTTTCCATGGTCTGATGAAAGCCTCTGTAGAATGCATAATGAATATATGTGCGATTCACTGAAGGACGGGAAGGGAAAAATTTTTCCTTTCGGCATGGTGCCGCGCGGTGACATCGGGTCTGTGCGGAAAGTTGCGGGGGAGATAAAAAGTTCCGGGCTTTACGGTATAGGGGAGATTGCCTTTTACGATACAGGCCTGGACAGAGATGGTGAAAGGTTTTTGCAGGAGGTCTTTGAGTCTGCAACAGAGTTCTCCCTTCCTGTATGCATACATTTAAACGAGCCGGTGGGGCACATGTACCCAGGGAAATATGAGCCGGATCTTGCGGCGTTTTACAGGCTTATTTCCCGGTTCAGGGAGTGCCGTATAATACTCTCCCACTGGGGAGGGGGTATGGTTTTTTATGAGCTTATGCCGGAGGTGAGAGAGGCCCTGAGTAATGTCTGGTATGACACGGCTGCCACGCCCTATATTTACAGCAGTACTGTTTACAGTTCCTCCCTTGCTATTATCCCTCCCGAAAAGATACTTTTCGGCAGTGATTATCCCCTGCTTGGAGTAAAAAGGTATATTGATGATATAAGGATAAATTCAGGCTCGGAGGAGGCTTTCAGGATGATAGCAGGTGGTAATGCGGCTCTCCTTCTCGGGCTGGATGCCGATGGTATCTCAGTGCCAGATAACTGATGTTGCCTTGAAGATAAGGAAGATTTTTTTACCGGGAATTATCTGCATTTTTTTTGCACTTTCCTCTGTAATCTCAATATTTATAATCCTCCCTGAAGCATCGGCTTCAACACGTATACTCCCTGTCTTCTCCTCCTTAACCATTAATTTTACGGTCGCAGGAACTTTGTTTACCGCTGATATGTTCTTAACTTTCCTGTCTGAGATTATTATCTCATGAGGGTGCAGTATGCCGATTGAATCGGGTTCAGGAGGTTCTGTTGCGTATACGGAATACCCCTCCGGAAGAGTATACTGCCAGAGGCCTTTTTCACCTTTAATCCATGGCCCCGGGAGAATGTTGATGTTCCCCGCACCGGTTATTCTGCCATTGTGCAGCTTTAATACTTTGTCAGTTATATTGTTCAGCCATGATATGTCATGGCTGGAAATGATAAGAGTGGTTGAATGCATCTCCCTCATTTTTTTTACAGCTTCACTTATTGCGTATGAACTTTCCGTGTCCACGTTGGCCACCGGTTCATCAAGCAGGAGGGCGTCAGGTTTAAGTATAATTCTCGATGCAAGTGCAACTCTCTGTGCCTCCCCCCCGGAGAGCTCATACCAGCTTCTATGCATAAATTTTGCCGGGTCAAGGTTCACAAGATCAAGGGATTCGGCAACTCTCTCTCTAAGACTCCTTCTGTCTTTTCTTATCTTAAGTCCGTAAGATACGTTATCATAAACTGAGCGTTTAAGCAGGTAGGGATCCTGCTGCAGCATAGTAACAGATGTTTTTCTTTCGCCGGAAGGGTGAAAGGCAACAGAGCCGTGGGCCGGTTCTTCCAGCAGTGCCAGAAGGCGCATCAGTGTACTCTTGCCGCTCCCGTTCGGGCCGGCCAGGCCGATTGAGTCTCCCCTTTCTATTATAAGTTCAGGTATGCGGAGCATAAACCGGTTGTATGTGTGTTTTATATCCTTCAGTTCATAAAGAGGAGTTTTATTCATGCCTATGCCCTCTTCCTGAAGAAAATAAGTACCCAGTTTACAAAGAAGCCTATACACAGCAGCACTATCCCCAGGGCTATACCCATGGCGAACTGTCCTTTGCCGGTTTCAAGGGCTATAGCTGTTGTTATTGTCCTTGTGTGCCACTTTATGTTGCCACCGATCATCATGGATACTCCGACCTCTGCAATGGCCCTGCTGTAGGCGTTCACCGCTGCTGCCATTATGGCGAAACGCGCTTCAAAGAGACTGCTCAGAATAATTTTGTTTCCCGTGGCGCCCAGGGTGATAAGAGTGTTTTTAAGCCTTTCATCCAGACTTTCAATTGCAGTGGCGCTGAGTGACACCACTATTGGAAGGATAAGTATAACCTGCCCGGCCACTATTCCTGAAATTTCAAAAAGCAGGTTGTAATCTCCAAGGGGGCCTTTTTTAGTCACAAAGGCATACACTAAGAGACCGACGACAACTGTAGGAAGAGCAAGGAGCGTATCAACTACAGCTCTTATCTGTTTTTTACAGGGGAAATCGTAATAGCCCAGTATAAAACCGAGAGGAAGACCTATGATAAGGCTTATGCAGATTGACAGGGATGAGGCTTTCACTGTTGTGAAAACAGCACTGTAAGTCTGCTCGTCACCCGAGATGAGCAGTTTAAATGCGCTGATAAATCCCTGTGCAAGATATTCCATTTTATGCTTATTGTCCGGGTAGTTCTTAAACTTCTGAGTCTGTTTTGAAGACTCAGAAGTTTAATATGGTAAATAAACAACCGGTGTGTAAATTATTTTTTTGCGTTTGGTGTAAAAAGGGGTTTGTCCATAAGTTTAAAATCCCCTATCATCTTCTGTCCTTTATCTGAAGCCATCCAGCTGATAAACTGTTTTGCAAATTCGTTTTTAGCCTGTGCGCATTTAGCCGGGTTTACTTCAATTGCACTGTACTGGTTGAAAAGAGATTTATCGTTTTCAACAACTATAACCAGGGGAGGATTTCCTTTATGGTTTGCTTCGTATTTAATATAGGTCCCCCTGTCAGTCATGGTGTATGCATCTCTTTCAGCCGCAATATTAATTGTCTGCAGCATACCCTGTCCTGTCTGAATATACCATTCCTCTTTTTCAGGCACGGCCACTTTGGAGTCTTTCCACAGAGTGAGTTCTTTTTTATGAGTTCCCGAATTATCTCCGCGGCTTGCGAACCTGGCCTTCTTTTTGCTTATGGTCTGCATTGCCTTGCTTACACTCTGCCCTTTTATCTTCGCGGGGTCACTTTTAGGGCCTATGATTACGAAGTCATTATACATAAGTTCAGTCCTGTTGACACCGTATCCGTCATCAACGAATTTTTTTTCTGAAGCAGGTGCGTGTACAAGGAGAACATCAACGTCACAGTTTTTACCCATTTCAAGGGCTTTTCCTGTTCCCACTGCTGTCCATTTCAGTTCAATTCCGGTGTCCTTTTTAAATTCAGGAGCAAGGACATCGAGGAGGCCGGTATTGTCTGTGCTTGTTGTTGTGGACATCATGAGAGATTTGCCGCTCTCAGCTTCCTTTTTTGTACATGAGACAAATGAGCTAGAGATAAGAAAAAGGATTGTTAAAGATAAAAAAATTGGTAATCGAAATTTTTTCATTAAGTACCTCTCACTATTTTAAGAAATATTTATATATTTTATTACAGTAATAATTCCTTATCATCATTTTCAGTGCAGAAATATGAATAATATGATCCTCTTTTCTAAAGCAGGATAATATTATTTTATCCTGATATGATTTTAGGAATAGATACTGATCTTATTTAATATTAAAAAAGCCGATGGTAAAAATCAACTCTCTTAATTTTTCAGAGTAAAAATTTGTAAGTATTTGTAATAATTTTAGTCAAAAATTTTTCATCCCGATACATAGGAAAATATCTTCCTTTTTAAGTGAGTATTTTCTGCTCAAAGACGGAATACGCTGCTGTTTTTAGTGCCTTATAAGCAGGGTTTCGCATTTTGATTTTCTTGCCAGCTCATCAGTGAGATGGGGGTAAAGCAGATGCCATCCTTTATGATGTTCATGAGGGGCTGTTACAAGAAGATCTATTTTTTTATCATCAATTTCCCTGATTATCTGGTCAAAATGAAAACCGAACCTTACATTTTCTTCCACAGGGATATCCTTTGAAATGGAAACCTTGCTGATCTGCTCGTCCATTTTTTTGCGGGCGGTTTTCATCAGTTCTTTTTTTGCAGCAATAAGGTCTTTTTCTGGTATGCAGTAGCCCTCCATGCAATCCTGGATATCATCAAGGATATAAAGCAGTTCAATCCTGGAATGATATTTTTTGGCAATATCAGCAGCTGCTGATAAGGCTTTATCAGATTCCATGCTGAAGTCAGTTGTAACGAGTATATTTGTGGGATTAAACATAACATTACCTCCTTACTTGATATTTGAACAAAAAAGATGTTCCTGGTTGAATAAAAATCTGTTTTTTTTATTATTTTTATAATCAGTCTTCTGTGTTGTCCGGTTTTAGTTATTAAAGAGCGCCCTGCGGGTGTTATACATTTCTTGACAGTAATATATTTACCGGTAATAGTTGGCAGAGAATTTTCAGGATGGGGATATCCGGGAAATTTAAAAATTTTTTAAATCAGGATGTAAAAAATGGGCAATCTTACAGCAACAATTAAAACATCAAAGGGAGAAATAAAACTTAATCTTTTTGATGATAAAGCGCCGGTAACAGTGGCGAATTTTGTTAACCTTGCAAAGAAAGGCTTTTATGACGGGTTGAAATTTCACAGGGTAATAGCTGATTTTATGATTCAGGGCGGATGTCCCACAGGCAACGGTACAGGCGGCCCCGGCTATAGATTTGAAGATGAATGCACCCCTGAGCTGAAGCATGATAAACCGGGCAAGCTTTCAATGGCAAACGCCGGGCCGAATACAAACGGCAGCCAGTTTTTTATAACACATGTACCTACTCCGTGGCTTGACGGAAAACATACGGTATTCGGCGCTGTAGTGGATGAGAGTGATCAGGAGATTGTTAACAGTATCAGGCAGAACGATACAATTGAAACTATAACAATCGATGGTGACGCGGACGCTCTCCTTACAGGGCTTGCAGACAGGATCGCGGAGTGGAACAAGGCTCTGGGGTAATTTAAACAGTGCTTTCGAAAAACGTTAAAGCGTAAAAGCACAGGGGATTAAGAATAAATAATTTAACACAGATAGACACGGATAGTGCCTCTTAAACGGTAAGCTGTTTTAAAATCTGTGTTCATCTGTGTTTTGTTTTTTCAATATTATTTATTTTTATAAAGAGAAAGTATTATTAATGAAAGGATAAGCAAAATGAAAAAGTGCGGGATTATCGGGGGTATAAGCCCTGAGGCAACTGTTGATTATTATAAAGGGATTATTAATGGCTACAGGGAGATAATTACAGACGGAAGTTATCCCGAGATAATTGTCCACAGTATTGACATGACAAAGATGATCAGTTTTATCCAGGAAGGAGATCGTCCGGGTCTTGTTGATTATATATCTTCGGCGGTCAATTCCCTTAAGGATGGCGGCGCTGATTTCGCACTGATGTCATCCAATACTCCGCATATTGCCTTTAATGAAATTGAGAAAGAATCCCCGATACCGATGATCAGTATTGTACGTGAAACCGGTGCTGAGGCCTCCAGGCGCGGCCTTAAAAGATGCGGACTTCTTGGCACAACTTTTACGATGAAAAGCGGATTTTATGATTCGGTTTTTGAAGAGATGGATATTTCTGTTGCGGTTCCGGACCCCGGGTCTCAGGAGACGGTCCATGAAATAATTTTCGGTGAGCTGGTTTTCGGCAAAGTGACGGATAATTCAAGAAAGAAACTTATGGATATAATCAGCGGGATGATTTCAGCGGAGAGGATCGATTCAGTTATACTGGGATGTACGGAGCTCCCTCTTATTCTTAAAAAAAAGGAGAGCGATTCAACAGGGATACCCTTTCTTAACACAACTGCAATTCATATTAAAAGCGTGATTGATTGTATTACCGGGTGAAATGAAATGTAAAAGAGAGCCGTAACTCAGCCGGTATACTCCGCAACCAGCAGCGCGAAGTCGTCCTCGATTACTGTTTCATAGCTTTTATTGAATATTTCATCGTATATGCTGCTGCAGAGTGCGTAGGGGGAAAGCCCTGTATATTTTTTAAGCATCTCTATAAACCGGTCATCTCCAAGCATTTCTCCTGAAGAGAGCCTTGCCTCCAGAACTCCATCAGTATAAAGTATAACCATATCGCCGGTATTCAGCCTGTTTTTGTTCTCTTCGTATTCCGACTCGGCAATGTCTAAAATAATTTTACCCTTCGGTTTTATTAATTCCGTATCGCCGTTTTTTCTGAGAATGATCATAGGCGGATGTCCCGCGCATGCAGAGGTAACTATCCCTGTATTAAGGTCTATACTGCACATGAAGGCTGAGAGAAAGTTATCCCCTATCTTTCCGGATAAAAGTCTTTTCATTTCAGCAAAGGCTTCACCCGGTTTCTGGATGTACTTTCCCCATGAGTTAAGTGACATCTTTACCATGGATGCTATCATGGCGGAGGAGGCGCCGTGACCTGAAACATCGCATATAAAAAGTCCCATGTCGTCCATCCCTTCCCTGTAATGCACGTCAATAAAATCCCCCCCTACACCCATTACCGGTTGATATCTGTAGGCTACACGTGCTTTTTTTATAGAGGGGATATTTTTTGGCAGCAGAGACATCTGTATTTTACGCGCGAGCTGCACGTCACTTTCCAGCTCGGATTTCTGTTGCTCAATAAGGGCTGTTCTCTCTTCAACCATAAATTCCAGGTGATCCTTTATCTCTGTCAGGGTCTGAAACATTACAGAGTTCGCCAGTGATATTCCCGCGTAGGCGCTGATGTTTTTTATAAAGCGTATTTCGCCTCCGCTGAATTGCCTGCTGTCTGTTTTTTCGGAAAGGAATATAAGCGCAATCAGTTCTTTCTGGTTAACAAGAGGTATGAGGTATTCACTGCCGTGATCGTTGAGAAGAGATAATATTTCTGCTGATGAGAAATCCGGATTGATTTCTGTTTCAAGAATACTTTTCTGAATATATATCTCCTGGAAACCGGCAAGGAATTCCAGGGTGGCATCATTTATCCTGATATTATCGCTTTCTTCATTTCTGAAAAAATTCCTGTTTGTTCCCCTGAGGAAAAGTCTGGCATGACTGAGTTCCAGGTTTTTTTTCAGAATCTGTGTTACTTCGCGGATAAGGTTTTCAAGATTTTTCAGGAGGCCTATATCTCTCATGAAATTTTTTTCTGTCTCTTTAAGGTTAAAATGTTTTCTATTAAGCATTCTGTTTATAACAGGCTGAATCCTGTTAAAATAGAAATAGTTTGCGGCAAACCAGATTATAAAAATCAGCATCAGTATAAACGCGTTCAGGCGGGGGAAAAATTTTTGAATATGTATGAAGATGAAGATGTTAGGTATAGCGACTACTGATGAAAGTATGGCCCAGAATATTGAATACTGCAGGGCGATACTGATGTTAATAAGCCGGTATTTTACAATCCCGTATGTCATGATGCCCAGGGGGATGAATATAAAGTTGCTCAACGGGTAAAAATTTATTCCGTTCATGGCCGGTATATTTGTCATTGAGAGGAGGAGAGAGAGAAGGTAGGAGATCATGAGGTAGTTTATTTTCAGCCTTACGAGCCTGTTTTTTTCAGTTTTAAGTTTTTTGATTATAAGATATATTATGTAAAAAGTCAGGAGATTGCCGTATGCTGCAAAGAGATAAAAAGCAGGACCCGGTGTCGCTATCATTCCCCATGGATAATGTCTGAATCCGTAGAAATAGAGGTCTGTATGAACATACGCGGATATCACGGTGCATATTAAAAATGTTAATAATAATATAATGCGGTTTTTCAGTCCTGTAATCGTCTGAAAAAAGAGGAGTGTGACCGCGGGAGTAAAGACATAAAAAGTGTGAACAATCCTTTCAACACTCATTAATACCAGGGTATCTGTTTCGATATTATGCCAGATAAATGCCCATGACAGAAGAGTCCACCAGATGCAGATCATTGAAAGCATTATATTTTCTTCGCTGAGCTTTTTCCTGGTAATGGAAACTGCTGCGAGAATATAACCTGTTATCAATGATAGCAGCGGCGGAATCAGGTATGGTGTAAAGTTATTATTCATATATTAAATTTAATACCTGGAAACGGGACAATAAACGTAAAGTATAAAACTAAATATAATTCTTAACCCTCTAAGTCACTAATTTTTTCTCATCCTGCAGAGAGTATTTTTTCTTAAAATTAAAATTTTTATCAGGTCAATGCATTTTCAGGATTGACGGCTAATGCTTAAAATCAGCCTATGTTAATTATTTCAATGGATATTACTGGATATATTTTTGAACTTTAAAATTATAAATGATCCGGCCCTGAGCATGAAGGGAACTGTTTTTACTTTTCTCGCTTTTGTAATGTGGGGTCTTCTTCCCGGATACTGGAAACAGCTTAAAGCTGTTCCTGCAGAGGAGATCATCTGTCACAGGGTCATGTGGAGTTTCCTTGTGTCCGCATCTTTTCTGTTCCTTGCGGGGAGGGGGAGTCTGTTCAGAAATATTCTTGCGAACAGGAAGTTGAGGCTTCTTGTGTATCTGACATCCGCCCTGATTGCCCTGAACTGGCTTACCTATGTATATGCGATTAATACGGACAGGATAGTGGAAGCAAGCCTCGGCTATTATATTAACCCCCTTGTATCTGTTTTCCTGGGGATGGTCTTTCTCAGGGAGCGGCTTACCCGTCTTCAGACTGTAGCCCTTGTTCTCGCTATATGCGGTGTTTCCTACAATACCTTCAGCCTCGGGAGTGTCCCCTGGATAGCAATAACCCTTGCGTTCAGTTTCGGTCTTTATGGCCTTTTTAAAAAGATCGGAAACCTTGACTCAGTTACATCTTTGACTATTGAAACGATGCTTTTAACAATGGTCGCTTTACCGGTACTTCTTTATATGAAATCCCGCGGTACAGGTGCTTTCGGCAGTATCTCTTTTTCTACTGATTTGATTCTCGCTGGCTCAGGTATAGTTTCAGCTCTGCCTCTCTACCTGTTTTCAAGTGGTGCGAAATTAATCCCTTTATCAAGGGTGGGGTTTCTTCAGTATATAGCGCCCACGCTTTCTCTTGTTATCGGGGTGCTTATTTATGGCGAGCCTTTTACTCATGTTCATGCCGTAAGTTTTGCCTTTATCTGGACGGCTCTTGTTCTTTATACAGTATCTGGTTTTACAGGGAGGCGGGAAGCAATGGAAACTAAAGAGAGCTGATTTTATTTCTCCCTTCATTTTTTGCGTTATACATTGCTTTATCGGCCCTGATTATTATGTCATCCACGGAATGATCTCCTGCATCAGACTGGGTTGTGCCTATGCTTATGGTTATTGATATTTTGACATCTTCATGATCAATTGTTGATTTTTCGACCTTATTTCTCAGCCTTTCCGCTATATACAGTGCTGAATTAATATCTGTTTCAGGGAGAAGGACAGAAAATTCCTCCCCCCCGACCCGTCCGATAATGTCTGAACTCCTGAGAGATTTTTTCATTATAGTAGCTGCTTCCTGCAGCGCTTTATCTCCTGCCTTATGTCCGAAAGTATCATTAATATTTTTGAAATGGTCTATATCAATCATGAGAAGGGAAAATTTTGATTCGTATCTTTTGACCCTGTCAAATTCACTGTTAAATCTTTCCATGAAATATCTTCTGTTGGCGAGACGTGTAAGTTCATCAGTAGTGGCCATTTTTATGAGCTTTTCTTTGGCCCGTTTGAGTTCAACGTGAGTTTTTGTTCTCGCCAGCAGTTCCTGTGTTCTGAAGGGTTTTGTTATGTAGTCTACTCCGCCGCTGTTGAAACCTTTGATTATACTTGCCTCGTCATCCATGGCGCTTAAAAAAATAACAGGCGTATCTTTATGCCTTGGATGAATTTTCAGTGATTCGCAGAATTCAAAACCGTCAATCCCGGGCATGATAATATCAAGAAGAATAAGATCGGGTGAATTTGTCGATAGAAAGACAAGGGCGGATTCACCGTCATTGCATACCTCGGTTGCGTATCCGTTTTTATTGAGGAGGCTTCTGCAGAGAGTGCTGTTAATGGGATTGTCTTCAACTATCAGTATAAGCGCTTTACCATTTTTCAATTCAGCTTCTCCATGTCTCGATTATGCCCTGTGTATGCCCGCCGCACATTCTTCTATAAGAGCAATTTTAACAGGCTGCGGTTGAAAGGGAAAGCATATTTTTAATTTAACAAAAAAAGTACCGGAGAAAATTTTTTTAAAGATTTCCTGTTTTTATGCCGATAGAATAATGGGGAATAACAATATTTATGTATTATTTTCTGAAAAACAGCAACATAACTATAAAAACCGGTGAAAGCCTCACTGTAAATGAAATAGAACATGCATGGCAATGTTTTGAGTCAGGGCTGAAGCATTATCCCGCTATGGTTATAATTGATTTTTCAGAGCTGTCATCAATTGATTCAGCAGGTATCGGTTTCCTTGTTAAAATTCAAAAGAAAACAAAAATTTACTGTGTAAATCTTGTTCTTACCGGGATGTCGGATTCCCTGAAAAGGCTTTTTTCAATAACAGGCATACTTCCCTTTTTCAAAATCCTCACTGAAGAGGAACTCAGGTTATTTTCACATGAATGTGTGCTGTATTAAACTTCACGTCGTTTTTTTCCCTCTATTTTGAATTTAAAATATCAAGATAATCTTATCTAAAAAAAAAGTTGATGGATTTTACTGCCTGGCTTAATAATAAAATATTCACTATTTATCAGGCGGTAATATTTTATGAAAATTATTGTGGGCCATACAAACATGGATCTGGACTGCATAGGTTCTATTGTGCTGGTGAAATACCTTTATCCCGATTATACGCCTGTAATGAGCAGGCTTATTCATCCCTCTGCCAAGAATCTCTACAACCTGTATCACTATCATCTTGATTTCGCGACTCCGGATGAGATTAAAGGGGAGACTGTTACGGATGCGGTTATAGTTGACACCAGGTCCGCGTCGAGAGTTAAAGAGTACTTTGAACTTTTTGACAGCAGCAGCACATCCGTTATCATATATGATCATCATTCAGAGGATTCATGCGAATTTAAAAATGCGGTGGTGCATGAGGGCGACTACGGGTCCAATACAACGATGATTGGCCTTGAGCTTATTAAAAGGAGGGTGTCGATCTCTCCCAAGGATGCAACAATAGCATTGACAGGCATATACGCGGACACAGGGAACTTTACCCATGATAATGTCACAGGGGATGATTTTCGTGTGGCTTCATACCTGCTGAAGCAGATGGCGGACATCAAGCTTGTGAATAATTTTTTAAAATCGCTGCGTGAGGATTATCAGCTTTCACTCTTCCATGATATTATGAATACCCTGGTATGGCAGGACATTAAGGGGCATCAGATTGTATTCAGTTATCTGGCCATGGAAAAACAGGCTGCCGGGCTTGCGGCCGTTGTTGAGGAGATCTTCAATATCGAGAATCCCGATGCGATATTCGGTATATTCCATTTTAATAAACCCGGAAGTACTATTATTATTGCAAGAAGCCAGAAGAACAACATAGACCTGCTTGATATTATGAGGCCTTTCGGAGGAGGGGGGCATCCCAAGGCCGCCTCAGCTCTGGTCAAGAAGGAGGAGGGGAAGGAGGTTTTCAGAAAATTTCTGGAACACCTCACATCGCATCTTGAGCACGCGGTAACCGCGGGCGATATAATGTCAAGAGAGCTTGTTACGATAAGTGAAAACTGGACTCTCAGGGATGCGTCTGAGTTTCTTGAAGAGACAGAGCTTTCAGGCGCCCCTGTTGTTAACGCAGAGGGAGAAATAGCCGGGATGCTTACATTACGGGATATAATGAAGGGTCGGAAGAACAATCAAATGAATTCCCCTGTCAAGGGGCATATGAAAACAAAACTTATAACGTGCTCTATCGATGATACTATGAGGGCAATTGAAAACCGGATGTTTGTCAACAGCATAGGTCATCTTCCTGTTGTTGATAACGGGAAGATTGTCGGAATTATTACCAGAACTGATCTTCTGGGATTTCTCAAAAAAAAATAATCAGACGTTTTCCTCTGATTTTTTCATCAGGTCTTTTGCGCTCTGGAAAATTATGGAAGATGACTGAGCCAGTTCATTTATCTCTGATACCATTTCGCTTACGATTAAATTCAGGTCCTCCAGTGCATTGCTGGTATTTTCTATGGCATTTTTCTGTTCATCGGTGCCTGTGCAGATCGATTTGGCCAGGTTTATATTCTCCTCCATCTGACGTATTATAGAATTTATATATTTTTCCTCAACCATAAGGGAGTCCTGAAGTATTTTTATATTGCCCGTACTTCCTGACATCTCGTCTATCATCTCTTTTATCACAAGGGAGGAGTCTTTAATAACATCAACACCCTTTTTGGTGACCGAATTATTAAGGGACAGAACCTTTTCTATCTCCTTTATACTTTCAGTTGTTAGAAACGCCAGTTTCCCTATTTCATCCGCAACAACAGCAAAGCCTTTGCCGTGTTCCCCGGCCCTGGCAGCCTCGATGCTTGCATTGAGTGAAAGGAGGTTTATTTTATCCGCAATATCTATGATTATTGAAACTGTATCGGATATTTTCCCGCTCTGTGCTGCAATTGTATTCATTGTTTCCTCAACGTCAGTGAGTTTTTCATTTGCAAGAGTTGTTTTGTCGGAAACGTTCTGTATGCCTGTATAGGTTGAGTTAAGGTTTGTCTTTGTTTCTGTTTTGATGTTTTTAAAGTCATCAATTATTTCATCCATCCTGACGTTGCCGTCAATCTGTTCGATAGTGGTATTGTGTATGCTTTCGGATGAGCCCCGCAGTTCTTCAAGGGTTGCAGATATTTCTTCAAAGGTGGCTGCCTGGCTCTGCATTTTTTCGTTAAATTTAACTATAAGATCATTCTGGGATTCCACTTCGCTGAAAAGAGTTGTTACTTCGTCTTTAATTACTCCGTTCATCTCCTGCATCTGGTCTATCCGCGTCTGAATTTCTTTGTTCTGAACCATTGTTTTATTTACAAACTGGTTTACTATCATTACCCAGCGGTATGAAATTGCCGGTATTAGAACACCTGTGGCAACAAAGAATATTTCCCTTGTCATGACAACGCCATGGAAAATTTCACCGTTTTTAAAAGCGTCAAAAGAGTAATCAGCACCGTTTATGACAGCGAGATAAATAAAAAGGGACCATATAACTGTTGATATAGTTGTTATTGTCAGCAAAAGCTTTTCACGAAGGTAGAGGGAGCTGAGGAAGACCATTATAACCAGAAGAGCCGATGAATTATATGATGAAAGCGCAAAGGTCCATCCCAGGGACGCCGCGTATTTGAACTTAGCGACGAGAGGTATAGCGACTGAAAGAAGAGTTGTAATCCAGATCGTGATTGTTGCATCTTTTTTATTTTTAATAAGTCTGTAAGAAATAAAAGATAAACTGCAGCATATCAGTGTGATAGTTATAGGTGCGATAGTCTCGGTAATTGCTACTTTACTGATAAACAGGAAGGAAACTCCAACAGTCATGGTAATAAAAAAAGATACCATGTATGAAAAGGAGGTTTTTATGAGAAGTGTTTCTCTGGCGTTATAGTTTTGTTTCATGGCTTGCCTCTGACATATTAGAAACTATATATATATAATACTAATAAGGATTAGAACAATAAAGATGTCAATCTATTGATTGCTGTCATTAGAGAAAAAAAATACAGCCCGGGGTGGGCTGCTTAAAGTTTGCCGGTTCTTTTTTATGAGGATTTGATTGAGTTATACAAAAATAGTAAACTATTTCCGTATAAGGTGTGTGTTGTACTTAACATAAGTATTAAATACCAGTCTAGTCAATAGCTTTTGTAAATTTTTTTTAAAAATTTTGTATAAAGTGTAATTTTATTAACCACTTTTCACTCATGTCTATCATATAATAATGCTATTAACTAATGACAAGAAGATTTCCATCCCTCAAAATTGTCAAATCTAATAAAAAGAAATTTTAAAAAAATTGATTAAAATTAACCATAATGAAACATTTAACAAATGAATGTTCATTTTATTAACAAATTAGGGTAAATTTGAAGTGGCTTGATACAATTTTTTAAAATATTTCTTTGGCAATAGCATTATTTTCTTAAATAATTTTAAAATTTTTATTATCATTTATTTATTAATAAGATATTAAAAGTTAAAATTAAATGAGGGAGTTATTTATTATTTTAAGTAATTTATATACAGCCTGTTCCTGCCGTTTAAAAACTGAGTCTTGAAGTTATTTTTTGCTTTTAAATTTTAAAGAGCAATGTTTAATCATGTATTTTATTTGCGAGAAAATGTTAACCGTTATGAATAAAAAGATATTTTTTATTATAATTTTATTTCTGGCCGCAGGAATTGCGCTGCATGCGGAGAGTGTATTTTCAGGCAATATGTCAAGTGTTGATCCTCACAGCGGATTTAACGCTCTGCGTAGTCCGGCACTGATGTCGTTCAGGACAAGGGATGATATCTCTATAGGTTACATATATTCATATCTTGTAGATTCAGATTCCGATATTGATGCTGAATCAGGTGGAGTTGTTTTTGATGCCTCAAATAAAACCGACGAGAAATATAACGGCGCTTTCATCCTCTCTTCGGTTTATCATACGGGGAAACATTCCTGGGGTATTGGTATTACAAAAGGGGGGGATGGACAGATTGTATTGAGCAGCAATAAAATCACTCTTGAGAATCAGGCTTTATTAACAGAATATATATCAGATGAGGAGACGAAAGTTTTCAGCGCATCTTTTCTGCTTTCTTATTCATACAGGCTGGGCAACAGGAGTTCCGTTGGTCTTCAAATAGAGACTCAGGGCTCTGAGATTATAAAGGAAACTGATTCGAAATCTTATACTGGAGGAGCTCTTGTTGAACATACAGTTGTTGATTCGGATCAGATGAGTGTAACATCAGGTGTAATTGCTGGTTTTTTTTATACCGGGGGACTTCTGGAATTTGGTGCTGGAATAAAAAGCGGCAGATACGGTTTTGAAAATATTGAATACAGGTATGATGATAAATTTAATGGCGTTAAAAATGACGAATCGATTTCAACTCATTTTATAAATGATGAGGGGGCGGGTGTTGTAACGGGAATTAATATTAAGCCTTCATATAATTTATCCTTTGCTTTTGAAGCTGTTGCCGGGGTGCCATACACACATGAAGAGAAGCGCTGCAATGAAGAGATTTACACTCTTGATGAAGTGTCAACCGATGTGACTCTTGATTACGCTTTTCAGTTAAAAGGCGGAGTCACTTATAAGCTTGGCAGAAGAACCACTCTTGGTGCGGGAGGAAGTGTTCTAAAATATAAATCTGAATCAGAAGATGAATTCGACACAGCAGAAGCACACATGGATTTCACTGTATACCAGGCAACAGCAGGGGCTGATATAAAGTTGAGTTATGATTTGAGTATTATGTTCGGTGTTAATTATCATCTTGTTAAGGGAGTTCTTGAACAGGAGAGCCCCGCCATATCCATGAAGGTGAGACCTGAATCACATACCGTTGATTTTGTAACAGGCCTGTCGATGTTTTATTGATGGGAATAACCTAATATCTTGTTAAATACAAGAGCCGCGAATTTCGCGGCTCTTGTATTTTTAATGATTACTAAAAATAATCGGGCAGTATTGCCTTGAGTTTCTTCACTGTTTCAGCATTTCTTTTTTCAGGTGCTGTGATTACTGCAAATTTTGCAGCCTCATGGCACCCGCAGTTGCGGCCGTTATCAAGTTTTTTTGCAAGGGCTTTAACAAGTTTTTTCGCATTCGCGGAGTTGGTGTTCATGTTATTGACAACCATCTCAACTGTTACATCCTCTTCGCTTTCATGCCAGCAGTCATAGTCTGTGCTCATGCAGATGACTGCATAACATATTTCAGCTTCCCGGGCGAGTTTTGATTCAGGTATGGTGCTCATATTGATCACTCCTGCCCCCCACGATCTGTAAAGATTGCTTTCAGCTCTTGTGGAGAAAGCCGGGCCTTCCATGCATATAAGTGTTTCATCTGTGTGCATCTTCAGCCCAAGTTCTTTTGCCACAGGGAGTATTATATCATGCAGTCTGTTGCAGAAGGGATCGCCAAATCCGACATGGCCGACAACTCCGTCTTCAAAGAATGTGGAGGGCCTGATCCCCTTTGTCCTGTCTATAATCTGGTTCGGGAGAACAAAGTCCATTGGAGGGATTTCCTCCTTTAGGCTTCCCACCGCAGAGAAGGCGATAATCTCCTCCGCTCCGATCATCTTCAGAGCAGCTATGTTCGCCCTGAAATTGAGCTGGTGCGGTGCATGTACATGTCCCCTGCCATGCCTGGGAAGAAAAGCCACTGTTGTGCCGTCGATATCAACTATGTCTATTTTGTCAGATGGTTTGCCCCATGGTGTGTCTATGTCAACCTGTTCGATGAGCTTCGCGCCCTCAATATCGTAAAGCCCGGAACCACCTATGAACGCAATTTTAGCTTTTTTCACTGAACTCCTCCGATTACTGTTGTTGTATTAAGGAGGGTGTCCCAAAAGTAATTTCTTCGTCATACCGGCTGTAGCGTGCGCACCCTGAGTGTAGCGAAGAAGTACTCTCGGGGTAAAATGCCTGTATCTCATACAACTAATTCAATCAGGAGATTCCGGTATTTGGCCGGCTTTATTAGAACATCCTATTCTATGCCGGCAGGCAAACATAGTGTTTGCTCCACTAATTGAAGTTGCAAAACCGGAATGACAAAAAAAGAAAATCGATTTTTTAGCCACCCTCAGGGATGTATTACATGTGCAGGTTTAAACTTTTATGAATGAATTGAAAAGCATTTTTTAAAATATGACAGGAATGTCATTCATTTTTAATTTTTAGCAGCTCTTTTCCACGGTTTAATAACCGAAATGATCATCATGAACAGAAGAAAGAGCACCTGTATTGCTCCCCAGAACTCTATATGGGATATATTGGCCTGGAATAGCGGGTCTGCCAGGGCAGCTCCTCTTGCCTTAATGGCGATATCGACATTACCGTTGAGCCACGGGCCAAGCGCAAAGGTGCCGAAGAGTATCTGGGCTATTGTAAGAACCCATTTCACAGTGATCCATCTGTGTCTGAAGAACCCCCAGTTTGTCCAGACAGAATATACGAGCCCTGTAGTAAGGGAACCCAGCGCACCCGGGATAATTATATAATCGTCAATGACCTGCATGGAACGGAATTTCATGTAAATATCATCAGGAACAGCTGGTTGTGCAATGAACATCAGGAACATAAGGGCAATACCCCCTCCTATCCATGAGATAAAAAAAAGGAGGTGGATTATTTTTAAAATTCGTGTCTGTCCCGGATTCAGTTTTTTCATGTTTTTTCCTTTTCAGTTTTTTTAACCGGCAGTTTTAAGGTTCTCTGTAATTTTTTTCAGAACATCAAGGCATATCTCATATTCAGCGGCATCTACCCCTTTTAAAGACTGTCTGATAGTAGCATCAGCAATTTTCTGTACCGTTCCCTTAATTTTTTTTGCGGAGGCAGTGAGAAATATTTTAAATGTTTTACCCTTTTTCACCCGTGAAACATAACCCCGCAGCATGAGGCTCTCAACCGTTCTTTTAATTGCCGCCTTGTCTTTAAAAAGGGAATCTGCCATCTCCTGCTGTGTCATGCCGTCATTTTCGTATAAATGGCGTAGAATTATAAACTGTGCATGGGGAAGATCTATTTCCTGTTTCTGAAAATTTCGGTATACCTGTGAGGCAAGTGCATATGAAGCACGAGCTGTAAGGTAACCGATAGAATCTTTTACAGTTTTTTTCATGGTATAAGGGTAGTAAATTATGGTTGATTAGTCAACAATAATTTACCGGCATACTCCGTATTTTAGTTTTTGCATGGGGGAGTCGATAAATTTTGTCTGGTTTTTTTTTACAGATCCGGCGGGGAATACGGGCTGCCTTTTCTGACCGCCCGTATTTTAATTACTTTTAATCAACAATTTCAAGATCGTCTTCGTCTTCTTCAGATTCTTTCTCTTCTTCCGGTACGGGACGGTAAATTGCCGCTGCTACAAGTCCTGCTAAAATGAACTCAATGAGTCCGTATGCAATCCATTGAATAACAAGGGTAAAAGGGATGGGGTAAACAACGTACTGGTATAATGCACCCATTCCCGCGGTTATCAGGCCAATCATTATACCGAACCTTACCCCTTCAGGAAGGCCCCTGTCCTCATAACCTTTAATGAATATAAACATTATTAGAAATGAAAAGATAAAAGTACTGAGATGCATTATCCACATCAAGGACATCATCTCCGGTCTCCACAGTCCAGTGAGAGAGTTATAGTAACTGCCAAGGATAGGCCCGTGAATAATGAAATCACAGATTTCGAAAACTGCAAATACAGCAAGACCGCCGGCCAGAAATCTTACTGTGTTTTTGTTAAACCATGCACTGTTCCTGTTCATATTAAACCCCCTTGATATACCGTGCAACAGTTTTGCTGTTATAAAAGTGCAGGGTATCTGTTTAAAAGTTAGCCAATCTTCAGGGGAAAGCAACTTTATCACGTAACCGTTACATCTTTTTTGTTTTATGGCGGGTATCTCTGATTCTGGTTTAATAAGGTATTTTTTGAATCTTTGATTTTTAACAATATAATTAATTTGTTTCTGCAGTATAATTTCATATATTAAAAACAGTATATATTTGTGAAAATAGTTAAATTCTGATACAGGGTGAAGTTGAATAATCATTATGTTAGGTGTAGAATAACAGCTTGACAAATGCTCTTTCTGTGGTATAAAAATTGTCAGGTTATTATAAAAAAACAACAGGAGGTCATTATGGATGCAGTGCTGATTATGATAGCGGTTTTTATTGGCTATATAGCAGCCTACAATTTGTACGGTAAATTCATTGGCAGTAAGATATTCAAACTGACCAATGATAACATTACACCGGCGAAGGAATTTGAGGATGGAATGGACTATGTTCCTACTAAACGTGGTGTAATTTTCGGCCACCATTTTACATCTATTGCCGGTACCGGACCTATTGTCGGCCCTGCAATTGGTGTAATATGGGGATGGGTACCGGCCCTGATATGGATTTTCCTTGGAAGTATCATTATGGGAGCTGTTCACGACTTCGGCGCTCTTGTGCTTTCCCTTCGTAATCAGGGTAAATCAATATCAGATATTGCAGGGAAATACATCAATAGACGAACCCAGACTGTTTTTTTTATAATTGTTTTTCTGGAGCTTCTTATACTTGTTGCTATATTCGGTATGATAATAGCGATTATTTTTCATATGTTTCCGCAGTCGGTTTTACCTGTCTGGTGTGAGATCCCTATTGCAATAGCCCTTGGCTACGCTATTTACAAAAAAGGTGTCGGTGTTGTAAAGGCAACGGTAATAGCTGTATTCCTTATGTATGTTACTGTTGTAATGGGACATTATCTACCCTATGACATGCCTGCCATGTGGGGACTCCCGGCAACAGGCGTGTGGAGCTTTTTTCTGTTTATTTATGCATTCATAGCATCAACTCTTGCTGTTACCACTCTTCTTCAGCCAAGGGACTATATTAACGCATGGCAGCTTTTTATAGCAATGGGGCTCATTGTGTTTGGTGCAATAGCGTCCGGTTTTACAGGGGAACTTCATATTGTGGCTCCGGCGATACAGGCAACTCCTCAGGGGGCGCCGTCAATGTGGCCTTTCCTTTTTATCACCATTGCCTGCGGCGCTATTTCCGGTTTTCATGCTGTGGTGAGTTCCGGTACTTCGGCCAAGCAGGTCGCAAGAGAGGAGGACGCCCTGGCTGTGGGATACGGCTCTATGATTACCGAGGGTTTCCTGGCGTCTCTTGTAATTGTTGCAACTGCGGCTGGTATTGGTATGGCCTATCAGGTTAAAGACGGGGCTCTGCTTACAGGGACTGCTGCATGGACGCATCACTATGCTTCATGGGCGGCATCAGCAGGTCTCGGTTCAAAGGTAAGTGCCTTTGTTATCGGTGCTGCGAACATGATCGCATCTGTTGGTGTACCCAGGGAGATAGCAATTGTAATAATGGGTGTATTTGTAGCCTCTTTTGCGGGTACGTCTCTTGACACAGCAACAAGGCTGCAGAGGTATATTGTCCAGGAGATTGGTATAAGGATACACGCTAAAGGTATCACCGGAAAGTATATCGCAACATTGATTGCAGTTATTTCTGCGATGATAGTTGCTTACTCAACAGGTGCTGACGGTAAGGGGGCTCTTAAACTCTGGCCGCTGTTCGGTGCTGTCAACCAGACTCTGGCTGCGCTGGCGCTCATCGTAATGACTATTTATCTGAAGAAGAAAGGCGGAATAAAGTATATGTTCACCCTTCTTCCTGCATTGTTTATGATTATTATGACTGTGTGGGCGCTGTTTATCAACCAGGGGAACTATCTGAAGGCTGATAATATGATGCTTACAAGTATCAATGCCATAGTTATAGTCATAGCGATTATTGTAGCTTTTGAGGGTTTCAGGGCATTGCTGTTCGGAGGAGAGGCCGCGGCAGATGCCTGAGAAATTTTTAGATTGAAGTTGAATTAATTAAAAGGGCGCGGCCATGTGGCCCGCCCTTTATACGGTTATTATATGAAAAATATTAAGAACAGGCTTAATATATATTTTATCTTTTTATCAATATTTTCTGTCATAATCTATTCATCAGTTTTTTTGTATCATAGAAGGGGAGGGGGGACTTTTTTTGAGGGAGAGACTCTGCGTACTGCAGGCCTTGTTTTTTTTATTCTCGCAATAGCATGTGGTGTAGCGGGCCCGATACTTTTAAGGGTTTTAATTCAGGACCGCATGGTGAAATCGGGAGCTCTTTCCGCCGGTGAATATTTGAATCATAATCTGCGGATCAATGCAGTTACAATGCTTGCGGTTATATTTTCGGGAGTTAATTATTTTCTGGCTGTTCCGGACCTCTATCTTTACGGGTCGGTGCTTGCAGCTATTTACGGCATATACGGTATAATCCCCGTGGAGAAAAAAATTGCCGCAGAAGTAAGGTATTACAGAATAGAGATGAATTGAGGGGAATCTGATGAAAATCAAAAAAGCCGCGTTGGACACTTTTTATTTTATGAAGGGATTTTTCAGCGCTTTTACTGACAAGTCCACGCGTATGGTTGAATTTGAGGTTGAAGAGATGGAGAATATATTCTCTCTCATGATCTTCGGAACATTTACAGGTATGCCCGCCCCTCCGCCCCATATAACTCTGCAGCTTATGCCCCTCATGCACCAGGAGCTTATCAACATGCTGGACAGCGTGGAGACTGCAAGCGATCCCGTAGGTAAACTGGGCAATATACTGGACAGTCATTAATAAGGAGGGGAGATGAAAATAATATTTTTTACAGGTAAGGGCGGTGTTGGGAAATCCACCAACTCATCTCTTCTCGCGCTTAATATTGCCAGGTCAGGCAAAAAGGTTGTGCTTAATTCCCTTGATCCCGCGCATAACCTTCACGATATTTTTTTAATGAAGTTTTCACACAGGCCTATACGGATTGAAAAAAATCTTTTAATTATGGAGACCGATTTAAACCGCAAGGTCAGCCATTATCTCGAGAAGACAGAGAAGGAATACCGCAATGTATACAGATACCAGCAGGCATTTAACATAGACGGATATTTCAGGTCACTCAGATACGCTCCCGGCCTTGAGGAGTATGCCGTGCTCCTGTCCATTGAGGAGACAATAGATAAATACGGTGATATGGATTATATAATTTTCGATACCCCTCCCACTGCATTGACCCTGAAGTTCCTCTCGCTCCCTGAAGTTTCCCTTATCTGGCTGAAGGAGCTTAAAAAACTTAGGGAGAGCATTCTGGATAAAAAGAGCATAATTACGAAGATAAAAACAGGAAAACGAGGTGCGCTGAAGGAGACTGACAGTATACTTATAAGGGTCAATGAGCTTATTGACAGATACAGCAGGCTCTCAGTTCTTCTGAAAGACAGCAGGAGATCCGCGGCTGTTATAATAATGAATAACGACAGCCTCTCCCTCGGTGAGTCGCGGGATATATGGAAGAGGCTTAAAGAGCTGGGAATCAACGTCCCCATGGTTTTGATGAACAGGTGTTCCCGGGAAGATTATCCGGTTAAGAAACTGGAGACGGAATTCAAAGGTGCTGGCACCGCTTTTATAGAGAGCCATGTCTGCGAGATAACAGGAGTTGATCTGCTTGGCTCACTTAATATCCCTTACGGGCCGGATGATCTGTTTTAAGGCCGGGCTAAAACAGATCATTTATTTCCTTGTAATGCCGGAGGAGGTTTGACCTGCGCTTCAGAGTGCAGGTATATCTTCCTCACCATTTTAAGACAATGTGTCAGAATTCTCTGACATCACTTCCTGCAGGTTTTCGGCAAGCTGTTTGAGACTTTCGTAATTGGCTTTTAATACTTCCGCGTTACCGGCGTTTTTCTGTACAATCATGTTAGTGTCTTCAATTGAGCGGGCAATTTCTTTTATTGCCGTTGACTGCTCTACTGATGAGGTTTTAATGAAATCTGATTTTTCATTAACACTGTCTGTACCTGTAAGCATTTCACCCTGTATCTCATGCTGCCTGGATATAATCTTGAGAGTGTCCTCTCCGCTGGCCTGTACGTTTGTCAGGCTTGAATTAATGGACTCTATAAATTTTATAATTTTTTCAATTATAGAACTTGAATATTCAACATCGCTTCGGTTTCTGTTAACCAGGTCAGTAATTTTTTTAAGTTCAGATGAAGAGTTATCAGCAAGCTTGCTTATTTCGTCCGCCACCACAGCAAAGCCCCTGCCGTGTTCTCCGGCCCGTGCGGCTTCAATGGATGCGTTCAGCGACAGAAGGTTTATTCTTTCAAAGAAGTCGTCTATTATATTAGCTATTGACTGGATACTGTTCGAGTTTTCAAGTGTTTTAAGGTTCACCTCTTCAAGTTCACTGGAGGATTCGCTCCCCTCTTTAGCCATGGATGCTATGCTGATAAATTCGTTCTGCATATTGCTGCCGTATATCTGCAGGGTGTCTATCTGGTCTGACAGAATTTTAATACTGGAACTGAGATTGTTAACGGATTCATTCTGTTCTTTCGTGGTTTCTTCTATAGCTGACGTGCTGGATGAAATTTCTTCAATGGAAGCAACAAGTTCCTCGATTGTTGCCGCCTCATTCTGAATATTGTTAAGTGTGTCTGAAATGGTGTTATCGGTTTTTTCAATTGCCTCGGTAAGCTCACCGTAAGAAGACTTGATTGTTTGAAGAAGTTTTGAAATGAAATCGTTTTTCTCCACGCTTCTGGAAATTTCCTCGTTGCTCACCTTTAATGCAAGTTTCAGAGATCTCATCGCAATGAGTCCCAGAAAATAGGTAAGCAGAATGGTTACGATGAATCCAGCGGTTCCGAATGCTACGAGTTTATAAGCACCTGCTGCGCTGTTTATGGCTTTATCAGGATTGAATTTCAGGAGATTAAAAATTATAAAACCCAGGGAAAGGATAATCAGCGGGACATGAATAAATGACGTCGAAAAAATAAGTCCGAGAAGAACTGTGGGAAAGATAAAAAAAGCGAGTGTTACCATTGACATGTCTGAAGAGCGTGATACTGAACCGACGAGTATTATGCAGAACTGGACAATGGTAAAAATAGTACCCGCGGTTCGCAGCTTTCCTTTTGTCACAAGATACATGGCCAGAGCAGCTGATATGCATGACGTGCCGCTTGTTAGAAACGATTTGAAGTATCCGAGATTTCGGGCATTGATAAAAAAAAGAAAAAACATAAGAAGAAAAAATAAAAGCGATATAGTGAACAGCAGGCGCGCGCTCGATTTTGTGAAAATATCCTGTTCATTGTATTTTGAAAAGAAGGTATTGTTGATGCTTTCGGAGATTGACATTTTTGCCTCCGGGACTTATTTTTTTTATTTATAGTAGTTGCACTTAATAACCTTCAAAAAGTTTCTTTTTTTATAAAAAATTTTTTATAAAAAATTCATTTAGTCAAGATAATATTGATATTTGTGCTGAAAATTTTGAGCAATTACTTAAAGAAAATTCTGATTTCTGTATTTTAAAGAGCTGTTTTTATGTTTTATGCTCTATTGTTATAGATTCAAAAAAGGTGGTTTCTGAATTTAAAGTAAATATCTATAACAGCATTATTGACCTGTAAGCGGAATTTTTTAGCCAGATCCATCTGATGAAATTTTCCGGTTACAGGTCTGTGCTGTCATATCAGGAGAAATACCGTTACATATACTTCATTTTTTTTGCCTCTTCGCGGAGTTCACTTCTGAAGTCAGGGTGCGCTATATTTATCAGTGCGTTGGCCCTGTCCCTCATGTTCAGTCCTTTAAGTTGTGCGACACCGTATTCTGTTACAATGTATTGAACATCATTTCTTCCCGTTGTAATATATGATCCCGGTTTGAGTATGGGTGTTATGCGGGATTTTAATGCCCCGTTCTCTTTATCCTCGTAGGTTGAGTACAGGGCAAGGATTGCCTTCCCGCCGTTTGATCTCCACGCCCCCTCTATGAAGTCAATCTGGCCGCCAGCGCCTGAATACATTGACTGTCCGATTGATTCCGAGGCGCATTGTCCTGCAAGATCAACTTCAAGGGTTGAGTTTATTGATATAACATTATCATTCAGGCCTATGTTATAGGGATCGTTTACAAGTTCACAGGAATGCATCTCAACAAGGGGATTCTCTTTCACAAAATTGTAGAGCTTTTTAGAGCCCAGAGCAAAACATGCTACCCATTTTTTTGGCATAAACTGTTTTTTCGTGCATGTTATAATCCCTTTTTCGTAAAGGTCAACCATTGAATCGCACAGCATCTCGGAGTGTATTCCCAGGTCTTTTTTATCATCCAGGTGCTGCGCTACCGCGTTTGGTATGCTCCCTATTCCAAGCTGCAGGCACGCTCCGTCAGGTACAAGATCAGCAACATATTGACCGATGAGGTTATCCTTATCATTGAGTGGAATTTCAGGAAGCTCCACCAGTGGGGCGTTATTCTCGGTTATTGCTGTAAGCTCTGTTATATGGAAATGGTTGTGTCCGTAAGTTCGCGGCATGTTTTCATTGACCTCAGCTATAATCCTGCATTCAGGGCTGTGGTTTATAAAGCCGTAAATATAATCGGGATTTAAACCCGTGCTGAAATAACCGTGCTCGTCCATTGGTGCAACTGTTATAAGGGCGGCCTTCATGTTGGCAACCTCAACCATTTTCGGTCCGTCGAAAAGTCTGTGCGGGACATAGGAATATGTGCCAGAATTAACGAAGTGCCTGTCCAGCGGACCGTTGTACATTACATCCAGAACATTATTGTTTTTAGTAATATTGCTGATAACGTCGGGCTTATGCAGTTCCATGATTCTGCTGCTTATGGCACACAGGTATTCGCATCCTTTAAGTTCGCCTGATGCCATTTTCAGAGCCATTGCGTTGATAAGAGTCGGGGGCTGGCCGTTTCCGAGGGGAACGGCAATAAAGGCCCCCTGTGGAATGTTACTGACTGCCTCTTCCGGTGTCATAAGTTTTTGTTTGTATAATTCTTTCCATTTGTTCATAATAGTATTCATGAGGTTCCTCCTTATGATATTTTGCTGGTTCTGCGCCAGATTTTCTGTTTTTCCGCAGACTTAATAAGCTCTTCCCTGAAATCGGGATGCGCGATTGATATGATCTTTTCCGCTCTTGCCCAGGTAGAGTCCCCTTTCAGCGAGATCCATCCGAATTCCGTTGCTATAATATTTATCATCTGCCGCGGGACAGTGACTATGGTGCCGGGATCAAGATAGGGCACTAACCTTGATTTTATTTCACCCTTTGATGTAGTGTATGTCGAAGGAAGGCAGATAATACTTCTTCCCCCTTTTGACCAGTATGCCCCCTGGACAAAGTCGAACATCCCCCCGTTGCCTGAGATCTGTTTGAATCCCATACTCTCCGCGTTCACCTGCGTGTAAAGGTCTACCTGCAGTGCGGAGTTAATAGATATAACATTGTCATTCAGTGCTATGTTGCGCGGATCATTGATGTAGCCGACATTGTACGAGGCTATGGCCCTGTTGTTGTTCATGAATTCATACAGGCGTGCTCCGCCCACGGCGAAGGTGTAGGCCATTCTCCCTTTGTCGATCTGCTTCAGGTTTCCTGTCATAATCCCCTCCTCATAGAGATCAACATAGGAATCAACAAGCATCTCAGTATGGCACCCCAGGTCTTTAAAGTCGGAGGAGGCGATCATCTTGCCGATTGAGTTCGGCACCCCTCCTATACCGAACTGTACGCATGCTCCGTCACTGATATGATCCATAACATGCAGTGCAATCTGCTGTTCAGTATCATCGGGCTCAAGCACAGGTGCCTGAAGGAGAGGAGGATGCTCCCCTTCAACCACATGCGTTACATCGGATATGTGGATCTTTTCGTACTGCCCGCCGGGGCAGACCGGGATATTCTCGTTTACCTCGATAATTCTTATCCCTGTATTCATCAGGGATGTATAGGTGTGAGAGTTATGCAGTCCGAAGTTGAAGAAGCCTTCACTGTTCATGGGAGATGTCTGGACAATTGAAACGCTCCTTGCCGGTGTGCCCACAAGGTCAGGTTCATTTTTTACGTCAGTGTAGTACCTCTCACATTCGCTGTAGATTATCGGGTTATAAAAAACATTACCCTTGACCTCCTGAAGGATTCGTGTAAGGGGGCTGAAATGAAAATCATGATAAGTGAATGTCTCACCCTCACTGTCCGATTCAATTACAGAAGGGACAGGTGGGAGGGTTACCGCGGATATTATATATATGTCCCGCAGTTCTTTTTTTCTCGCCGCAAGAGCCCTGTCGCATGCCTGAGGCTTGCCGTTAAAGAAGCCGTAATCGATCCATGAACCTGCCTTAATACCGCTCACAGCTTCTTCGGCACTGCACTTTTTTGTGCGGAGAACATCTACAAGTCTCTGGTTCATAATATTTCTCCTTAGCCTAGAATGTTAAACCTAACATTTCTGCTTCCTGCTGCGGAGAATTCTTTATATATATTCCGTCTCTAAACTATTTTGCGGAGGTTTAGAGGCGGCGGCTGTATGCAGCCGCCTTTTCCCGGGGACCGGCTCCCGGTATTTTCAGAAGGCCTCCTCCTTCATTTTGAGTGGAGAGAGGTCACTGTTCTCAATTGATTCCCTGATCGCAAGGGCCTGCGGCAGTACACTGTTAATAAAGAAAGTCGCAGTGAGAACCTTGCTGTTGTAAAATGAGGCTTCGTTGTTTTCTTCAATGAATTTTTTGTATTCCGTTGAACCTTTTTCAATTCCCTTTTCTGAAAACAGTTCCGAAAGTTTTCTGTCTGCAATCCCGGCCTGCCAGTAAAGCATCCATGCTGCTATAACATTTCCTGTCAGAGTAAGGAAGGGGTAACAGTTTACCACCGGTACCATGAATTTTTTCTCTTTCGCGCATTCACTGAAGAATGCCGCAGCTCCGGCAAGAACGTTGACCGCTTCAGTGATCTTCCCGCTTAATTTAACAAGGTTTGATGAAGTGCCGTATTTTTCAAGTGTGGAATTCATCTCCTGTATAAGCGCCTTGAAGTTTTTCCCGCCATCCTGGTTGAGCTTGCGGAGAACGAGGTCCATTGACTGTATCCCGTTTGTTCCCTCGTAGATTGAACCGATCTTCATGTCGCGAAGGAACTGCTCCATGGGGTAGTCCTTGCAGTAGCCGTAACCGCCGTAAACCTGCATAGCTGTTTCAGTGATCCTGAATCCGGTGTCTGTTCCGTAGGCCTTAAGCACTGGCACCATGAATTCCATCAGTCCATGCCACTTTTCAGCCTCTTCACTTTCCATAGACTCTTTCATGTCAATGGCATAGGCGCAGAAAAAGACCATGGCTCTCAGGGCCTCAACGTGGGACTTCATCCATAAAAGCATTCTTCTCACGTCAGGGTGGTTTATGATTGTAACAGGGGGCGCGTCAGGGTTCATCATCGATAGGAGGGATTTTCCCTGTATCCTCTCTTTTGCGTAAGCCAGGGCATGGTGATACGCTGCGGAGCCTGTGCTGAGCCCCTGTATCCCCATGTTTATCCTCTCTTCGATCATCATTTTGAACATGATCTTCATCCCCTGCCTTTCGTTTCCCAGGAGTTCGGCGTAGCAGTCGTCATTGTCTCCGAAACTCATGGCGCAGGTGGCATTACCCATGAGGCCCATTTTATGCTCTATCCCTGTTATTGTATAATCGTTCCTTTTCCCCGGGGTCCCGTCATCGTTAATCAGGAATTTCGGCACGAGGAAAATTGATATCCCGCCCGTACCCGCGGGATCACCGTCAATCCTGGCCAGAATAGGGTGAATGATATTTTCAAACATGTCACAGTCACCGCCTGAAATGAATATTTTCTGGCCCTTGATCCTGTAAGTGCCGTCAGGCTGCTTGTACGCCTTTGTTTTAAGCGCGCCTACATCCGAGCCGGCGTCAGGTTCGGTGAGCGCCATTGTCCCGCCGTAACGGCACTCCAGCATGCCGTACATGTACTTTTTCTTCTGTTCTTCAGTGCCGTAATCGCGTATCAGGTGTGAGGCCCCCACAGCTCCTCCGGAATACATGAAATAGGCCATGTGACAGAGGAAGTTTTCCTGCGACGCCACTTCTATTACGTAGGGGAGCCCCTGCCCGCCGATCTCCTGCGGCGCGGCAATGGTGAACCATCCCCCTTCCGCCATAATCTTCTGCAGATCGTGATAGCATTTAGGGACTTTAACCTCGCCGTTAACAAGGGAGGCCCCTTCTCTGTCCGCCTCCATCAGTCTGGGGAGGACCTCTTTTTCGCTGATCTTCTGCGCCATGTCGAGAGTCATTTCAAACACGTCGCGTGAGCAATCACCGAATTTTTCAGTGCTGAAAAGTGAATCCGCACCGAGCATTTCATACAGGACAAAGTCCTGGTCTCTTCTGTTTACTACGAGAGGCATCTTAATCCTCCTTATCTTTATTCGTAGACTTTCTCTTCTGTCTCATGGGCGGAGACAGCGTCAAGTTCAACGTCACGAGTGTTGTTCTTCTCTTTGCTTTTTTCGTATTCCTTGTACCATTCGGTCTGGATGATTGCCTGCATGATTTCGTTGGTCCCTACCCAGATCATGGAGAGGCGAATGTCCCTGAGTATTCTTTCAATGGGGAACACGTTGGTATAGCCGATACCGCCCATTACCTGCATGCAGTCATTTACAACCTGCCATGAACCCTCGGTGATGAATTTTTTTGTCTGGGATACCATTCTCCTTATTCTTCCCGCTGATACTTTTCCGGAATCAATCGCCAGGGCTGTTGAATATGCCATGCCCCTCATGGCATCCATGGTCATCGCGCAATCAGCGACTTTGAATCCCACTGCCTGAAAGTTCATTATAGGCTGGCCGAATGCCTTTCTGCGTGACGTGTAGGATGTGGCGATCTCAAGTGCCGGGCGCACGGACCCTATTGTCATTGCAGCGGTGCCGAGCCTTTCAGGTATCATGTTTGTCATGAAAACCTCAAATCCGTTGTTTATACCGTTAAGCGCGTATCTTTCCGGAACACGTACTTCATCAAGGATAAGCCTTCCGGCTCCTCCTCCACGTACACCCATGAGGCCGTAAATATATCTTGATTCAACACCTTCTGTGCGCGGTATCATGAAGCAGGTCATGCGTTTATGGGGCGGTGCACCGGGATCTGTAACGGCGTAAACCATGAACCAGTCGGCCCCTTCAGCTCCCACAATAAACCTTTTCTGGCCGCTGATGATCCAGTCGCCCCCGTCTTTTCTCGCTTTTGTTGTCGCGCCGAAAAAATCAGATCCGCCCCGCGGTTCTGTAAGGCATTCGGCAGCGAATGTGTCCCCTTTCAGGAGGGGGACTACTATCTCCTGTTTCAGTTCCTCTGACCCGTATTTTATAATTGCCTCGCAGACTATGTCAGCTCCTACACCCCAGATACATGCAAGTGAGTAGCTTGCCACACCGATCTCCTCTGCAACGAGCGTATCCTCAACCCAGCCAAGGCCTCGCCCGCCATATTTTTTCGGAAGCCTTACGCCCAGAAGGTTTCTCTTTCCGCATTCTGTCAGGTACTCCCTGGGGAACTGTATCTCCTCAGCGTCCATTGCCAGTATCATCTCTTTCGGGACCCATTTCGTAAACTCCCTGGCCTCGTCCCTCAGTTTGCTCTGTTCATCAGTCATAACAAAATCGAACATGCTTTCCCCCTTTTATTCTTAAATGAAAATTTCCGGATATTAAACTTAAAGTTAACTTTAAGTTTAATATCCGGATTGTCAAACAAAATATCTTAAATTTTATCAATAAGATAGATGGGTTTTTTATTCTGTTATCAGAATGTGAATCAGGCCCGTTTTATTGATCAGCATTTGAGGGTTAAAAGCGATTAAAAAGAGTCAATCTGGAGGCCACCTTTGTTTTGAATGGAATATATTATCGCAGGTATGATATATGCTCTCTTTTTTTAATATGACGCAATTTAAATTTTATTTTTTTAAGTTATTACTTTAATTTCAAAATTATATTTGACAATTTATATGTTTTTATAATACATTCCTGTATGAAGGGAAGAATTTCCTGTTAATTCAAAAAAAGATAAAAAGCCGGAAACATTCAAACTCAAGCCAGCCTGTAACATATGAAATCTAATAAATGGGGGGACTTATGGGCCTTAATAAACTTGTTGATACAAGAGATCAGCGATATGTTCTATTTGAGATGTTTAACCTGGATCAGATGTCACAGACGCAAAAATACGCGGATTTTGACAGGGACACTTATGAGGCTACTCTTGAACTGGCGGAGCAGATTGCGGTTGCACAGGTATATCCGTTTAACAGTGAAACTGATAGAGAAGGGATCAAGTACGATCCGAAGACAAAGAACGTGGCGGTACCGGAACCTTATAAACCTGCAATAGCGGCTTTTAATGAGGCCGGTTTCCCGGGTCTGGCATATGAGCCTGAAATAGGCGGTATGGGTATGCCTGTTACCATGAACATAGCATGTAATGAGCTTTTCAATGCAGGATCTATCGCATGGAATATGTTTACTATTCTGAGCGGAGGAGCTCTTGGCCTTGTTAAAAATTTTTATCACGGAGCTGACAGGGACATCGTTATTGATAAGATGATAACGGGACAGTGGAGCGGCACAATGTGTCTTACAGAGCCTGATGCAGGTTCAGATGTTGGTGCCCTGAAGACAAAGGCATTCAAACAGCCTGACGGGTCATATAAAATTGTGGGACAGAAGATATTTATCTCAGCAGGGGAAAATGATATTTATGAGAATATTATCCATCCTGTACTTGCCAGGATAGAAGGGGATCCGGAAGGTACAAAAGGTATATCGATATTCATGGTGCCGAAATATCACATCAATTCTGACGGTTCTCTGGGTAAGAGGAATGATGTGGCCTGCACAGGGGTTGAGCATAAGATGGGAATCCATGGATCTCCAACCTGTTCTCTGAGTTTCGGCGACAACAATGAATGTCTAGGGTGGCTCATGGGTAAAGAGCGTGAGGGGATGAAGATAATGTTCCAGATGATGAACGAGGCAAGGCTGCAATGCTCAAACCAGGCTCTTGCCCTGTCAAGTTCGGCCTATCTCCACGCCGTTTCATACGCCAAGAATAGAAAGCAGATGCCGCATGTTATGAAACTCCAGGATCCGGGTGCACCTTCTGTTTCAATTATTGAGCATCCTGATGTGAAGCGTATGCTCCTGTGGATGAAGACCCATGTGGAAGCGATGAGGATGGTTACATACTTTACAAGTTATAATATAGATGTCGCCCATTCCGCGGAGGGGATTGAAGCTAAAGAGGCGCAGGCCCTTGTTGAATTCCTTATACCTATCTGTAAGGCGGGGAATTCTGATCTGGCCTGGGAGGTTACTGCTGAGGCCATTCAGGTTTATGGCGGATACGGTTTCTGCTGTGACTATCCGGTTGAGCAGCTCGCAAGGGACGCAAAGATCCTTTCACTTTATGAAGGGACTAACGGTATACAGTCAATTGACCTTATTACAAGAAAGCTCCTGATGAACAGGGAACAGTATAACTACAATGTTTTTAAGAAGAGAATCTATAAGACCATTGAAGAGGCCAAGGGGGTAGTTGACTATAAATACATTTCGCCTCTTGTACGCGGTATTGATAAGATGGATGAACTCATTGACGTGATGATGAAGAATCTTGCCTCCGGAAGGTTGATGCAGATATTTATAAGCGCAACACCTGTCCGTCATGCAATGACAATGCTGGCGCACGCCTGGATGCATCTCTGGAGCCTCGTAATATCCAGCAGGAAGATGAGAGAACTTGTTGGCGGCCTGAAGGGTGAAGAGAGAGATAAATTTATACATGAAAACAACGAGGCCGCTTTCTATTCAGGGAAGGTGCTCTCCTCCCAGTATTATGTAGGGGCCTATTTCCAGAACTATTTCGGGAAGATTGAATCAATACTCGCGGAAGAGACCGCGATTATTAAATCAACTGACGCCATTTTTACAGGCGCTCCTGAAGAATAGAACTGAGCAGACATTAAATATATTTTTTACCGGGCCCATTTTCAGGGCCCGGTTTTTTTGATTATGCAGGACGGTTTTTCTGTGGCCTGGGATTGCGGGGATGTCTTCCGGAGCCGGAAAAACTGTTTGACAAAACCCTGTAAAGAGATATGACTGATGAGTCGGGTTAAAAACAGAATCTGATTCGCTGATGCGTCCTCCCGGTTATTGCAATTCCTTCGGGACCGGTATTTAATTCTTATAATCAATATACTTTAATGATGAGGTGATAAATGACATTTTCAATAGTATTGCTTGTTGTTTTTTTCTCTGTTATGATTCTTATTGGCATATGGGGAATGAAAAAAACAACTTCTCTTAATGATTTTTTTCTTGGCGGAAGGACAATAGGCCCCTGGGTCTCTGCCCTTGCTTACGGCACAACCTATTTTTCCGCTGTGGTCTTTATCGGTTTTGCCGGTAAACTCGGGTGGGTTTTCGGCCTTAATACTTTGTGGATAGTGGCAGGTAATGCCCTGTTCGGAGCATTCGGAGCATGGATAGTACTGGGGCGCAGGACAAGAATGATGACGCAGAACCTTGATGTTATGACTATGCCGGAATTTCTCCAGGAGAGGTATCAGGGGAGATACACGAAGATGTTTACCGCCGTGGTTATTTTTATATTTCTCCTTCCATACTCGGCTTCGGTTTTTAAAGGCCTGGGCCATCTCTTTGAGGCGAATTTTCATATTTCATATGACGTGGCGCTTCTTATAATGATCGCTATTACAGGGATTTACCTTGTTCTGGGAGGGTATTTCGCCATTACATTTAACGATTTTATCCAGGGTATAATCATGATTTTCGGTTCACTTGCCATGGTTTCGATCCTTGTTTCAAAGGGCGGCGGGTTTGGTGAAATCATAAACAATATAAGTGCCGGTTACGCGCAGCATATGCCTGCGGCTAAGAGACCGCCTACACTCCTCCTCGTAAGCCTTGTTTTTATGACCTCTTTCGGGACATGGGGGCTTCCGCAGATGGTCCAGAAATTTTACGCGATAAAGAATGAGAAGGTCATTACTAAGGCCGCAATAGCCACATTCTTCTTTGCCCTTATAATCGGGTTTGCCGCTTATTTTACAGGATCAATGGCGCATCTTTTTTTTGACAAGCTTCCTGTTGTTAACGGCCATCCTGCCTTTGACAGGATTGTTCCCGATCTTCTCACAACCCATCTTCCGTCAATGCTGATGGCGCTGATACTGCTCCTTATCCTGTCCGCTTCAATGTCTACGCTTTCTTCGCTTGTTCTGGTCTCATCTTCAGCCATTGCAGTGGATCTTTACAAGGGACATGTAAATACAGAAGTATCAACAGAAAATTCTGTTGCAATGATGAGGTTTCTCAGTGCCCTTTTTATAATTATTTCATATTTTATAGCGAGATATGAATTTGCCATTATCATTACTCTTATGTCCCTTTCATGGGGGGCTGTGGCAGGTACATTTATGGCCGCGTATATTTACGGCCTTTACTGGAAAAGGACAACTCTCGCAGGCGCTGCTGCAGGTATGGTTACCGGGCTTCTCACCTCTATTATACTTTTCTTTAAACTGGGGGCCTCAAATTCGCCCATTGCCTCTTCAATAGCGATGATTCTGCCATTTGTGGTGATTCCGGTTGTAAGTATGTTTACAAAACCGCCTGAGGATGAGCTTGTTGAAAAGGCCTTTAAGGGCTTCTGATACGGAAAAGGGGTTGCTCTGTATGGGCGGCCCTTTTTTTTGGTAAAAAACTTCCCGATTTATGAATACTTTTAAGATTTTTATTTACTAAAAATACTCCTCCGTTCATGATTTATTATTTATACTGTAATGAAATAATCAGCAGGGTTTAACTGGATGAATGGAACAATTGCCATGGTAACAGCTCTTATGGGAGGGATAGGTATTGTCCTCCTTGGAATGGTTCTTATGACAGACGGACTGAAGGCCCTTGCGGGGAACTCCTTCAGCAATATTCTCAGCAGGTTTACCGGTTCCGGTATAAGGTCTGTTTTATCAGGTACAGCAATAACAGCCCTTGTCCAGGCTTCCAGCGCGACAATACTGGCTACAATAGGATTCGTAAGTGCGGGAATTCTTACTTTCCCCAGGGCTATCGGTGTTATATTCGGGGCAAACCTGGGGAGTACAACTACCGGCTGGATAGTTGCACTTGTGGGATTCAAATTCAGTTTCAGCAGTATAACCCTTCCGATGATATGTATCGGCGCATTGATGAAACTTCTCTGTAAAGGGAAGAAGGCAAACGCCGGTCTTGCAATTGCCGGTTTCGGCATACTTTTTGTAGGTATAGATATCCTTCAGGACGGCATGAGGGATTTTTCACAGGTAATAGATCTTACCGGTTTTGTAGTGGACTCGTTTGGCGACAGGCTCCTCCTCCTTTTCGTAGGAGTTATTATGACGATTCTTCTTCAGTCATCAAGCGTTGCTCTTGTTACCACCCTTGCGGCAATCAGCGCCGGTTCGATAAATCTTGAACAGGCGGCAATACTTGTTATCGGTCAGAATGTGGGTAAGACCTTTTACGGTTTTATAGGCTTTATAGGAGCTACGGTGTCAGCAAAGAGAACAGCGGTTGTTCATATCTTTTTTAACGTATTTACCGGAATAATCGTTTTTGTCTTTCTGGAGTTTTTTATCGAAGCGGTAAGCGGGATCTGCTCCTTATGCGGGAGCTGTGAGCCCTCTATCCTGCTCTGCGCTTTTCATACTTCTTTTAATCTGCTGGGGATAATCCTCCTTCTCCCCTTCCAGTCAAAAATTTCAGGGCTGATGAGTATGCTGGTCAAAGAGGAGGAGTCTCTTCTTTCGAGGCGTCTCGATTTTTCAGTTGTAAATGTGCCATCCATCGCGATAGAAACGGCCCATCTTACGGTTACGGAAATATTCCTCCTTACGATGAGGGTTGTTCGGGACCTCATTGTTGCTGAGATACCTTATGCTAACCTGTCGCGTAAGCTTGATGCTGCGTCAACAGGGCTCAACGAGACAAAACGGTTTATGTCTGTTGTTACTTCTGATCCAGCCTCCTCGGCGCTCCATTCTGAGCATCTTGATATTATTCACTGCATAGACCACCTTGAAAGGCTTAACGAGGCCTGCCGTGAAGTGGAGAACATCAGGACTGCGGGGCATACGGAATTTTTAAGAAACCTTACTGTTAATCAGCTTCAGCAGTTTGACGGTGTAATTACCTGGCTTCAGGGGGATATGGATGAAGCTCCCGTAAAATCAGTTGAAGATATTTCCTCCCTTTTTGCTGAAACCCGGAAGGAGAAACGTACCGAGATCATTGATGATATAGCACAGGGAAATATGGATCCCGATTCGGCTTTCCGTTTTCTGGAGGCAATGAGATGGGTTGACAGGATTGCCTATCATATATGGCGCGCAGTAATTCATGCGTCAAGGGGATGATTAAAGTGCCGGGTTGCGTGAAAAAGAGGAGATTATTTCGTCTCGCAGTGTCGACAGGGCCGGCCTGTCTTTACCCCTCATTTCAATCCGCAGTGCTATTATCTCTATAAGTCTCATTATATCGAATTCAGAGATGTGGATGTTGTATCCACCATCTTTTTCTTCAGCGGAGTCAAGAAGATTGCTCAGATCATTTTTATCTTCGGCGAGTCTCTTTATATGTCCGTAGCTTTCAGGAGAAAGCTGCAGGATAGTAGGTTCGAGATTTTTTTCGCGGATTTTCCTTTTTACTGAATTCAGGTACCCCGGACTTTTACGCCAGTTTTTTATTACACCTTCAGAGCCGCATATATCGCAGGACCACCGTAGTTCATTGGGAATATCTGTAAGGAGTACCTTGATCTCTCCACTGCAGGTTGAAATACCGGTAAAATCTGAGCATTTCATGCCGGAGCCGTGAATTACCCCTTTTACTGAAGATGAAGCAAGGTTTATCAGGGCTTCTGATCTTCTGAAAAGAAACATGTCATTTTCACTCAGCCCGTTTTTCAATGTACCGAAACTGGTAAAACTTTCAATGTTAATCGTACTTCCCATACTTATTATGGGGACAAAATTATTACTTATTTGTCACTAAAAATATTACATTAATATAAAAAAAGTGCTGACCGAAAGGTCAGCAAAAAACTATTGAGATTGCTAAAATAGATAGAGCTAAGCCGGATTTTATAACCAGGAGCGCTTTTTGGCCTCAAATTTAAGTTCATCCCTGAAATCGGGGTGTGCAATACTGATCAGGGCTTTTGCCCTTTCCATTATGCTTTTGTATTTAAGGTAAGCCACACCGAACTCAGTGACAACATATTCTATATCGTTTCTTGATGTTGTAACTATAGTATTTTCCGGGAAGGTTGGCATGATTTTGCTTTTAAGTTTTCCGTCTTTGTCGCTGTAAGTTGAATTTATAGCCAGTATGTTTTTCCCGTTTCTGGCGAATTTGGCTCCCCATATAAACTGCACCTGCCCCCCTGTACCGCTGTACTGTTTGGGGCCTATAGATTCAGACGCCACCTGCCCTGTAAGATCGAGCATAAGCGCATTGTTAATGGCAATAAGGTTGTCATTTTTAGCTATATTACGGGGATCGTTGATCCATCCTATAAGCTTGAATTCAAAATCCTCGTTGTCCTGAACATAGTCGTAGAAGTCCCTTGTCCCCACGCAGAAACCGGCAATAACTTTCTTTCCTTTCATGAAGCTTCTTTTGGATCCGTCAATAGCACCACATTCGATCAGGTCTTTCATCGCCGGTGTTGCCACTTCTGAGTAAATTGAAAGGTTCTTGCTGTTGCGCAGATTGTATCCTATTGCGTTAGGGAGCCCCCCAAAACCGAGCTGTACTGTAGAGCCGTCAGGTATCATATCGGATATAATATCCGCCATTTTCTGTTCAGGTTCTGTGATCTCGATGTTTGGAATTTCGAAAATCGGTTCATGGTGCTCTATAATCTTGTCAACTTCAGAGACATGGATTTTGAATTCAGGAGCTACGAGGCGGGGCATGTATTTATTTACCTCCACGATCATGTAGTCTGCATTTTTGATTGTCTCCGGATCAAGGAAAGATGCGAAGTTTGACCTGCACATAAAACCGTTTTCATCGGGAGGGGTTACCCTTGCAACTGCTATGTTTATATTTGAAGAATGGATATAATTTGCAGTGTCCCCGAGATGTATCGGCACATACTGACATACTCCCCAGTCCATGCAGATCCGTTCCATTGGGCCCACAAAAACGGTTTCAAGATAGAAGCTTTCGTGGTTTTCAGGCTTCATGTAGTCAAAAAGAGCCATGGCATAACCCATGCTGATCCCGACATTTTTAATCTCACCCGCCCTTTTGCTCAGAGCTCTTGAGAATTCATAAGGAACACTTGTTCCACCACTCATGGCGATCCTGTCATTCGATTTTATCAGTGCCGCTGCTTCATCAGCAGAACAGAGTTTATCCTGGTATTCCTCTTTCCAGGAACCATATTGTTTGTAGCTTCTCTGCTTCTGTATAACATTTCCCTGTATTGAATACATATTAACCTCCGGCTTATATTTTTTTTAATTTTCAATTTTTATAAAATATATAAGCCGGATTGTTTATTAATACAATTCTGATTAATTGAATTTGCCGGTAGGTAAAACTGGATTTTTGTAATGGGGTAATATACAGTTATCCCTGTGGTTCAAATCAGTAGATATAGGATGGCGTGAATATGATTAATGGGTGGTTTATTTCTGTATCCACTGCATGGCGTACCTGTTAAGTTCAGCGTTATTCTGCAGGTTGAGTTTTTCCTTTATCCGTTCCCTGTAAGTTGAGATGGTGTTTGTACTAACTGAGAGCACCTCCGCGATGTTTCGGTTTGTCATTCCTTTACCGATGAGGTTGAATACTTCGAATTCCCTTTCACTCAGTTTTTCAACAGGTGAGGAATTGAAATTCTGCCCCCCGGTAATTGATCTTTCGAGAAAGTGATCAATCATTGTATCGCAGATGTATATTTTACCCTGAATTACCCGGCGTATGGCCTCAATTACTTTACCGGTTGCTTCCCTTTTTGTCATGTAGCCTCTTGCTCCGGCTTTTAATACCCTGTCAGCGAAAATCAGTTCTTCATGCATGGAGAGGATGAGAACCGGTAAAGAGGGGAATGTCTTCTTTATCTCCTTGGTCAGTTCTATGCCGCAGCTGTCTTTAAGAGTTATATCTATAATTACAAGGTCAGGCTGATTGTCCCTAAGGTACTTCAGGCATTCCATGGAGTTTTCGCAACCGCCAACAACAAACATGTCCTCTTCTTTGTTTATCAGCTGGGAGATTCCGTCCCGGAATATAGGGTGGTCTTCCACTATAAAAATTTTATATTTCCTGTTGCTTTTTAGCATACCTTCCGCCATAAAAGATCCTCCCCTCGTCTTTCAGTGTGTCAATAGGAATTTTTACTGTAATAACAGTACCTGTCGGCCTGTTATTCTGAACCTGAAATGTTCCGTCTATTATTTCAGCCCTGTATTTCATAATCTTAAGCCCCATTCCGCCGGTTTTATTATCATCATCCGGCTCCTTCTGTTTTTTTACACCGCTTCCGTTATCTTCGATTGACAGTACAAGGTGGTCGCCTGTCTGGCCCAGCTTAACAAGAATTGATGTGCCTCCTGAATATTTCGCTGAATTGAAGACAGCCTCCTGAGCTATATAATAAAGGTTTGTTGCCAGGTTGGGGTCCTCTATTGTTATCGATTCATCACAGTTGAATTTGCCGTCAATTCCGTAAATAGTTCTTATGAGTTTCAGCAGGTTAATCATCGGGGTCTGTATGCCGCTTGACTCAAGATCTATGGGGCAGAGGCCGCGGGCGAGCCTGTATGTCTTTGTGATCGCCTTGTTTATTAAAGAGGCTATTTTTTCAGCCTGTTCCGCTTCCGGAAGCTCCATCTTTTTCAGTCCGGTTGACAGCACCTGGGCAAGGGCCTCTATCCCGATGAGATGGGGGTTAAGATCATCATGCAGGTCGCGGCTTACCTGCTGTCTGATACGTTCGGAAATAAGGATCATCTCTTTTTCAAGCCTTTTCCGTTCAGTTATGTTTCTCGCTATAACAAGCATCCCGGGGCGATCGTTGTCAAGCTTTACAGGGCTTGACAGTGTTTCAAGAAGGATCATCTCTCCTGAACTGTTAATTATCTCAACGCGGTTTTTATAACTTCTGTTCTCCTTTGTGGCTTCCTCTATCGCCTGCCATGGCGGGCGGTGTTCACTGGTGCGATAAAGTATCTCTCGGATGTTTATATCTTTCACAACATGTTTGCCAAGTCCGAAGGTGTCATAGCCTGATGCGTTCATGTAGTTTATGATACCGTTTTCATCATATATTATAATTATGTCCTTGGCATTTTCGGCAACAAGCCTGTACTTCTCTTCGCTCACCATGAGAGCGTCCTGCGCGTTTTTGGTTTCCGTGATATCGTTAAAGAAGAGAAGTACAGCAGGTTTATTACTCCATATCGTGAGTACTGAATTGATCTGGAACCATCTCTCCATATTGTTTGTGTCTATTATTTTTACCGGGAACATGGTGTATTTTTCATTTCCATCAAGCCTGTGCCGGTATTCGTTTCTCACCACGCTTTTAAAGTCCGGATGAACCAGTTTGTAGAATTTTTTATTGAGAATCTGTTTTTCAGAGTACCCTGTGATCTCGCAGAGTTTGGGATTGACATAGCGTACAAGTTCATCCTGTATTATGGCAATGGCCTCCTTCGTGTTTTCCACAAGGAGCCTGTAGTTCTGCTGCGTTGCCAGAAGTATCTCTTCAGCCTTGTGAATTTCCGTGAGATCTATTATTGATGCAACGCTTCTTTTTGTCCCCGGGATCATTGTTATTGTCATGAAGGCTTTATGGTAACGGCCGAATTTGTCTATGAGTTTGAATTCAAAATTCAGAGGCAGATCGGCATTCTTTCGTCTCAACTCGTGGTTTTTTTCAAGTTTCATCCTGTCTTCAGGGGCTATAAATTCCGGCCATTTTTTCTTTCCTTCTATCTCGTTACGGGAGTAGCCGATTATCTTTTCGCACTCCCCGTTTATCAGTGATATGGTTTTGTCCTCGTCAATGAAAAACATCGCCGTTCCGGTGGATTCAAAGAGCGCCATGTATTCAATTTCAGTTTTTTTAAGCTGTTCTTCGGCAATCTTTCTTTTGGAAATGTCTTTAATAAAAGCCTGTATCCCGTCTTTGCCGTTAAAGTTGAAGTAGGTTGAGGAAATTTCGATATCTATTATATCACCGTCAAGGGCTATAAGTTTATCTTCATTTGAGATGTAGTTTTTTCTGTTTTCTATGACTAGATCTATGACTTTTTTAAGGGCCTTCCTGCTTTCCGGCAGTACAAGGCTGAAAACGTCTTTACCTATCACATCTTCAGGTTTTTTCGCTTTAAGCATCTGCAGTGCCGTGTTGTTTGCGAAGATAATCTTTTCGTCCACATAAACGAATATCGCTTCAGGTGATGAATGCACCATGTCCATGAAGTTTTTCTCTGAAAGCTTCAGCGTTGCGATTTCGTTTTTATCCGGCTCTATCTTGTTCATAATTTAAAGATTATATAAGGTTATAAAATAAATAACTAATACGGTATAATGTCTCACATGTTATAACTTTAGTCAAGCTAAAGTTTTTACACTAATTTTTTAAATATAACCAATATTGTTTGTGGCAGTTTCTAACATCTGATTAAACCGCATATCAGGTGACAGCAGCGAGATTTTTTTATAACATACGCATCATTTTACTATTAAAAGAAATTATGGTACGGAAATTGAACCTGCACTTTAGCGGCAGTTAGATATATCTGCTACGTTATATCCTTTATTTTTAGAATAACGTTAACCTGTGCTACAGCCATATGTATTAATATAACATCATTTCTGTAATGCATTAAAAATTTATTTTTTAAAGAAAGAAATTATTAAAGCTCCCGGCATGTGTAAAGTTTTTTTCAGAGGAGGGGATTCTGAAAGAGTTTGCCTGTAGCTCAGGGGTGTTATTTTATTTTAAAAAAATATTCAAAAATAACATTTAAGTTGCCATTTTTGACATAAAAGATAAAATATTGTTCCGAAAAGTGAGGAATAATATGGATATAAAAAGTATTTATCCGGAAATCAGTTCGATACCTGAAGAGCACAATGTTGAGTATATCAGGCAGACGGAGTTTCTGATAAACGGGGAGATCCGGCACTGGAATGGTGATTTTGAAAATGTACTTTCTCCTGTGTATTTAAAGAATAATGGTGATATTAAACAGAAGGAACTTGGCGAGTACCCGAAGCTTACAGGGAAAGAGGCCATGGAGGCTGTTGTTGCAGCTGAAAAGGCTTTTGACAGCGGCAGGGGTATATGGCCCACCATGAGCGTAAGGCAGAGGATTAAATACGTTGAAGAGTTTACCCTGAGTATGCAGGAGAAGCGGAGCGAGGTGATAAACCTCCTGATGTGGGAGATCGGTAAATCCTATAAGGATTCGATCAAGGAATTCGACCGTACTGTTCAGTATATAAAAGATACCATTGAAGCCCTGAAAGATCTGGACAGAAGGAGTTCCAGGTTTGAGATGGAGGACGGGGTCATCGGGCAGATCCGCAGGTCGCCTCTCGGGGTTGTCCTCTGCATGGGCCCCTTTAATTATCCTTTGAATGAAACATATGCAACCCTGATCCCTGCCCTTATTACAGGCAATTCCGTTATATTCAAGCCTCCTAAACTGGGAGTTCTTCTTCACAGACCTCTTCTTGAAGCGTTTCAGAAGTCATTCCCCGCGGGTGTTGTTAATACTATCTACGGGGACGGGGAGGAGGTTGTTCAGCCTATAATGAAAAGCGGCAAGGTCGATGTGCTGGCATTTATAGGCACAAGCCGAGTCGCGGACATTCTTAAAAAGACGCATCCCGCGCCTCACAGGCTCAGAAGCGTTCTCGGGCTTGAGGCCAAGAATTGCGCAATAGTTCTTCCTGACGCTCCGCTTGAACTTGCCGTAAAAGAAGTACTGACAGGTACTCTGTCATATAACGGGCAGAGGTGTACTGCCCTTAAGATGCTCTTTGTTCATGATTCAATTTTTCCCGATTTTATGAATCTCTTTAACCGGGAACTTAAAGAACTGAAACTCGGCATGCCCTGGGAGGAGGGGGTTGACATTACACCTCTTCCGGAGGAGGACAAGGCTGAGTATCTGGATTCTCTGGTCCGGGATGCCGTGACAAAGGGCGCAAAGGTAATGAATGATAAAGGGGGCAGTTTTCACGGCAACATGTATTACCCGGCTGTTGTTTATCCTGTAAAAAGCAGCATGAAACTTTACCATGTTGAACAGTTCGGTCCCGTGATCCCCGTGACATCATTCAGAGACATAAGTGAGCCGCTGAATTACGTCATTGAATCCAATTACGGCCAGCAGGTGAGTGTCTTCGGCAGGGACTCCGGGAAGATAGCGAAACTGGTTGATCCTCTTGTGAACCAGGTTGCCCGTGTTAACATAAACTGTCAGTGCCAGAGGGGGCCTGACAGTTTCCCCTTTACAGGAAGAAAGGATTCTGCTGAAGGCACTCTTTCGGTATCAGACGCGCTCAGGGTTTTTACCATAAGATCCCTTGTGGCGGCAAAAGAGAGCGGCGTTAATAAAGAGATTATCACGGAGATTCTACGGGAGAACAAATCGAACTTCCTTTCCACTGATTTTATTTTCTGATTAAACTTTATTTGCCGCTGTGCTCTGTTATGGCGTGGCGGCATTTTAAAATTAAAATCCGGGATTGATGAATTTAATTGACTTTACTCTCCGCGGATTGTAAAAAATGTTCTTATGGGATTTTTAGCGGATCATTTTTCAATATATGTAATTCCACCCCTCCTTTCAATAATCGTGGGGTGGACTCTTGCCTTGATATCCGTTGTAAAGGGGAAGTTCAGGCAGGAGAACATTTTTTTTTCCCTTGTCTGTATCTGGTGGACCCTCATGCCTGTCATCTATATATCCCATCATCTTTTCAGGGGGGACACCGATCTCATTCTGAGAATAGAAAGAAGCATTCATTTTTTTTATGTATATATGCCTTTCATCATATTTTTATATCTCCGTAAGTCCTTTGAATATGAAAACAGATTTTTATTAATTTTCTCTCTGTTTCAGAGTATTATAATATCTGTCTTTGTCCCGACGGGATATTATATCTCAGGGCTCTACACCTACAGCTGGGGCTATACAGCAATAGGCGGAGTGGCTTTTAAAATTTTCGGCCTTTCGGCGATGTTTTACCTCTTTTATTTTATATACTTTTTTGTTAAGCGAATAAAGGGTGTTTCAGGCGCTTCGGAAATTCTTAAGCTTAAATATATACTCGCCTCGTTTATAGCGACCGGCATACTTATGATCCTTAACATGCCTTCCATAAGCGGGATCGATTTTTATGCCTTCGGCAATTTCATGTTTATTCCGCTCCTCCTCATTGCCTATGGAGTACTGCGTTACAGGCTTATGGACATAAGGAGTGTCATACATCTTACACTTGTCTGGTTGGTGCTGTCGTCGCTGATTATAATACCGAACATATATATATACATTTTTTTAAAACCATGGCTTTTCGGTGCGGGAGATATCGAGATTTTTTTAATTCTGGCACTGTGGTTTTTTTCAAACTATTATTATTTCGTCAAAGTCAAGCCTCTTATCGACAGGCTGTTTGACAGACAGAAATTTAATCTTCTTAAAAGTGAGGCGTTGTTTATTGAAAATATTTCTCTCCTTAAAACTGTTGAAGAACTGGCAACTCAGTTTTCCATAGCTTTGAAGAGGGACCTTAATTTTAAAAAAGCCGATCTTTTTTTTAAAAGGGTGGGGGAGCCTCTGCTTGTAAATATTTCAGGAAAAGAGCTTCATATTGACCCGTCCCTTCATGAGTGGTTCATTACGGCTGAATCATTCATAGACAGGGAACTGGTGGAAGAACTTCCTGAGTACAGGGAGGTGAGCAGACATCTGCTGTATCTTTTTGATTCCATGCGCTGTTCCTTTATCCTTCCATTTGTCTACAGCAATGAACTCAACGGAATCGCTTTTATCGGGGAAAGGACCAATGCCAGGTCTATATCGAAAAATGAGATCAGATATATGCAGAGTATAAGAAACGCGATCTCAATATCGATCAGCAATTCAGCGATGTATCAGAAACTGAGTGATCTGAAGGACAGCCTTGAAGAGAAGGTGATTGAAAGGACTGAGGATATGCTTGTGGCGATGCAGAAAGTTGAGGAAATTAACAGGGAACTGTCAGATAAAAACAGTGAATTGAGCGATGCACGCAGTATAGCGGACATGGACATGATGATGGCTGTAAATGTGCAGAAGTCGATCTTTCCCGTGACTCCCGATGATGATCAGTGGGATGTGGCGGCCTATATAAGGCCTATGTCCGGGGTATCCGGCGATCTTTATGATTTCTATGTACAGGATGATGCTCTTAAAGGTGCCGTGCTTCTGGATGTGTCGGGGCATGGAGTTGCCTCAGGCCTGATTACAATGATTGCCCGTTCTGTTTTTTACAGGAATTTTTTTTCAGAGGGCTCTCTATGTACAGGTAGTATAATGGAAAGCGTTAACAGTGAACTGATAAGGGAGATCGGTAATTCTGAAAAGTACCTTACAGGTATACTTGTCAGGTTGGATAATGAAGCTGTTGAATATGTGAATGCCGGGCACCCGGATATTTTAATTAAAAGAAAGAGTGGCGGCGGGGTGTCGATAACAGGTAATGCCCCTGAAGAGGGTAAGGGATCAATTCTCGGTGTGGCCGGACTGGAACAGAATTTCAGGGAATTCAGGTTCCAGACAGACAGCGGAGATATTCTGCTGGCTTTTTCCGACGGGATTCTTGAGGCAATGAACCCGGATGGGGAGGCTTTCGGTTATCGCAACCTGATGCGTTCCTTTGAATCTGCTAATGCTGATACCGCCCAGGGTATACTGGATCAGGTTCTTGCTGACTTTGACGAATTCACAGCCGGCCGTAAAGTAAATGATGATATAACTGTTATTGTTCTTCGGAAGAAATAAATATTTACTTCAGTCTATTGCCGCGTTGAAATTATTTTTAAATAGTTCAATACGTCCGGTGTCCTTTTTCAGGGAGCCCGGTTCAAAGTAACCGTAAAATTTGAATGACTCAATTACCTCTATCCCCAGTGCCGTAAGGGGCTTTTCCATTGCTTCAATGGTAAAGCCGAAATCCTCTTCCGACAGCTGTTCCCCTATGCCGAAGATGACTGCCTTTATTCCTTTTGAAGATAGCCGGCTTGAAAAACCCCGGGGGTGCTCTTCGGTGAAGTCGTAAAAGCAGTAGAGCCTGTCGATGAATGCCTTCATAAGAGCTGTTACATTGTAGTTGTGCACAGGTGTGCCAAGGACCCAGAGATCTGCGTTTTTGATAGTATCATAATAGCCGGTGAGCCCGTCATTCAGTCCTGTGCAGATTTCATCCCGCCTGCATTTTTCGCACCCTTTACATGTGGAGAACTCGATTTCAGAAAGATTGAGAATTTCCGTTGAGTATCCTTTCCCCTGAAGTATCTCTTCAGCAATGCCGCATATGTAAGCTGTATTCCCTTTTTTCCTCGGGCTTCCGTTTATAATTATACTCTTCATAGAATTTACACCACCTGAAATATTTTTATATAATAAAAAATCTGTTCATCCCCTCAAGCTCCTCTTTAAAGTTCATCGCAGGTTTGCCTGGAGAAAAACCATTTTCCATGTTGAAACGCGTAAAGTCTATCAGAAAATGCGGGGCTTCCGGCAGTTCAATATTACTGAAACTTTTCCCTGGAAGATAGTGATAGGCCATGTTATAAAGTCCGTGAAGAACAGGAGAGAATATTTTCAGGAAGGGACTTTTAAAATCGTGAATCCATTTAATTTTCTGATACAGAGATGAAAGTTCCCCCAGGAGCTTACCCGCTTTCCGGGGTTCATTATTATGCAGCGCAGCCAGGTAACTGATAAAAGCGTTATCTGATTTGTTATTTTTTTTAATGAGGAAGTTTTCCACTCCTTTAAGTGCCTTCTCTCTCCATTCCCGGTTGTCATGCATAAGAGATATAATCAGGTTGCTTCCGGTGCAGGCGAACCGGTTCCCTTCAGAGCATAACCCTTTTTCCTCACAGAAAATTTTCTGAATAAGAGGAAGGTCATTCGCCGCAAAGCTTTCCAGTACCTGTTCAAAAAATCTGCTATGGTCAACATCGGAGGAGATGAGTAATGAACGGTGGTAGTTGAGCCTGTTATATGTAAACAGGGAATCATTGAGGAGCTCCATGCTGTTTTCGGAAAGTGACCTGTAGATCCCGATGCCGAGGATAGAGTCTATGTAAGGCGGCCCGGTAACTTTAAGCAGGGCCATCTCTATATCAAGCCCTTTAAGGTGCTCCGGGATATTGCCGCTTTCAAATCTGTTTTTCAAAACAGAGTGTTTTTCTTTGAAGAGCTCCATAGTCTCTTCAAATGATTTAAGCGGCAGTTCGTTATAAAGAGTCTCCGGGTTTTTATTGTTTATACTTTTCATTGTTCAGCCGGTTCGTGGAATTTAAAATCAGCAATACTTCTCTGGCATGCAGGCAGGGTATATATTCCTCCTGCCAGGATCGAAGAAGTATATAATTTTATTTATCTACAATTTTAGGTAAAAGATGTTGAAAAATATTGTATATTTAAAAGAATCAAGTGTCAAACAATATACGATTTTGTCAGGAGATGAATGGATTAAAAGAATTGATGTCCGATTTTATTTATCAGGCCGGTGAAAAGGGGGGCAATGTGGTGCAGTATAAAACAGTAATATATGAGAAGAGCAACCATACAGGGATAATAAGGCTTAACAGGCCTGAAAGGATGAACGCGGTATCTGAAGAGATGTATTCCGAGCTCATTGATCTGCTGGATGAACTGGAGTCTGATAAGGATCTCAGGGCGCTGGTGCTTACCGGGTCAGTGAGGGTGAAAGACGGTGTGGAGAAGCAGGCCTTCTGCGCAGGTGCTGATCTTAAAAAACATTCAACAGGGGAGAGGAGCCACGCGCAGAAGCGTGAATATATATACATGGCCCACAGGGCAAATCTGAAGCTTTATAAATTTCATAAGCCTGTAATAGCTGCTCTAAATGGAGCTGCCAGGGGGGCAGGCGCGGAGATGGCTGTTAACTGTGATTTTATATTCATGGCTGATGATGCGACTATAGGGTTCCCTGAAGTGGGGCTCGGCACATTTGTGGGAGGAGGGGTAACGAAACTCCTTCCTGAACTTGTCGGTTTAAGAAAGGCCAGGGAACTTATTTATACAGGAAGGGTTCTGGACGGGAAAGAGGCCTTGGAATTCGGCCTTGCGGACGCGTCCTGTCCGGTTGAAGATCTCTTCGGGCGCACAATGGAGTTTGCGGAGCTTATCGCATCCCGCGCGCCGGTCTCAGTCTCCATGGCAAAGAAGAACCTTCAGCTCTCTCCGGGCCGGGACATCGGCACAGTGCTGGATATGGAGGCCCAGGCCATACTTACATGCATGGATACCGGTGACTGGAAAGAGGGAATTGATGCCTTTAATGAAAAAAGAAAGCCTGTGTACAGGGGGATATAAATGAATAACATACAGCTTCAGGAAATTTTTAACGCGGAATCGGTCGCGGTTATCGGAGCGTCCCTGAATGAGACCAAGAGGGGGTACAGGGCGGTTGCAACCCTGCTGCGCGACAGGTATGAGGGGAGGATATACCCTGTTAATCCCACCCTTAACACTGTACTGGGGATTAAATGCTATCACGATATTCTTGAGATACAGGATGATATAGAGATTGCCCTTATAACCATACCGGGCACGGCTGTTCCTGAAGTTCTGGAAAAGTGCGGAAAGAAGAACGTCAAGGGGGCTGTGATCATCTCCGGCGGTTTCGGTGAACTGGGGGCCAAGGGTAAGCAGAAGGAGAAGGAGATATCGGAGATAGCCAGAAAGTATGATATAAGGATAATCGGCCCCAACACATCAGGGCTGATAAGTACTCATAACAGGCTTAACCTTGCGGGGATCCCCGATGTGTCAAGGGGCAATATCGCCCTCCTTTCGCAGAGCGGAAACGTGGCGCTCCACATTATCACCGAGGCCGGGCTGAGGAGCAAAGTAGGTTTTTCACATTACGTGGGTGTGGGGAATGAGGCCGATATCCGCTTTCATGAATACCTCAAGTATTTTGAAGAGGACCCTCTGACAAAGGCGATTGTGATGTACGTTGAGGGTATGAGGGACGGGAGGAGCTTTCTGCAGCAGGCATATCAGACAACAAGGAAAAAACCGATAGTGCTTCTGAAGAGCGGCCGCAGCGTTACAGGGATGAGGTCCGCGGGATCACATACGGGGTCCCTTGCCGGTATTTCTGAGGTGTCAAGGACTGCGTTCAGCAGGGCCGGTATTATAACTATAGATAACCTGGATGAGCTTTTCCCTGTTACAGAGACCCTGTCCGAGCTCCCTCCTATAAACAGAAACCGCATTGCCATACTGGCAGACGGAGGTGGGCATGCCACTGTCGCAGCTGACCTTTTGAGTGATTACGGGGTTGATATTCCCGTTCTCAGCGAAAAAACCCAGAAGAGACTGGCTGAGATACTCCCTCCGAATGCATCGCTGAAAAATCCCGTTGATGTTGCGGGTGGAACAGACGACAACCCGTCGCTTTTTGCAGACTGCGCGAAAATTATACTCAACGATTCCTCTGTTGACGGCCTGCTGATAGTAGGGCTTTTCGGCGGTTACTCCATAAGGTTTGCTGACCAGCTGAGGTTTATGGAGGAGGACGCTGCCCACAGGATGGGTAAGCTTGTTAAAAAGATCGAAAAGCCTATAATTCTTCAGAGCCTGTATACATTAAAGAATACCCATTCCCTTGAACTGCTGAGGTACTACGGGATCCCGGTGTATGAGTCGCTGGGTATCGCATGCAAGTGCGTATCATCCCTTTCACAGTACGGTGAATATCTGCATCATACAAAGAAGAGGGCGGTGCATTTTGTTTTTAACTGGGGGCAAAAGGCGAAGCCTGAATGCCTGGAGATAATTAAAAAAGCGAGAAGTGAAGGAAGGACAGCCCTCCTTGAAACAGAGGCGAAGAAATTAATTGCCCATCACAGGGCCCCTGTATCAGAGGAGAGTATTGCAACCAGCCCGGACCAGGCTGTTAAACTGGCTAACAGGATTGGCGGTAAAGTTGTTCTTAAAATCGTATCAAAGGACATTCTTCACAAGAGTGATGCAGGCGGAGTTAAAGTGAACCTTGAAACAGAAGACGAGATCCGCACGGCCTATGACAAGATTATAGCCAACGTAAAGGATTATAAACCTGATGCTGATATAAAGGGGTGTCTTGTGTCGCCCATGGCAGACAAAGGGGTGGAGATAATAATAGGTACAAAGATCGACGATCAGTTCGGCCCTGTTATAATGGTCGGTCTTGGTGGGATTCTTGTTGAGGTTTTGAAGGATGTGGCTTTCCGCGTTCTTCCAATTACCAGGACCTCCGCGAGAAGTATGCTCTCTGATATCAAATCAGCTCCTATACTTGACGGCGTAAGGGGAGAGCAGCCTGTTGACAAGAATGCCATTGTAAACCTTTTACTGGGGGTCTCAGAAATAATTGAAGCATACCCTGACATACAGGAGATGGATCTTAACCCTGTTATTGCACGGAGTGACGGCCTTTCAATTGTTGACGCGCGTATTATCCTCAAGGAGGAGGTAAATGAAAATGCGTAAATGCATATCAGTTGAATATAAAGGCGATATCGCTGTTATCACAATGATAAGGCCGGAAAAACTTAATCCGCTCGATATTGAAGCGGGCGTGGAGATTCGTGCCGCTCTTGATGAAATTGAAAATAAAGGGGTCAGAGCCCTTCTTATAACAGGTACAGGGAGGGGCTTCAGCGCCGGGGGGGACATCAAGGGGATGCTTGCCTCTGTTGATAATGGTGACCCGGAAAAATTTATGGATGACCTTACCAGGGAACTTTATGCAATAGGACTTAAACTGCGGCAGCTACCCTTTCCCGTAATCGCGGCTGTAAACGGCTATGCCGCGGGCGCGGGGATGAACCTTGCTCTCTGCTCTGATTATATAATCGCGTCTGAAAGTGCCAGGTTTGCCCAGAGTTTTTCGAAACTCGCGCTGATTCCCGGTTTCGGGGGGACCTTCCTCCTCCCCAACCAGGTCCCCTGGCAGAAGGCCTGTGAAATAGCCTTTGAAGGTGATCCCATGACAGCGATGGAGCTTATGAACCTCGGATTTATAAATAAAGTTGTGGATGAGGGGGATCTACTGAAAGAGGCTATGGCTGTAGCTGAGAAACTCGCGGCCGGGCCTACACTGACCTTTGCAAGGACCAAGGAGCTGTTTCTTAAAAGTACCGGTGTCAGTTTTGAAGAACATATTGATTATGAGAGAAATATTCAGGTAGAGTCTGCAGGTACTGAAGACTACGCGGAAGGTGTCCGCGCCATGAACAGCGGAAGGAAGCCTGACTTCAGAGGGAGATAATGGAACCTGTAAGAAGAAAAGGGGGGCTTGCTGTTTTTCTCATCCTTGCCGCAATATACCTGGTTTACTGGGTATACCTGTATACAGGTGCTGAATATACTGAGTGCATAACAGAATCCTTCTGCTTAAACAGCAGGGATGACAGATTCATACTTGCCCTGGTTTATACCGCCACACGTGGACTTCTGGTTATTGCCGCGTTCGCCGCCATAGTGGCAACTCTATATTTTATGAGGAAACGGTATTTTTTTCTACTGGCAGGCGTTTTCTGTATAGTAACAGGCCTGACCGGCATAATGACGTTACTGGGAGTTGCACCTCCGGGTGAACTGGAAAATTATATACACATAATAATTATCGGGGCAGTTGCGGTTGTGCTGGGCTTTGTCTTTGTCTTCGCGCATTTTAAGAAGCCCGGTTCAGTAAAAGGAGTATAATTAACAGGGATAAGCCGGGATATTATTAAATTTTATTTTTTTCTGTTAACTATCCTGCTCTGTTCAACGGCGAATCCGGATCCATTATGCTCAATCAATCTTCTCCCTATTGCCACTGCATTTCTTCTATCGTTAAATATTACCCCCATATTCCAGTACTCAACTGCCGCGAAAAGAGCGTTTCCGCCATCTTCATCACTGCTGTTTTTCCCTTTGTATGAAACATATTCCGCCATCTTTATAAAATTTCCGCTATAGAAACATTCATCTTTCTTTTTATGAAAGTCATTCCATTTTTCAATGTCAGTGAACCCCCTGCCCTGATCCTCCACTATGAGGCGGACTTCTTCAGGTTTGAACAGGTACCAGACCTTTATAATTTTGGAAGGATCTTTTTTGTTGCCGTGCTTTATGGCGTTTTTAATAATTTCACTGATCTGCTGTTCCATAAGGTTATAATTTTTAATTGCAGGAGGGGCCTTCTGAATAAGAATTTTGGTGTAATACCTGATCAGCCTGTAGTCACTTGAAAACTCCTTGTAGAGCATTTTATCCCTGTTGAAAAGGGGATGGGTTTCATCAACAATAATGGTCTTTATTTTGTTCACAGTTTATACCTCTCCGGTTATTTCAAGCATTTTGAAGGCATCTTCCATTGTTTCAGCAATGGGGAAAAAACTTCTGAGCTTGGTAAGCTCAATAAGGTTCATTACCGGTTTTGTTATATCGGCAAAGGCGATTTTGATTTTTAATGCCCATGCCGTACGCATGATGTGCAGAAGTGATCCTATGCCGCTGGAATCTATATATGAGACATTCTGAAAGTTCAGTATCAGGGACCTGACTCCCGAATCAGCGAGGTTATGTATAATGTCCTTCAGTTCCTGCGAGTTGTACAGATCTATGTCTCCGTGAATCATGATAATCCTTGTGCTTCTGTCGGTTTTTGTTATCAGGTTCAAGTTTATTCTCCTTCTTTTCTTTGATATTTTTAACTCACAGCTCTGGTTTTTGAAGAAATGACTGTTGAATTCTCCTTCGCAATTTTGAGGAGGAGAAAAGTCCTGTCATCATGCGGGGGGGTGTTCCCGCGGAAGCTGTTTATATCTTCTGAAAGAGTTTCTGAAATTTCATCCGGGGTAAAACGGCAATTCTCCATGATGATGCTGTTCAGCCTCTCTCTTCCATACTGCTCTTTTTCTGAATTCATTGTTTCATTGATCCCGTCCGTATAGAGAAGAAGAATGTCTCCCCTCTCAAGTTTAGTACCTGACCATTCATATTCAGAGTTCCGGTCAATGCCCAGAGGCAGACCCTCGGTATCAAGGTATGTTATCTCTCTCGAAGCCTCCCTGTAGAGAACAGCAGGGAGGTGCGCCGCGTTGGAATACTCCAGGCTGCCGGTTTCAGGGTCAAAGACAAGAAACATGGCTGTGGCGAAAAGATCTCCCCCGATATCAAGGATACCGCGGTTAATCATCTTCATTACAGAAGATGTCCTCCAGTCTTCATCTGCCACGAGATGAACGATGGTGCGTATTACAGTCATTACAAGGCCGGCAGCTACACCTTTTCCCGCAACGTCACAGATAAGGAAGGCGATTCTGCCGGAGTTTAGTTTTATGAAATCGTAGTAGTCACCGCTTACATAACGTGCAGGTTCGGAATAGGCGACAAACCTGTATTTATCAGAATAAGGGACACGGGAGGGGAGTAGAGATTTCTGGATACCGGAAGTTATGGTTATATCACGGTCAAGTTCCCTTTTCTCCAGGAGTTCCCTGTGAACCGAGATGCCGGCAATCATTATCTCGGCGTATACTGAAAGAGAGACAGCAATATCAAATGTTTCTTCAGTGAAATACCTGCCGGGTGTTGTATGCTCGATACATATCATGCCTGAAGTTCTGCCCTCTATCGTCAGGGGTATGATAATTATTGAGCTTATGTACAGTAGATTGTTGCCGGTGTTTTCCCTGTAAAGCGGGTCGTGCCTCATTTTGAAAAAGTCCGGTACAAACAGGGGGCTACCATTTCTGAATGTTTCATCGAGCAGTGTTTCTGCAGGGATGCACCGTTCCTTTTCGAAAAACTCGCTGAAAGAATTAATGTCAGTTTTGATTTTATCATCTGTATTACAGGGAAAAATAAAATTGCCGGTAGACGCCGAGATGTAAAGCTTATCACTGTAGTCGTCATAAAGAAGAACAGCTCCGCTCTCAGCCCCTGTTTTTTCAGATATTGATGAAATGATATATTCGTTTATTTCATCAATATCTTTTTTCTCAAGCATCACCCTTCCTATATTTTTAAAAAAGTCGTACGTTGACACTTTTTCTTTTTTCATTGAACTGATTGTACTTATCCATGATCTGTATTCTGATTCGGAATTGAGATAGAGAAGATATAAATGGAGCAGGTAAACTGCAGGCACAGCGAAAATATTGATATAGGCGGATTCATATCCGAAAATGTTTACAGCAGCGGTGTATATGATGAAGACAGTCAGGGCGGGAATCCTTATTTTAAGTATTACAGGCTCATTATATTCATGGTTGCTGAATAACCTGAAACCGAGTAGGAGCGGGTTTAAAAGGGTGAACGCCGTGTATATAAAGTTCCCTGTAATCTGCGACATGCTGTCAAAATAGAAAAAGATAAAGATGTAGAACAACAGCACGAACCTGTAATAAAAGGAATCTATTTTTTTCTCTCCCGTGTTCTTTACCGTGAAAGCATAATATGCTGAAACAGTCAGAACATCTGAAACAGCGTGCATCCATGAAACCGGGAGAAACAGGAAAGCTGCATCCTTAACAGCGAGAAAAATCGCTATCCATTGCATAAGCTCTACGTTTCCCCGCCTTTTTTTATCAGTTACCGCTTTTTTTATCATGATGGCGGAAAACAGGATTATAAGGGAGAGAAAAATTCTCATCCACGCGTATGTGAACCGGTAATCCGGGGTGAAAATATTCATGACTCTCTTTTCTCCATCCTTATTAAATTTTTTTGACCATAATTTTACGTGATACATGCCACGTTATACCAACCTTTGTGCCGGCGAAGTCCAGGACAAAGGGGTAGTTTTTCGCGCCCGAAATGACTTTAATCTGATTCCCCGGCGCGACTCCGATATTGAGCAGATGTTTTGTCAGTTCCTGATTACCGTTTATCCCTGTTACTATTACAGATTCCCCGGGCTTTATTGATGACAGGGGGAGCTCAACCCATTTGGTATATTTGTTCATAACTTTTTACCCGGTTTTAGGCTGCATTTTCTTTTCGATCTTTCCGTTTCAGAAATCTGCGGCACTGTTCCAGCCTGCAGTAGCCGAGCATTATTCCCAGGATGAAATCCTCCTCATCCGTGAACCTGCTCAGTTTTTTCGGCCCGAAATTCCTGATGATCTCAACGCATTCAGGGGCCCCGAAGAATATATTAATTTTCTTTTCATCAACTTCCTGAATTACGAAATCTATTTTATTGGCAGAGAGTTTTCTCTCCGCCTCTTTCCTGTACTCTGAACCAATGGTATGGAGTACAAGGTTTCTTAATCCTTTGCGATATTCGTATATATGGTGTACCAGGATTTTCATGATAACACCTTTATCCCGAGTTCTTCTTTCATGGAATCGATCCACGCGGCGATTCTGTTTTTCGTCTTTTCGCTTTCATTATCCTCATCAAGGGGCAGCCCCACAAACTTACCGTTGACTACTGCTTTTGATGCAGAAAAATCGTACCCCCCTGTTTCACAAAATCCCGAAAAGGCCGCGCCGGTCCCGGTGAGTTCTTCGTAGAGTATTCCCATGCCGTCTGTAAAAGTCTCATTGTATGATGAGGAATCGCCAAGGCCGAACAGTGCTACAGTTCTGCCGCTGAGATCGTTTTTTTTAAGGGCAGGGAGAAATGTTTCCCAGTCATCCTGGATGTCTCCGTATCCCCATGTGGATGTGCCCAGTATAAGAAACTCGAATTCCTTTATGTCATCAGCTGAAAGTCCGCTGACGTTAAGGATGGTGACGTTCTCCTTACCGATGGATTCAGCGATAAGCGCAGCCGCTTTTTCCGTGTTGCCAGTTGTTGTTCCGAATATAATTGCTGTTTTTTTCATCGTTTTACCTCGCTTTAATTTTGCATTTCACTTAAACCGCTCCCTGAAAAATCGGTTTTACTGATGTCGGTCACCCCTTTCAGAAAGCTTGAGAGCCCTGAGCTTTGCAGAAGCATGAAGGGTTTTTGAAACCGCTGACTCATCTTTTTTACCGAGAGGCAGGCATTGTGACTGACACAGTCCAGGGGACAGAAAATTGCATCAGCCCTTTTCAGTACAGCCGGGAGGCGCGTGAGATTTTCCTCTCTCCCCCCGTCGTGGTGAATAAAATTCCCTCCGTGAAGTTCAACCATCTCCCTGCACCTGTTTACCACCGAGGGTTTTCCCCCTACATAAAGGATGCATTTACCGCAGAGATCTATTCTGTTCTTTTCATCCATCATACAGCCGCTGCATGTTCCCTTCTCTCTCTGGAGGATGGATAAAAAAGTGCTTTCTATTGTCTGGAGATCTTCATCCCTTGCTGCCAGTTCGTTTTGAATAATTAATTTTTCAGTAAGGAGTTCCTCCACACGGTTCTCTGCTGCTTTTGCTGCAGCGGTGAGTCTGCCAATTTTATCAGTGTAATTTACTGCGCTGGCTTTGAGCCTGCTGTTCTCTTCTTTCAGTTTCTCAATTCCGCTGTTTTCTGTAAGACTGATTATTTCATTTCGTGCAATCTCCAGTTTTCCGGTAAGCTCATTGATTGTATCGCTTTTTTCCTCCATGAATTTTAACTGGTTCTTTAACTTTGAAATTTCCGCTTTATGTTTATCATTAGCGGAGTAGAGGAGGGCGTTGGTTTTCCTCAGCTCTTCAAGCTCCCGTATGTTGGCCCTGTTGCTTGCACCGTTTATATGTGACAGCATGTGGACATCCCCGAAAGCCCTGTCCAGGTTTTCCTGAGATACTGAGGGGTGTGTCATTATGGCCCAGTAGGCGCCGGCAATATTTCCCTTTTCAAGAAAATCATCCCATAACTGTATTATCTCAGTTTCATTTTCCGCGCTATTAAATATGTTTATGAAGTAGCTGTATTTCTTCTCAATGAAGCTTTGCATGTTTTTTGAAGCTTCATTTTTTACAGCTATGGCGTTGACAGCAGCACCATGTATTTCATAGTCCCTTATATATTGGGGGATTGTAATTCCCGATTTCCTGAATATCTTCTTTGTTTCTTCAAGAGAAAGACATGTGCCCGCAACCGAACAGTGGTAGAGAGAACTTATTTCCCATATTTTTTTTCGTGGTGTTTTTTTAAAGATTCCCATCGGGTTATCTCCTAAAATGAGAGTTTGTATGTATTATTAGTAATAACTAATTAAGTTAGTCTCATCTAACATTTTGGACGGAAATTGTCAATTTTTTTATTCCAAAAACAGTAATAATTTTTAAATTTATATTTTACTGTTAAGGTGTAATAGAGAATTTGTTTAACGGAATTGCCTTTTCTCCGGGGGGAGGGAAAAAGGCTTTCCACTGTATGCCTGTACCAGAGCGGGGTGGCGGGCATACATGGAAAGAATCTAATGCCGGTTCTTAAGTTTAATAAGGAGAATTTATAAGACATTTTTGCTCCCCCTTAAAAATGAATACTCAAGGGGGAGCCGGATGACATCCTGTCCGGGATATTCGGTCAAATGGCCCCGGAATATCTGTATACTGTAATATCGGGACATGAGCCTGAACTGCAGCCGCAGCCGCAGTTGGCGCATGATATATGTTTTACTGTATGGCGGTTTATGCGCCCCTTTCTGATCAGTTCATTAAGGCCTGTCTCCACCATCTGTCGGTCCATTTTAAGACACAGGGCGATCTCGGATGCCGAGGCTTCCCTGTTTTTTTTCATGTAGTTCAGGATTTCAGCAAGCATTACTCCTCCTCCCTGACGTTTGCAAAATTATATTTGCCCATTATATGCAGTAAATAAACGAGTGCGGCCATTAGAACGGATGCTGTAATGATCCATGCTATACTGTGTCCCTCTGTTATCTGGTAGAAGAGAGTTGCCACTATCCATGCGAATACGGTGAGATAGGCTGACTGGAACGCGGCGAGTTTAATCCCTGTTTCCCTGTACATTGCCCCGAATGCCGCAACGCAGGGGAAGTATAGAAGTATGAAGAGAAGAAAAGCATACGCCTGGTTAACGGTGAAAAAGCTTTTCATTCTTTCAAAGGTGGTAGTCTCCACTTCCATCTCTTCAGCCATGGCGTCGCTGTCTTTTGTATTTTCAAGAACACCTGTCCCGAGAGGATCTGAAAGCCCTTCAGTAATACCTGAAAGATTTTCAGGTATGGTGTTCCATGCCTCAATCAGTCCGTCTGTGATGCTGAAGGTTTCCTCTGGGGCCTCATCCTGCTCATTACTCTTTTCGCTGTCTGATGCTTCATCAGTTTTCTGGATATAAAGAGAATTTAATGTACCCACAACAGCTTCTTTGGCGAAAAGGCCGGTGAAGATGGAGACACTTGCAGGCCAGTTATCAGCTCTTATACCCATAGGCTCGAATACAGGTGTAATCGTTTTAGCAACCGCGGCGAGAACAGAATTCTCTGAATCCTCATTGCCAAAGGAACCGTCAGTACCTGTTGAATTCATTAGAGCGAGAATAAATACAGCTGCCACTATTACCTTGCTCGCGCGGAGTACGAAAAGTTTAAGCCTGTTCCACGTATGGATCAGTATTGCGCCCGGTCTCGGTACATTGTAAAGCGGAAGCTCCATTACAAAGTGGGACGCTTCACCTTGAAAGAGGGTTGATTTAAGGATAAATCCTGTAACAACAGCAAGTACTATACCGATGATGTACAATGAAAATACCATGGCTCCTGAGTTTTCCGGGAAAAAAGCAGCCGCGAAAAGAACGTATACCGGAAGTTTCGCCCCGCAGGACATGAAGGGGGCCATGAATATGGTGAGGAACCTGTCCTTTTTTGATTCAAGGGTCCTGGTCCCCATAATTGCAGGGACTGTGCATCCGAAACCCACGATCATGGGCACAAATGATTTTCCGGGAAGCCCTATGCTTCTCATAAACCTGTCCATGACAAAGGCCGCACGCGCCATGTAGCCTGAATCTTCAAGGATAGAAAGCATGAGGAACATGGTGAATATTACAGGGATGAATGTCGCCACTGTCTGAAGACCTGAACCCACTCCATCGGCCAGAATTACGGAGAGCCATGCGGGCGCGCCCCATGATCCAAGGAGGTGCTTCGGCAGTTCCACAAAAAGAGTACCTGCTGCTATGTCAAAAAAATCGATAAAGGCGCTCCCTATGGTGACTGTTACCCAGAAAAGGAGATACATGACGCCGAGAAATATCGGTATGCCGAGAATCCTGTTAAGGGCTATTGAGTCGAGCCTGTCTGATATTGCTGTCCTGTCTCCTCTTACTGCAATTACATCTTTTGCGAGACCGTGAATATAGGCATATCTCGCGTCAGCGATCTCTATGTCGGTGTCCTCATCCAGCTCTTTTTCAAGGCTTTTAATGTCGGCATCTGTTTTATCACTGCTCTTGATAATCTCTATGCCCGATTTTTCAAGAGACTCTCTTTCACCTTCAATGAGTTTGATCGAGAGCCATCTCTTTGCCCATTCGTGGCCGGGGAAAACTTTCTCGTCGTTGCCCCATTCATTTATAAGGTTTTCAATCGGTTCAGGGTACCTGATAATTACTGACGGGTATGACGGGTTGTTGATCGATGATAGTACCGCGTCGATAGATTTTTTTATATCACCGTTTCTGATGGCGCTTGTCATTATTACGGGACAGCCGAGATGTTTTGAAAGGTGTTCGGGATCTATTACTGTTTTGTTTTTTTCAGCAATGTCCGCGCGGTTGATAATAACAAGCAGCGGTACCCCCATCTCGGCAAGCTGCATGGTGAGATAGAGGTTGCGCTCAAGGTTTGCCGCATCTACAATATTTACAATAAGATCGGCCTCTCCGCTCAGCAGGTAGTCTCTTGCGACTTTTTCATCCTCTGAGTGCGCGGAAAGTGAGTATATTCCCGGAAGGTCAACAATAAGGGCCTCTTCGTCTCCCCGTTTCAGGGTCCCTTCTTTTTTTTCAACAGTTACGCCGGGCCAGTTCCCTATTCTCTGTTTTCCGCCCGTGAGGCCGTTAAAGAGTGTTGTCTTTCCGCAGTTGGGATTTCCCGCTATGGCAACTACAGGAGTTTTCATCAGTCTGCCTCCTTTAATATCTTTTCTATTTTAATTATTTCAGCTTCCTCTTTTCTCAGGGAGAGCTTGTAGCCAAGCACCTCTATCTCAACAGGATCACCCATGGGTGCTTTCTTTGTGAGCCTGAACTCTGTACCTTTCGTAAGCCCCATGGAGAGGACCCTCTCCCTGTACGGCCCCGGTTTTTTTTCATAACCTGTAACTATGCCTGCGTCTCCAGGTTCAAGCATTGATATCTTAATCTTTTCAGGCATTGGATTACCTCCTAATATTTTTTGTCTAACTTTATTAGTTAAGTCTAACATTTTGATTAAAAAATTATCCCTCGCCGATAAATGAGTCATGATAATTTGCCGGTTCAACTTTCATTGAATTAAATGATGTATAAACGGTACTATCACTGCATGAATTATGGGCGGAAATTATACTGATTATTTTAAAAGGGTCTTTTTTATACAATTTATTGAAAATATCAACTATATCGGGATTAAACTGTGTCCCCCTGTTCAGTATAATTTCTTTTACAGCATCAGAGGGATGTATCCCGCTCCTGTATGATCGGTAAGTTGTCATTGCGTCAAAAGAATCAGCCACTGATATTATAGAGGCACCAAGAGGTATTTCATTTCCCTTGAGGCTGTCAGGGTATCCTTTTCCGTCAAACCTTTCATGGTGATGTCTGATGATACCGGCCATCTTTTCAAGGCCTTTCTGGTTTAAAAATATTTCCGCTCCGATAACCGGGTGCTGCTGCATAACGCTGAATTCCGCGTCAGAAAGCCTGCCGGTTTTCAGAAGGATCCCGTCCGGTATTCCGATTTTACCTATATCATGCAGGTGTCCTGCCAAATGTATATACTCACACTCTTTTTCAGTCAGTTTCATCTCTCTTGCCAGGAGTTCCGAGAGTTCAGATACGCGTTTTGAATGACCGGAAGTATACAGATCCCTCAACTCTATGGTTTTTGTCAGCCCCTCTACAAACTGGTGAAAATCTATATCTTTTAAAGTCGTCATTTTTGCTCCGTAAACCAACACGTTAGTTTTAAATAATAATGTTAGACATGTCTAACATTAGATGCAGAAAGTCAACTTTTTTTCAGTAATAATTTTTAAATATTTTTCAGTAATAATTCCTAAAGATATATTTTGGTGTAAAAAATAAAGAAATATATACCCCCGCCGCTTCGTGTATAGACTGGAGACATAGGTTACACGTGTTCGGAGACATGGGTTACACTTTTATCTCAGATCATATTTCATTTTCAAGTCTATTACTTTAATTAATTGATTACAGTAATAGACTTCAATTTTATGATCATTTATTGTTGGTCTAATGGCAACAAATTCACCAGTAAATGCCTTCCCTATTCTTAAACCTTTACCTTGATAGTGGATACGGCCACCATCTCGAACTTGTAAGACCTTATCACCAGGACTATATTCAATTTGCGGCAATACTTCCGGATATTCTCTTTTGCTTTCACAATAGACTTGCCCTGGAACTTTCATACTTAACGATTCATGAGGCCGCTCAAAATTATAAATATCCCGCCATCTATCAAATTCATTCTGCATAGTTGAAAAATCCAATACTTCAAAGTCTATATAATCAAGAATTTCAGCTTTTAGCGTTCTATGAAATCGTTCTTCTTTCCCTTGTGTTTGAGGATGTTTTGGTCTTCCATGAATCAATTTAATTCCTAATCGAATCAACCATTTCCCCAAAGTTGTATATGGTGAAAATATAGACGCACCAAACGGTGGACCATTATCACATAAAATAGCTTTAGGCATACCATATCTTCGGAATACTCCTATCAAACATCCTTTTGCAGTATCTGCACGTTCATTTTTACACGCATCAAGACATAAAGAAAAACGTGAGTTGTCATCTAAAACTGTTAATGGATGACATCTTCCGCCTATTATTTGAAAATGACCTTTAAAATCCATTTGCCATAAATCATTCGGATTATCCGCTTCAAATCTTATCCAGGCTTTATGTTTTTCTGATTCTTTTTGATTTATTTTCCCATTTCTTTTAAGTATTTCTGTTATTGTACTGGGAGCTGGTACTCCAGTGTGACCAAGATCAACAAGTCTTTGATTTATTTTTCGTCCTCCCCATGCCGGATGATCCTTCCTCACCTTAAGAATAAGTTTTTCCATCTCATCAGCTGTATTTAGTGGTGATGTCAAGGGACGTCTTGATTGATCTTCTAAACCTTTTTCTCCTGAATCTAAAAATCTTTTGATCCATTTATGCCCTGTTTTTCTGCTTATATTATATCGCCTACAAAGTAACGAAATATTTGCCCCTTCTTTTAATGCTAAATTTACAAATTCTCTTCGTAATGACACGATTGTAACCTCATTCCATGGCATATCTTTTCCCCTAATTTATAAAAGATATACCTAATATATGTGTTACCTATGTGTCCGAACAACTGTTACCCATCAACCCGGTCTATACAGCTTCGCGGCGGGGGTAATAGAGCTTTTTTAACATGAGATAAGTTAAGGAATAAATACTGAATATTTTTTACCTGATATAAGCTAAGGAATAAATACTGACTTTTTGGGGATTTGTTAAACTGATGTTCGGGGTCAGTCTGCCTTTTCTGCTTCAGTGACGGATTCTCCGTCTTCCAGCCTGCTTGAGGTTTTGAAGTAATTTTCGGCGGTACTCTCAGCTAAATAACATGCTGATCCGATAAAAACATTTGCAGGTATATAGTTGTCACGTCCGATGAGTGTTATGCTTGAATAGAGCTTTGAGGGAAAATTGCTGTTTTTCATGAATTTTTCTTCGGTCCCGATTCTGCATTCAGGCCCGGCAATGTACCTCTCCTCGAATTCAGTGCTTTCATCAATTATGGCGTTTATTACACTTGCCCCCCGGCCTATCTTCACAAAGGGGAGTATAATCGAGTCTTTTACCAAAGCGTCCTCTTCAATATCAACTCCGGGGAATATAATGCTGTTTTCAACTTTACCGTTGATATAGCAGTAATCTGATATAAAGGAATTTTTTATGGAGCCCTTTTCATCAAGCCGGGCAAACCTGTTGGATTTGATCTGGCTTTTTATTATCCTGTCCCTGTAGAGGAGGTTGGAGATTTCACTGTTCCATATAATTTCCCTGTTCAGGTTGTAATACTCTGTCACGCTGCTGATCTGCCAGTAGCATGCATCTACAGTGGTGGAGCTGATTCCGGAATGTATAAGCGAGTTTATTATCATCTCGAAAAAATTCGGGGAGCGGTGTTTGTCTTTCAGGGATTTTTTAATAATACCTGTCAGTGTCTTTTTGTGAGAGATAACAACCCTCTGCGCCATTGTGGTTTTTCCGTTTATACGAAGTTTAACAAGAAGCCCCTTTTTTTTGGAAGAGCGGAATTTTTCAAAGATCGACGAAAGGTCAATTATTGAAGGATTGTCGCCGTTATAAAGAACAAAATATGATGAATCGGATGCTGTTATTGTTTCAAGCAGTGATTCAGGCTCTGAATTATCGAAGCTGTGCACCTCTATGGGATGCCCTTTTTCTTTTAATTCACCTGTTTCTTCTTCCGCGGAGTTTTCCTGATATTCATTTACGTAATCCTGGAGGTTGTCCTCTATATTGGTAAAGAGTATAGTTGATGACGCGCCTGATGAGATGGAATTCCGGATTGTAAAGTCTATGACCCTGAAGCGTCCGCCTATGGGCAGCATATAGCGCGATCTCCCTGCCGTCAGAGAGAGAAGGTTGTCGTTTTTTTCTGCAGGGAAAGATAGAATTGTAAATCCGCTCATCACTATTCCTGGAATTTTTATCTGTCAGTATTCATTCCTTCACTTATTTCAGGGGAAACAGGATTTATAATCCATGTTGCTTCCGGCAAACGGGATGTATTAATCTCATTTTTTATTCGAAAAATTTCAGGAATTATTACTGATTTTATATACTACCTTTGAAAAGGGCTAAAAAAGCAATAAAAAAATTTGGGATATTGATAAAGCGTTTTTTAAGATGTCTTACATTCAATAGCTGCGTCTGTGTGGAGGCTTTTTGAAATAATCGTAAAACATCTCCCTGTCAATGGCTATGAGCCTGCTTCTGATCTGTTCAAGGTTCTCATGGTTCGTTGCCTGGTTGTCGTAATAATCGAGGAGCCACAGGTATTTGTTGATCATTCTGGGGAGTACGTTTGTATTATCAATGTCGTCCACTCCAAGCCTGTTATAGCTTTTTTCAAGGTTGAACACGTCTTTTTTCAGGGATTCCACCTGGTGTTTGCTCAGGTTCCTCCTGACATAAAAAATGTCTGTGATAAATCCGTAGATTGGAATCCATTCACGGATGTCCCTGAAGTTCCGGCCGCTCTCTTTCATTACTTCAATAATATCATGTACCGGCCTGGCTTCAATCAGTGAGAGCTCAACCTGGGACGGGTCAATCATAAATGCCTCCCTCATGTAAAGAAGAGACTTCGGGATATCATCAAGGTGGAAATATGATTCTCCAAGAATAAAAAGGAGCCGTGCGCTGCTCTTGTAGGAGTTCATCGCGTATTCAAGAGTTTCGATGGCAAGTTTGTATTCCTTCAGCCTGAGAAAACACTCCCCGAGATTGAGGAGGAGATCAAACCTGGTGTCAGTATCCTCGTTGTTCTGAAAAGCAAGCTTGTAGTGTTCCGAGGCCCTGAAGAAGACGAATTTCATTACTGCCCTGTATGCTGCCGAAGATTTTATCTCTTTGTATGTAGCGTAATCTTCGAAAGAGGCCCACTCCTCCATGAGGAAATCCGCTGTTTTTTTTCCCTCGGGTGTCTTCTTGAGCTCTTTCTCCCTGTTTGACCAGAACTTGGCTGTTCTGAATGCTTCAATCAGTCCCGGGTATTCGGGGTTGACATTCATAAGGGAGTCGGCTTTTTTGATAGCTTCTTTAAAATTCCCTTCGGATATTAATTGATAGATTTCGCTGCTTTCCAGCGACAGGGGATCATCGGAAAATGTAAGTTGCCCGTTATTGTCCATAGATAATTCAGATAATCAGTAAATTTCCCGCCAGATCAGTTTCACTTTTGGAGGTTATAATAACAACCTGTCTTTTTTCTGACAATTCAAGCAATATTTTTTTTAATTTAACTGTTATTTCATATTTGTCAAACATGTAAGGCTCTACGAGAATGAGCGGATAACTCTCAGCCGGCGGGTATATATCGGCAAGTGCCAGTTTAACTGCCATGGTGAGTACAGTAATCTCTTCAGGTTTAAACTCCCCTTTATTACCCCTGGTTATAAGATTTTTCACGGATTTTTCAAGTTCAGGTTTTTCCCCTGTGTCTTTTGTTATCCTGCCGTAATATTCGGCAGTTTTAGAGGCAAGTGTTTCGAGCTTTTTCCCGGACCATTCATCTGCCGCGTCATTATAGGCATCCTGCATGAAAGCTGTGTCTTTAACATCCTTTTTAAGTTTTTCTATTTCAGCATCTATCCCTTCGATCGCCTCATCTATCGATTCTTTACTTCTGGCCCCTGATTCGTGCTGATATACTTCATTTCTGATTTTTTCGGTGATTGTATTTTTCTGTTTTTCTTCCTTTTCAGCTTCAGATATCATTTCGTCGATTTCAGGAATAAGCTCTTTAATGTTATCTCTCTCAGGGGCCTGATGGATATCGGGATCCAGGGATTTCAGTCCTTTTTTAATGTCTTTTTCAAGGGTATCTTTTGTGCCCGTAAGCTCTTTGAGCTTTTCCTCCTTCTCTTTAATTGAGTCACGTGGACCGGCCTTTTTCTTTTCCGCTGTCAGCTCGTTCTGCAGCTCCCTGAAGGTAAGAAAATCTTCAAAATACTGGAACAGGTATTCGTAAAGTTCACCTGTGCCGAGATTGTTATGAGGAAATTTTTCATTCTTAAATAAATCGTTAAGCAGTGTTTCTGTTGATTCCTTTCTTTTTTTCAGATCCATGGGATAGTTTTCCCTGAAAAGTAAGAAGATATAATAACCGGTTGCAGCTGAGAGAAGAACAAGAAGAGACGAGATTGTACCAAGGATAATACCTGTAATTGTATTCAGAGGGATGGCTTTGAGCAGGATAAACATCATTGATATAAAAGCGAAAATAAGCATGCCTGTTATCCCTTTAAGAGAGAGGGATATTTTTTTCTTTCTTATTGAATCGAATTTTTCCATCTGAACATTTATATCGCGTATGGAGTTGAATTCCCCCTGCAGCCTGTCAAGGTCAGGTAGGAGTTCAATCATGCCGCTTGTGAACTGCGGAAACCTCTGTGCTATCTCCTCTTCCAGCTCCCCGATCCTCGCGTTTGTTTCCCTTAATCCGATTATATCGTTTTTTGCGTTTACAATCTTTGACGATATTTTTGCTTCTTCATTTATGAGTCCCAGCAGTTCGTTCAGGCTGTTTTTGTAGTCAATGAAGGATTCCTTCTTTTTCTTTATTTTTCCCAGTTCCCTTTCTGAAGAAGACAGCTCCTTCACAAATTTATCCTTTTTTCTTTTTTTTAGTCCGAGAAGTTCCCTCTCCTTTTTCAGTTCGTTTATCTCTTTCTCCTTCCGGATTATAATCTCCCGGAAATTGTGAATATTTGCTGAACTCTCTTTTTCAGATTCTCTTCGGAGGAGGTAGTCTTTTAAGCGGCCTGTATTCAGGGCGGGATCGGCATGTTTTTCCCGGGTTAGTGTTGTAAAATATGAATAAAGAACAAAATCCTCGAAGCCGAGTATCCCCTCCGGAATGTTTCTGTTCCCTGAAGGCGCTCCGTTGACAAATTTGATTTCCTTTTTCTCCCCATTAATATCCGTTTCAACCGTTGCGGAGAATTTGTCATTTTCCATTACCTCTTCCGGCAGTTTGCCGCTTGATTCTTTACCGTAAAGGGCCAGGAGGGGAATTTGTGGAAGCATCTCACGGAGGTCGTTGTCCTCTATAAGGATTGTGTTGCTCCCCTTTTTCAGGGCAATGTTCTTTTCAGCTTTTTCTGAATGAACGGGGAACTTTAAATTTATGAATCGCAAAACAGAACACCTCCTGTTTTGCCGTTTTTACCGGAAATAATATCTTTTATGAAATTATAATCAGGACTGTTTGCGGGGTCGTTTTTTATCCTGGCTTCCAGGTTCCTGAAAAAGGACGCCCTGAAACTGTCACCTGCAGCTCCCTCCTCCAGGAAGGTCTTTTGTGACGGTTCTGTCATATCCACAATTTTAAGCCCGCGAAAATAACCTGTGAGTTTTTCTGAAAGTGCAGGCCCGATAGCGAAGTCCCTTTCCCCGTGGAGCTCAAGCCTGTTCATTGTGTCCCTGCTCCCCGCGTTTTTTATTCTTTCAATCAGTTCTTTCTCGTCTTTAATTTCCGTACATTCTATTTCATGGCTCCGGATTGAAACAGTGTTCACCGGGAGCCTTTTTAAGAAGGAGACCCTGTTGTTTTCAATCTCCATTGAGATTACGAACCTGTCGCCGCATTCATCAATTGTACACGGCTCGGGGCTGCCCGGGTATGCGCCGAGGAGCCTTTCAGAAAAGCGGAAAAGCCTGAAGTTGTGGCTTTTACCCATGGCAAAAAAATCCAGGTCCATATTTTTTATCTCTCTTTTACCTATACATCCCTGCGAATTTTTTTCAGTGGACTGAGGGGAAAAATCGGCATAGAAAAGGCCTATGTGAAACCCCTGCTTTTCCTTTCTTCTGATATCAGGGGAGAACGGGGAATTGCCGTTTTGCTGGCCGTAAATAAAGATTTCCCCTTTGTCCGATTTGATCATCATCTCTTTCCGGTTTTCATAAAAGGTGTAAGTGGTGTTGAGTTCGGAAATCTGTTCATGCAGCCGGCCTTCAGGTTCAATCTCTCCTGAGCCGGGTGTGAAATAAATTTCAGTGCCGGCGTCTGATGCTTTCATTAATTCATTGTTAATGGAGTCAATATAGCGGGAGTCCAGTCCTCCCGCGTTAAGGATGTCCCCTGCCAGGAGGAGTATATCGTGTTCAGAGGCAAGAGACATTATTTTCAGAAAAGTCTGAAATCTCTCATCTCTGCTGATCAATGGATTCATCCGCTCCATGCCGAGATGCAGATCGGAAGTGAGTAATATTTTTACATTTTCCATTTATCAGAACTTAAATTATATTTTGTATAGTTAACATAAAAGTGTCTTTATTAATTATCGATGAAAACAACTCCATTCTTTAGTTAATCTTGTTCAGGGCTTTCTCTGACTTTTAATAAATT
>DAIOFM010000002.1:109853-117346 GCA_036745755.1 Spirochaetota bacterium | reverse complement strand
ATAAAATGGCTGCTCCCGGTTACATACAGTTTTATGTTAAAGATACAGGTATAGGGATCTCAGAAGATGCGATTAAGAAAATATTCATCCCTTTTTTCCAGGAAGGGAAACTGCCTGCTGCCGGAGGGACCGGACTTGGACTACCCATAGTTAAGGGACTTGTGGAATCACTTGAAGGGGAGATCAGGATTGAAAGTACTGTAAACCGGGGTACTGAAATCAGTTTTACTTTACCCTGTAAAAAAATCCAGGGCTCAAAGCCGGCCCGGCCTCTTAATAAATCATCAGAATCGAACGATATTACAGGTAAAAAAATTCTTCTTGTTGAGGATGATCCGATTAACCGCAAGGTTATTGAAAAATTTCTTGAACCATCCGGTGCCGCCCTTATCTTCACAGAAAGCGGGGCGGAATCAGTCAGACTCTGCCGGACTGATAGCGGGATAGATATTGTCCTGATGGACCTGATACTTCCTGATATGGACGGCTACAGCGCCATGCATGAAATAAAAAAGATCAGGCCGGACCTCCCGGTAATCGTACAATCAGCGAACTCAATGCCTGAGCACAGAGACAGGGCAAAAAAATCGGGGGCTGATGGTTTTATTGCAAAGCCTATAAAAAAAGAGGAGTTATACAGTTCAATAAGGAATCATCTTTCAGCGGTCAGGGAGGATTGATGGATGCGGAAGGGGCAGGAATCGAACCTGCCGCTGCAATAAATTACAGCCAACGGTTTTGAAGACCGCGGAGACCACCAGATCCCATCCTCTTCCATTGTTCTGCTTTATAATCTGTCGTTGCGGGGAGCTTTAGCGGCGTGGCAACCTGCATATGATACATTGTTTCAATTTTCAGAAAAAATCCCTGTAGAATCGGATTTCCCCACTCCCTGAGGTCCTTCGCAATGACTAATTAAACAACTGGCTCAACCTATCTCAACAACAATAATTATTGTAAACTACTTTTTTAAAGTCGCCACCCTGGGGAGACCTGCATAATCATTAAGCACTGATACTCTAAATCCGTTCTCCCTGCCGGTTTTTTCAATAAATTCCCTGTGTTCACTCCCTATCTCAAGAAGGAGAATCCCGTTGTCGTATAAATGCTCCGGCGATTCCTCAATTATTTTTTTTATAACAGATGTCCCGTTGTCTCCCGCATACAGGGCTGAAACAGGCTCAAATTCCAGCTCCTTCTGCAGTTCCCCTTTAATATTTTCCGGAACATAAGGGGGATTTGACACTATAAGAGCAAACTTTTCATCTTTAAAAGGGAGGAAGAGATCTCCCTGGTAAAACGAGATTTTCCTTTTACCGAAAATTTTTTCAGCATTTCTTTCGGCAGTTTCCAGGGCTTTTTCAGAAATATCCGACGCGCAAACGTCAAGGTCGCCGCGGGAATGTTTAAGGGCTATGGCTATCGCACCAGAGCCTGTGCATAGATCAAGAACGCTTGAGTTAAGGCCCGCCCAGTATATGGCCATGTCAACAAGCAGTTCCGTTTCAGGCCTGGGGATAAGTACATTGGGATTCACTTCAAATTCAAGGGAGTAGAATTCTTTAACACCGGTAATATATGCAACGGGCTCAAACTTAAGGCGCCTCTTCACGGCTTTATCGATGAGGGATTTTTCATGTTCCGGAACTGTCCGGTCGTTCCAGGTTACAAGCTGGTGCCTCTCCATCTTAAGGAAATGGGCGGCAATTACCTGAGCGTCAAGCGCGGGAGAGCTGATTCCGCCATCTTTCAGGATTGCGGTAATCTCTTTAATATATTCACCGATCTGCAACGCCTGAACCCGTTACTTAACAGTCTTAAGGAGCTCGTCAATTTCGGCCTTTCTCAGAGCCTCTATGACATCATCAATCTCCCCCTCCATCACCTTTTCAAGTGAATAGAGAGTGAGCCCTATACGGTGATCAGTAATTCTTGACTGGGGAAAGTTATACGTCCTTATCCTTTCACTTCTGTCGCCTGAACCGACCTGCGACCTTCTCATTTCAGATTCCTTTGCCATCCTCTCGCCGGATATCTTTTCAAGTAGACGCGCCTTGAGAACCCTGAGCGCCTTGGCCTTGTTCTTTATCTGCGACTTCTCATCCTGGCATGTAACCACCATTCCGGTGGGGATATGTGTTATCCTTACGGCTGAATCCGTTGTATTGACAGACTGACCTCCATGCCCGGAAGACCTGTATACATCAACGCGGATTTCGTTAGGATCTATCTCAATCTCATCCTCTTCTGCCTCGGGAAGAACGGCCACTGTAACAGCAGAGGTATGAATCCTTCCGCTCGCCTCTGTTTCAGGCACCCGCTGCACCCTGTGAACACCTGACTCAAACTTCAGGCTGTCATAAACCTCGGAGCTCCTTATTGAAAAGGAAACCTCTTTGTATCCGCCGATTTCATTGCTGTTCACCTCAAGGAGCTCAACCTTCCACCCCTTGACCTCCGCATACCTTGTATACATTCTGAAGAGGTCAGCGGCAAAAAGCGCGGCCTCATCCCCGCCTGTTCCGGCCCTTATCTCCATGATTATATCTTTTCCTGAATTCGGGTCTTTCGGCAGGAGCATAATAAGGAGTTTCTCGCTGAGTTCTTCAATTTTCGGCTGCAGGTCGTTTATCTCCTCCTGCAGCATCTCCTTCATTTCAGGGTCCTTTTCTGTTTCAATAAGTTCCTTGCTCTCTTTCAGGGATTTAACAAGGGTAAGGTACTCATTGTATCTCGAAATTACAGGTGAGAGCTGTGAATGTTCCCTGGTCAGTTCCCTGAAGAGTTTCTGATCAGAAATAGTTTCGGGATCGCTGAGCTGCCTTTCAATCTCACCAAATCTTACCTTTATCTCTTCCAGTTTTCCTTCCATAAACTGCCTCTAAAGAAAAAAATAAGCGGTTTAACCCGCTTTATTTCCGTTTTCTGCGCTCCCGGGAGGACTCGAACCACCGACACATGGTTTAGGAAACCACTGCTCTATCCACCTGAGCTACGGGAGCGTTTTAATTGTTTTATTACCTTTAGGAGTAGAGATTTTTCCTTCTGGAAGCAACCACTCGCTGAAAGTCGCGGATATTCTTTACAACTATCCTGTCTTCAAACAGGTCAATCTTGTCAACACGTGCCAGATGTGTCAACTCTTTTTGAGCTTCAGATTCAGCCATGCCAGCCCAGCTTGCCACCTGCCGTGCAGTTGTATTAAGCGAAATTTCACCCTCAAAATCGAACTGCTGATTCTGCTCAGCCAGCATAATGAGAACATCCATAACCTTCACAGAAGGCTCTTCAAGAAGAAGAATCATAAGCCTTCTTTTCTGGTCGTATATACGTTTGGAAAATATTAAAAGCAGCTTATAAGCCAGCTGCGGATTACCCTGTAAAAGAGCGTCAAAATTATCCCTGTGAAATTTAAGCACCCTTACATGTTCCATGGCTATTACCGTAGCTGACCTTGGCTGCTCCTCCAGTATCGCCATCTCCCCGAAAACATCCCCGGGACCGAGAACGTCAATGGTTTTCTCCCTGTCATTAATAATTTTAACTATCTTTACCTTGCCCTTCTGAAGAAAATAGAATTCATAACCCGGTTCATATTCGCAGAAAATTATCTGGTTCGGGGAATACTCAACTCCAAAACGACCGAAAAATTTTTCATCAAGTTCAAGCATAACCTACACCTGTCCCTTCTGTAGAGCCTTAATTTTATCAAGAGCCATTCCATTCAGGGAATCATTCGGTGTAATATTAAGCACCCTGTTATAATAAGCAATAGCCTTATCCTTCTGGCCGGCTACTTCAAAAATCTGTCCCGCATAGAAAATTGAACCCTTGAATTTATCAGAATCAGATCTGTTCTTTATTATTTCAGCAAGAAGGTTCATCGACTCCTTGTATTTCTTCATTTCAAAATAACATACACCGGCATAGTAATGCGAATCCACGAAAAATTTTCTGTCACTATCTTTCGCAGGTTCTCCTTCATCCAGTATCCCCTGGAAAATTACAAGAGCGCCTGAATAATTCTGCCTCTTAAACATAGATTCAGCTTCATCAAACCTCGGTTTAAGTCCTTCTGAATTTGATGACGGAGAACTGTCGAGATCAAAATCACCAAAATCATCCATTGTATTATCATCAGCAAGAAAATCATCCATCTCGCTTGAAAACTCGGATGAAAGAGCAGAATCTGAACTCATTGAGACGGAAGGAGCGGGTTGGGCCTGATTTCCGGATGATGGAGTCTCGTCAAAAGTAAACATATCGTCAGAATCACTATCCATTGAAAAATCGGTAAAATCATCCTGCTCTGACATTTCGGAAGGGCCGGGGCCCCCTGTGCTTATAGTTTTAATCCTCTCCATGGCAATTCTGGAGTAATCGGTACCGGGATAGTATTCAAGATACTTTTTAAAAGCGTACGTGGCCTTATTAAAATCCCCGGCTTTAAAATAGTGTTCGCCAATTCTGAAAAGTTCTATATCAGGATTCACGTTTTCACTTTCACCAAGAACAGTTCTGACAGTTTTACCTATTCTTCGCAGCTGGTTACTGAAAACACGAAGCATTTTTCGTACAACATTTACATTACGGAGTATCAGTCTTTCAAAATCACCAAGTGTAAGAACGAGAACAACGGTTTCGCCTATAGTCTGAGCAGTCTCCTCTCTGGGATATTTTCCAAGAGCCGACTTTACTCCGAAAAACTCCCCCTGTCTGACTTCCTCCTTGACCTCCTCCCCGGTGTCTATTTTAACATAAGTAAGGATAACCCTTCCGGACTTCAGAATATAGACATACTCACTCTTGTCCCCTTCAAAATAAATGATGGAGCCCGACTTATACGATCTGGTTGTTATCCCGCCCTGAATGCCGTTACTCATATCACTCCTGCTGCCTCTTTAAAATTCTACCGGCATGAATGGAAACTCTTTTTTAAATCCCACAGCCCTGCTTATCCTTCTGAGAAGACCTGTTAAATCCCCTATTATAACCTTCTCAACGCCATCCATAACAATTTCCTGGTACTGAACGTTAAGAGAATCGAAAACTTCAGCAAACTCAATGTCCCCGTAAGCAGGAAGTCCGTTGATCACCACAAGCATAATATCCTTCAGTTCTGCTGATACCACTGAATTAATATAAGATCCGCCCCTGTCTTTTACAACAACAAAGTCGGCAATATTGCCCTCTTTTATTGCGCCTGAATCGTAGAGTCTGAAGCCTTTAGCAGGATTCACTGTCACCATTTTGTATATAGTTTCGTCAGAGAGTTCTTCACCGTAAAGCTTTTTATAAAGCTTTTTATCAAATTTCATTTCGTATAGAAGGTTCTCTCCGCCGGACATCGGCGAGTCGGTTCCTATGCATATATTAATCTTCTTTTCAAGCATCTCTTTTATTTTCGCGGTCTTTCCGTACATGAACATGTTCGAATCTCCGCACCAGACTACAGTGGCTCCCTTTTTCCGGACAAGATCCATATCACTTTCTGAAAAAGCCAGGCAGTGAATAAGTACGGAATGGTCCCCAAGCCCGCCTTTGCTGTCCAGGGTGACTATATCCTGCTGGGTCTCAATATCAAATCCTTCGGAAACATGTGTAACAAAAGGAATATCCAGCTCCTCCGCCTTTCTGTACTCTTTGTCAATATCATCACCCCATTTAAGAGCAAATGAGTTTACCGAATGAGCCAGTGTATATTCCCTTATTGCTTTTACCGGAAGAATATCATAATAAGGTTCAGCTACAAAATGGGGCATATGATCAGAAACGGTAGTCACGCCGGAGACCAGGTTTTTATATGCCGCAAGGAGATAAAGATCGCGGTTTTCAATCTGGGATCTCTCCTGATAAAGTGGAGAGCTTTTTAAATCATTGTCCCACGGAAGCCAGTTCACATATGGGCCGTTACCCACTTTGGGAAAGTAATTACCGAGCAGATGGTCGTGAGCATTTATCAGGCCCGTCGAAATAATACCCCTTGTAGTGTAACTTATACTGCTGTTGATCTCCTTTCTGGATACAAGGGTTATCCTGCCGTTCTCAATCTGTATATTAATCTTTTCTGATGAATCATCAGGATTGAGGATTGCAGCCCCTGAAAGAACCCATTTTTTCATTATCTGATCCTTATTGCAAATTTTAAAAAACAATAAAAAAAGATGCTACAAATATATAATCGATAGTGATATTATAAACAAACCAGAATTCCACAAACCACTTTTTTAAAAAAGTATTTATAATAATTAGAATAGCAAAACATCAAAGTCAAGCAAAATAACAGCTTAAAACCTCACCCTTTCCTCCTGCCCGGAAGATGTTTGAGAGGGTTTTCAGGTTTTCCCGCGTGTCCAATCTGAAAATGAAGAGTCCTGTCACTGCTTAGGCCGCCTATCACCATACCCCTTGAAACACGCGCCCCCTCCTTTACGCGGACACATGAGAGATTTGAATATACTGTAACATACCTTCCCTTGTGGCTTATGGCCACATATTGACCGTAACCTCTCATATAACCGATCTTTTTCACAACACCGTCCTGTGAAGCAACAACATCACAGTTAGGCACGCCTTTGATAAATATTCCGATAGATTTAATACCGCTGCTGCCGTCCCTTTTGTAGCTGCTGACTTTTTTCAGCGGCCAGGCGAATTTCCCGGAGGAAGAAAAACTTTTTGAGCTGTAATTTTTACTGCAGTTTTTAGATGCAGTCTCCGCTTTCCCGTTTTCTCCACAGGATCTGATTTTAAGCTTCATGCCTGAATAGATTCTATTACCTTTTATCCTGTTCAGGTCTGATATTGAATCAACAGTAACCCCTTTTTTTCTCGAAATACTATATAGAGTATCCCCCTTTTTCACAGTATAAACAGTTATACGGCATTTAGAACCACCTGAAACAGAGGCCGCTCTGCAGCTGTTATTATCAGGATTATAAACACATTTAGCTGAAATGGGCGTTATGTCTCTATATTCCTCTGCTCCCCCTGAATCATATACCGCAGCATATGATACACCCGCTCTGTCTGCCTTTGTGCCCTCTCTCCCGCTTTCTGCGAAAAGAACGGAACCCCCAGCTGAAAGCTGAAGAACAACAACGGCAGCAGAGATGATGAACAGAAGAACTCTCTGCCGCATTTTTTACCTCAATAGTCCCGAAAGGACAGATTTACCCTTATTCTTAATATCGAAAAAACGCTCTTTATAGTTTAGCAATATTTTTTTTAAAATAATAAAATATGCATGAAATATCACCGGAAGACGCAGCAACAAAATCAGACATGTATAAACCACCTGATCTCTTAAAGGCAGAGAACGCCCGGACCCCGCCGGGAAAATCAGCGGAAACAGCAGATGGTTACTTTCTGCTGAATTCAAATCTGATCAGGGATTAATATCCGGAATAAAACGTTAATGCGGATCAGGTTGAGGGTTGAAAAAAACTAAAAACAGATAGACACGGATAAATCAGTGTTCATCCGTGTAAAAT
>DAIOFM010000002.1:93187-109753 GCA_036745755.1 Spirochaetota bacterium | reverse complement strand
AATAAGGTTGTCAAACCTTCCCAGAAGCTTTTCTTCAATGGATACTCCGAACCTGACAATGTTCTTTTCGATCATTTTTTTACTCTCCGAAAACTTTACTGCGTAAACAATTATAATGAAGTGCCGATTTGCACAATAAAAAAACAACACTCATTGAGCAAACTAATATGATTTTTTATTTTATTGACTTAAAATAACCTCTCTGTACTTTAAAAAAACCGGTTTTTAAGGAGTGCTTTTTGACTAAAAATGAGCCATACACAGGGATCGCTGAAGCGTACGACTATATTCTCCGGCATGTTGACTATCAGCTCTGGTTTGAATTTATTTACGATGCAATGATCACATACTGCAACAACCCGGAAACTGTTCTTGAACTTGGCTGCGGGACAGGTAAATTCGGGGCAAAATTCTCAGCGAAAAATTACAGCATTGTGGGAATAGACCTTTCAATGGACATGCTCATGGTAGCTAAAACCAGGGCTTTCAGAAACTTCAGAATAATACGCTCAGACATAAGGAATTTTGTACTGAAGCATAAATTTGATTTTATATTCTGTGTCCATGACACAATGAACTACCTGACTGACAGGGAGGATATCAGGAAAGTATTAAAATCAGCCAGAGATGTAATGCATAACGGCTCAATTTTCATGTTTGACATTACCACCGAACATAACATTGAAAAATTTTTTAATAATAAAACATCCGTATACAAAACACGGGGCATTCATATCGAATGGAGCAACTCATATGACAGGGATAACAGGATAATAACATCCAGTTTTACAACAACAGGAAGAGACGGTGAAAAACATACGGAAGAACATATACAGAAAATCTATTCCATTGAGGAAATTTCAGAACTTCTTGAAGCGGAAGGGTTCAGCATCCTTCATGTATGCAGTGATTATACCTTTGAACCGCCATCAGCCGATACTGTAATGATAAATTTTATAACTGAAAAGAAAAATTGATCATGGATATCCTACTATATCTTGCAGGCTTAATTATAGGGATTGCCGCTTTTCTTTACGTCTACTCCCTTATTTCTGACGGAAAAGAGGCAATCAGGAAACTCGGTGAACCGGGAGAGAAACCCCCGGTGCAGAATATTGACACAGGCACTGTTGCCTTCCGCAACAGGCCGGCCCTCCCTCCCGGGACAAGAATATGTCCTCTCTGTGGATCGTCCCTGACAAAATATGAAGGTCTCTACGCATCAAAAACCATAGAGAGAGGAAGTGAAAAACTGATGATCATGGGATGCAGATACTGCTACCGTGAGAACGAAGACCCGGAGAAACCGAAAAAATCTTCCATCTAAAAAAATAAAACTCCAACATCCTGCCAGGATGCCGGGTTTAACAATAAAAAAAACAGACACGAATAAACACAGATTTCAGTAATTCCCGCTGATGATTTTAATCCAATAAATATCTATGCCCCCTCTATCTGTGTTCATTCGTGTTTAACTTAATCAACATCTAATTAAATTAAAAGGAGAGAAATCCTCCGAAAACCCATCCTTTATTTCCGCTCCACTCAACCTTATACCACACAGAGGTCTTTCCCGAGATGGTCTCCTCAATGTCGCCTTTATTCAGAATATTCACAATACTGCCTGAAGGTATAACTACAATTGATTTTGAAGAAACGCCAGGTTCCTCTCTCATTGTAAGCCCGGCGGCTGTCTCAACCTTTGCCGTATCTCCTGATAAATTATTTTCATCCGCATTCTCCTCAGAGGAGATGCTGCCCTCCTCCGAATGCGCGGCGATAAGAGCATTGGCGGCATCAGAAAACATTCCTGATGATGACAGTTCCTTCATTACAGCGAGAGCCTGAGATATCTGGTCCGGCTTTGACTTGCTGCTTTTCAGTACAGCGGATGCCTCTTCAAAATTTTTAGCCTCCTGGATCTTCATATCCTCCGACGAATATCCTCCATTGGCCCACTGCTTTGACACCCATTTGCCGTCAATTTTCCCGACGTATACCTGGGTCCATTCTCCCATCTCCTTTATTACAAAAGCGATAGTCCCTTTAGGGACAACCGCATAGACTCTGCTGGATGCATTATTTCTCACATAAACCTTTGTATCCTCAACAAAAACAACAGGCTTATCCGCAAGATGACTCATTTTAAGAAAGAAAATATTTCCGTCAGAGAGTTTAACTTTTGCAACCTCTGTCTCTTTCTTCTGAATTGGGATTTTTACTGTTTCAAGAAGTGTAACAGGCTCAGTTTTTGACAGGTTTGCAGCCCACGTTTTAAGCTCCTGCTCCTTATAGACTGAGATGCCGTACCTGGCATATTTTACAGGTCCCTCACCCAATGCGTCAGTCTGGCCCTTCCCGCCGTCCTTTCCGCACGAAAGTGCCGCGAAAAGAAATAGAGTGCTAAAGAGTACAACTGCTTTCTGATTCATGAATAGCTCCTCTTGTTATTTTAACATTAAGGTTACCTGAACCTCCCGCCATGTCAATTAATTTGCTCCATTACGGCAAATAAAAAGGGGCCCCTTGCGGAACCCCCTCAATATAGATAACAAAAAATTTTTTTATTTATGCATCTTTAGCAAGAGACTTTGACGCTTTATAGGCAAATCTCTTGAGCATCGGTATCCCCATAGTAGCTGTAGAAAGTAAAGCGTAAACATCCTTTGTTTTTTCAGCTTTAGTCATATCAACAGCAGGAGGATTAAGCGGCAGGTCGTACTTTTCTGGTTTGTCTCTAAGTACAGTAATAACTCCCAGCCCGCCATACTGATCAAGGCCGTACACACTTGCATTTGCAAAACCTTCAGCCTTCAGCTCCTTAACTCTATTTTTCGCATATTCGATCATCTTATTTCTGTAATCGAAAAGAAGAGCTCCTGAGGGACATACACTGACACATGCGGGAATCTCCCTTTCATTCAGTGTACAGGCATTACATTTATGCGACTTGTCTTTCTTTATTATATGCTGGCCGGCATCATTTTTATAATGAAATTCAGCAATTTCAGGAACATTGTAAACACAGGCATTAACGCAGGCGCCGCAGCCTATACATTTATCCTGATCAATTACTGTCCAGCCGTCCTTCTTGGAAATAGCCTTTTCCGGGCAGACATTAAGACAGTTCGGATCTGCACAGTGATAACACTTCTTGTGCATAATCGTCCATATGGGACGCGATTCATCACTTCTATCCACCGGAAAAAATATTACATGGTTCCATGTGATTGCGGAAAGTTTTCCCGGATTTGTATTTTCCGGCCCGGCGAAAAATTCTGTCTTCTCAGCCGGAAGTCCATTCCACTGTTTACAGGCTACCTGGCAGGCCCTGCAACCCTGGCATTTTGATGTATCAACTAAAAAAGCTTTTTCTGCCATAATCTACCCCCTTACGCCTTCTCAATATTTACCAGGAACGCTTTAAATTCCGGTATTCCTGTATTCGGATCTCCGACGTGCGGAGTAAGGGTATTACACGAGTCACCTGAAACAGCACACCCCTGCCCGAAGTGCCATATCATTCCAACAAGCTCAGTTTTTCTGCCATTAATATTAAGAGGCTGTACCCTTTCTGTCACAAGAGCATAACAATTAATTACACCCCTTGCTGAACTAATCCTAACCCTGTCCCCATTCTTAATTCCCTTGCTTTTGGCAAGAGAGGGGCTTATTTCGCAGAACATATCAGGAACAAGTTCTGTAAGCCAGGGAAGGTTCCTTGTCATGGCACCTGCCTGCCAGTGTTCAACAACCCTGTAGCTTGTGGCTACGTATGGATACTGAGATGGTTTACCTATTTTTGCCTTTATCATAGCAGAAGGATTAACACCCGGATTAAGCTGCTGTGAATTCATGGCATTTCTTGTAACAGTTTCAAGAGGCTCAAAGTGTTCAGGAAGAGGCCCGTCCGCCAGAACCGGTGAGAACAGTCTCCCAAGACCTTCAGGAAGCATTATAAAAGGATGTTTAGCTCCGGGAGCCGCTCCTCCATCAGGAACGTCACCGACCCATTTGCTGCCGTTCCATTTAATAACAGCTTTATTCGGGTTCCACGGCTCGCCTTTTGTGTTAACTGACGCTCTGTTGTATATAATTCTTCTGTTAACAGGCCAGCACCATGACCATTCAGGATACATTCCCAGTTTATTGGAGGCGTCCTTAAGTCCCCTTCTCGCCATCTGGTTGCCTTTTTCAGTATAGCTTCCCGCATATATCCAGTTACCGCATGCTGTAGAACCGTCATCTTTAAGCTTACCGAAAGTATCCATCTGCTTACCCGGCTTTCCGTCTTTACCCACTTCATAACCGTTAATCTCTTTGGCCACGATATGCGGATCAGCTTCATGCTCGCCAGGATGTCTATAGTTCCAGTTTGCCTTGATAATAGGATCAGGGAAAGCACTCTTTTTCCCTTCTTTGATATCCTTTTCATAAAGAGCTTTTATCTTAAGGAAAAGTTCATCTAACATATCAAGGTCTGAAATTGAATTACCCGGCCCTTTCTGTGCCTTGTATCTCCACTGGGCCCATCTTCCGGAGTTTGAAACACTCCCCTCTTTCTCAACCGATGAAACCATGGGGAGGAGAAAGACCTCGGTCTTTATACTTGCCGGATTAACCCCGGGCCTTTTCCAGAATACAGATGTATCTGTTTCCCAGATATCAGCCGCAATAATCCAGTCCAGTTTGGTAAGAGCAGTCATAATCATATTAGCGTCAGGACCACCGACAACAGGATTTGTCCCCATAAGGATAGCACCCTTATGCTGCCCGTTATACATGTCCTCAAAGAGTACTGAAAATGGAGTAGGTTTATGAGCTTTGGGGAGATAATCGTAACAGAAATCATTCTCCTTGGTGGCGTTCGCGCCATACCAGGCTTTAAGCAGACTCACAAGGTATTTAGGCTTGTGCTGCCACCAGTTTACGCTCATCGGGTCATTTGTTTTTGGCGTATTATTCTTGATGTAAGCCTCAAAATCCACGTCACTTGAAGCCTTTGGAGTACCAAGGTACCCGGGGAGGATATGCCAGAGAATAGCATGGTCTGTTGAACCCTGCACGTTTGACTCACCTCTAAGGGCGTTGATACCGCCGCCAGCCATACCCATGTTCCCCAAAAGCAGCTGAAGAATTGAATATGTACGTATATTCTGTACCCCTATAGTATGCTGCGTAGCACCCATAGCGTACATTATTGTAGCAACTTTGTCAGGTTTGTGTGTTGATGTATATACTTCGGCAACCTTTTTGAAAGATTCCACGGGGCATCCTGTAATGCTGCTAACCTTTTCAGGCGTGTATCTTACAAAATGCTTTTTCATGAGCTGGTATACACAGTTAGGATCTTTCAGGGACTTGTCTCTTTTTGGAATCCCCTTATCATCAAGCTGGTATTTCCAGGTATCTTTACTATAGGCTCTTTTACCTTTATTGTATCCGCTGAAAAGGCCGTCATTAAATCCGTATGCCGGATTAACGAGCAGCGATGCGTTGGTGTATTCAACCACATACTCTTTCTGAATAAGATCGTTCTGGAGAGCGTAATTTATAATTCCCCCCATAAAAGCGATATCTGTTCCGGGTCTTATTGGAGCGTAAAGATCAGCAAGAGAAGATGTCTTGGTAAATCTCGGGTCAACACTTATAAGTTTGCCCCCTTTGTCCCTCGCCATCTGAACATATTTGAAAGAAACTGGATGGTTTTCCGCCGCATTACTTCCGATTATAAAAACTACGTCTGCATGCTGGATGTCAATCCAGTGATTTGTCATTGCACCACGACCGAATGTAGCCCCCAAACTGGCGACTGTTGCGCTGTGTCAAATCCGGGCCTGGTGTTCTAAGTACGTAATCCCCATCAATCGTGCAAATTTTGTCCAGGCATAACACTCTTCATTATCAAGAGCCGCGCCGCCGAGTCCCACGAGACCTGCTGTACGATTAACGGTGACACCTTTCTCTTTCTCAATAAAAGTTTTGTCCCTGACACTTTTAACTCTTTCAGCCATCATATCAAAGGCTTTTTCCCATGAGATCTCTTCCCATTTGGTTCCGCCCGGCCTTCTGTATTGAACCTTATCAAGCCTCTGCTTGATCGGGTTCGATGCTATCTGATAAAGAGCAGCGCCTTTTGCGCATAAACTCCCTTTATTGATAGGATGTTCCGGATCTCCTTCGATGTTGACTATTTTCCCATTGCGCGCGGATACGATGAGTCCGCAACCCACACCACAATATGGACATATTGTTGAACTCTCTTTGGTACCTTTCAGCTTATCCGGCATTGGACTGCAACCGGTAAGAAAGGAGGTTCCTCCAAGAAAAGCCCCGGCCGCTGTCGCACCCGACAGCTTGAGGAAATTTCTTCGTGTAACAGGCATAAATATCCTCCTGGATAAATTTATATATTTATTCTAAAATGATGCCAGGTTATATCAGGATATTGACATATAAATATTTTTAATTTTATTAAAAAATAGCCTCCGGCAAAGGCCTAAAATAATAGCTAATTTTTCTATATTAATTCTTTTCCAGCATATTAAAAATATCAGCTTAACTTTTAATGTCAAATTAATTATTATTTTTTTAACAAAACCACGTAGTATGTCATTTTTGACACAATGAAATGCGTATTTAAACAAAATTGCCGGGATATATTATCCCGGCAATTATAATTAACACTGCACTTGAGCTCTAATAATTCAACTTTTTTGCCTCTTCTGCGGCGTTTGTTTCGCCGTAATAGCTGAGGATATAATTCCGGGTTTCATATGCCTTTTCCCTGTTGCCAACAAATTCATAAGCACGCATTATCCCGTAATACCCTTCAGCCCGTATTATGGTATCAGGATACCTCTTTACCAGGGCCTCAAAAGTAGCAAGCGCCTCTTTGTATCTTTTCAGGTACATCATTTCAATATGACCTTTCCTGTAATAGGCGCTGTCAGCTTCTCTTGTATCAGAATATTCCTTTATAAAATCAGTGTATGCCTTTACCGCTCCGTTCCAGTCTTTTTTTCTTTCATAATCCATAGCATTCTGAAGCATCCTGTAAGGCACCTCCCTGAGAGTTACAGACTTTTCTGCTATTGCCCTGGTCTGAATATCAATCTCCCCCTTATACGGGATATAACCATCCAGCTTTACGCCTAGAATATGCTTTCCGCTCATTACTGATATCTGAGCGGGCCCTTTCCCTTCAAGCTTTCCATCAATATATATATCAGCCCCTGCCGGCACAGTTGTTACTTTCAGTACACCTATCCTGTTGTTAAGCACATCCTCAATTGTATTTGATATACTCCACGCTGCAGGCCTGAGCCCTTTTGATGAGCCGATATCCCTTGAGCCTATATATACCAGGGAGTTGTCTGAAGTATTATAAACCCTGTAGTTCAGGGTAATCATATCACTGAAGACCCTGATATCACCCTCAACCTTATACTGAATACCCCTGTCCCTGAAATTTTTACCTGACTCATCATTCTCAATTACACCTGCCATTTCAAGGATCTTCTCATTAATAAGCGCCTTTGAGTATTTTCTTTCAATAGTTGATATTGAGAGAAAGGAACCCATCTGGCTGTTAAGTATTTCAGCAAATGAGCCCCCGTAGCCGGCCTTTCCCGCTCTGTCATTGAAGTCCCTGAACCTGAACACGGTTACAGTGGGCCTCTCCTCATCTGCGGCCTGCCGCTCCTTAACATACTCCCGGTTGAACTTTTCTTTTATATACCAGCTAATATCCTCCACAGCATCATTAAGGGAGGGGGAACTGGCGCCATGAGAATGGACAATTATCATATTGTCCACACTCACAGTCCTGGCATCGATCTCATACCTGCCGTTCACCTTTGAAACAGTTCCTACCGTAAGATAATCGATCTTAAGTGAAGCGGGGTCCCCCTTCATTGATTCAGGATTCATTGCTCCCGCCTGAACCTTTTCAAGGGCACTGATATATGATTTAACAGCCCCCCTGTCCCTGACATAAAATCTCTCGATGCTTTTAAAGAGGGCTTCAATCATGGAGGCCGCGTTGTCGCCGCCCCCCTCTTTCTCAGATGCAGCTGTAAGCGAATCATCAAATGACACAACGGCAAGACGAATCTGGGACGCCGTCTGGTCCTGGCTTAAAAGAAGAACCGGGACAAGCAGAACAATAAAAACTGATAATGTATAAATTGCCCTTTTCATTGATCATCCTCCCAGAGTCGCTATCCAGAGTTTAACCAGACCCCTTTCAGGGGAATCAGGCCTGAGACTCAGGTATTTTTTATAATTCTGAACTGCCTCGGAACCTCTTTTCATCTTTGTGTCATAGAGTATCCCCAGATTCTTATACGCTTTCGCGTAATCAGGGTTCATTTTGACGCACTTCTTCAGATTACTTTCCGCGCCCTTAAGATCTCCGGAAAGTGTCAGCAGTACCCCGAGATTATTATAGGCATCGATCATATCTTTATCATAATAGATCGCCTTTTTATAGTTTATTTTCGCTGCAGAGTAGTTGAACTTCTTATACTGAGCGTTCCCCAGCTCAAAGTAGGCAGGAGCGAAATCGTTTTTCAGGTCTATCGAAATTTCCAGTTCAGATACAGCGTCATTATATCTGCCTGCCGCAATATAAGACTTACCCAGAAGATAGTGAGACATATACTGGTTCGGCTGATACTTAATCGCTTCAGTTGCGGTTTTAATCAACTCCTTCACATTCCCTTTCTCAGAGTTGATTACAGCCATCTTTGTGTAAATATCAGCTTTTTCAACATCTGTTTTTGCAATTTCAAGGCTCTTCCTGAGCTTTTTAATTTCCAGATTCACCGAGGCGTTTTCCGATAGCTTGAACTGTTCCCGGGCAAGTTCATCTGCGCTCTTTTGGGAACAGGAGAAGAAAACCGATACAACCAGGAGAGACAAATAAATGAACAAAATTTTTTTCATTATAATTCTCCGGAATATTTTCATCTTTTGAGGCATTATAAGCAGAAAAAACAGTATTTATTCCTTAACCGGTTTCATGTTAAAAATTTTTTATCACCCCCGCCGTGAAGCGGCGGGGGTGTATATCTCTTTTTTTACATCAATCTTCAGGAATTATTACTGCAAGAAACAGTATTTTAATAAACCCGGATATCTCAAGAGTCAAGGATTTTAATGCCCGGTTTAACCTCTTGACACATATCAGAAACCGGATATCTTTTATTAAATGCTTAAAAATCTGTACGGAGTTTTAATGAAAAAAATATTCTTATGTGCGGCCGCTGTTATTATCATCTCAAATAATACAGGGAGTGAAGAAATTAAGGCAGGAGCAATTGACCGTATCAGGGGCCGGCAGGTAACGGTCAGAATAAATCGTGGAGAAGTTCTCATGATGGGGGATTTGCTGGAAGTCCGGAACGGTAAAAACAGAGTTATTCTTGAGGTAACATTCCCCATGCAGACAGTGGCAAGGTGCAGAATCAGGGAAGGGAAAATCTCAGCTCTTAAAAAAGGGATGAGGGTATACAGACACGTAAAGGGTGACAACGGACCTGAGTCTGAGGAGAAAAAGGATTTTTCAAATACCGAAAGTTTCGGCGGTATAGTAATGATAAAACTCCCGGCCGGTTCATATATAATGGGTTCACCTTCCTCAGAGGAAGGCAGGGCCATGGATGAGGAGGAGCACAGGGTTGACATTTCCCCCTTCAGCATAGGGAAACAGGAGGTAACACAGAAACAGTACAGGGACGAGACAGGAAAAAACCCTGCGAGGTTCAAGGGGGAGACTCTCCCTGTTGAAAACATCAGCTGGTATGAAGCGGTTGAATTCTGCAACAGACTGAGCGTCAGGCACGGCCTTAAGCCGTACTATAATATAAAAAAAAGCAAAAGCGGTGAAAAAGGATGGTACGGCGAAGACCTGAGTTATGAAGTCATCATTGCCGGAGGAGACGGTTTCAGGCTCCCCACAGAGGCGGAATGGGAGTATGCATGCCGCGCCGGCACAAAAACGGTTTTCCATTACGGCAATACGCTGAACAGCAGTCAGGCCAACTTTAACGGAAATTTTCCCTACAACAGTGTAAAAGGCGTTTTCAAAAACAAACCTGTAAAAACGGGAAGCTACTCACCGAACCCCTTCGGACTTTATGATATGCATGGAAACATATCTGAATGGTGCCATGACTGCTACGACAGGTACGGTTCCGGCGGAGGAGGAAAAACAGACTGCACATACCGCGTAAAAAGGGGAGGAAACTGGTCAGTCCAGGGGAAGGAGCTCAGATCTTCCGGCCGGGGCAGCGGCATGCCCGGAGAGAAGCGGAGCACCACCGGATTCCGCCTTGCCCGTTCTTTATAATAAAAAAGAATTACTCTTTCAGAAATTCAAAAAACACAGGAGTAAATTATGAATAAAAATAAAAGATGGGACCAGGAGATTTACCTGAGAGCCCTTCATTTCGCCGCAAAGGCACATAAAGAACAGAAAGTCCCCGGCATGGAACTCCCTTACGTAATCCATTCAGTTTCTGTCTGCATGGAAATTATGGCAGCAATCACAATGGAAGGGATGGCAAACCCCGATCTTGCAGTCCAGTGTGCCCTGCTTCACGACACTGTTGAGGACACAGAGACTGACATTCAGGATATAAAAATTCTCTTCGGCCCGGACGTCGCGGCAGGAGTAGGGGCACTTACGAAAAACCATGAACTCCCCGAAGAACAGAGAATGGGGGACTCACTTGAAAGAATAAAAAAGATGCCGGATGAAATAGCTGCAGTCAAACTGGCGGACAGAATAACCAACCTGCAACCTCCCCCCTCTCACTGGGACCGGCATAAAATCAGCCTCTACAGAGAGGAGGCAATCCTGATTTTTGAAAACCTGGAGGAGGCAAGCCCCTTTCTTGCGGAGCGCCTGAGGGTAAAAATCAACGGCTACGGAGCCGGATCAAAACTCTGACTCGCGCATGAACTCCTCTTCATATCGTATTCATCCACGATCTTGTATATTTCCCAGAAAGAATAGTAGAGAGAAAGGAGAATCGGCCCTATAATAACTCCCGGCAGACTGAAAGCCTGAATGCTCCCCAGAAGAAGAAAGAAAAAGAGGAGAGGGTGAAAACTGAGCTTCTTGCCGAATGCCTTCGGTTTTACAAGGTTCTCAAGAAATAGATACCAGAAGAGACACCAGCAGGCAATAAATACGGCCATCCCTGTACTCCCCGTGTAATACAGAAAGAGAGACGCCGGGAGCCAGATCAGGGTTGTGCCTATAACCGGTATAAGAGAAAGAATAGCGGCAATTGTCCCCCACAGAAGGGGCATACTGTTACCCGCTATATACAGCCCCAGCCCCACCATAAATCCCTGGAGACACATAATCAGCAGGTTCCCCATCATAAGAACATATATGACTTCCTTGAGCCTCTCAACAACATCCATCTCAAGCTCCTTCGGAAGGGGAAGCACCCTGTAGACAGCACCCTCAAAATTGTATGCGTCTTTAAGAAGGAAAAAAAGTATAAGCATCATCATAAAAAAATTCACGGCGAATTTTATCGGGAAAGAAACTACAGATGTTATGCTTTCAAACATGCTCATGGAGGTGCTTTTTATATAGGTTACGATCCTTTCCCCCATCTCAACCTTGCTCACCCCGAAGTATGACAGCATTTTTTCAACCAGCTCATGGTTACCCACGTCCTTTAAAAAGTCACGGGTTATGGTGAGATGAAGCTCGTTGTAAAGCTGAAATGCCTGTTCTGAAAGCATGGCGAGCATAATCATTACCGGAATTATAACAACCCCCATAAGTAGGATTATAATTACACTTGAGCTTATTAACCTTTTTTTTACAAGAGAAAGTATTCTCTCATGGAGCGGTCTTAAAGTAACATAAAATATCAGTGAGTAGAGGAATATCCATATATAGAATCTGAAGATATATAGAAGAAAAATAATTATAAAGCCAAAGAGGATGAAAAAATACAACTTCATCCTCCTGTTCTGCTGCAGCTGTTTATATGAATTATTGTCTTTCATAGAATAACTGTTTCTTAATCAGATGCGGCATGAAAAGAGTTCAGCCTGATATAAATGAAACTTCAATCTTTCCATGCCGCATACTTAAATTAATACCTGCAGGCGCATAAATAATCGCCAGCCCTACTTCTTTTCATTTGGTAAGATAGTGAGACAGATCAGTGGCCAGTTTTGATATTGCGTGATCAAGATATTTTTCATCAGAAACCCGCCGTCTCAGATCTTCAATTTTCTGCGGATCTCCGGAAATTTTACCCTGCCTTATCTCACGATCCTCCTTTTTCATGAGATTACTCATAGAAAACCTCCGCGGCCCCCGCTCCTCCCTGAGCAGGTTTAACGGCCTCATTGTTTAATCGACAGCAATTATAATTTAATAAACAACTTTTCCCTTTTCAAGTAGCATCTTCCCTGTTTATGCGGCGGTTGAATTTATAGTGCAATTATTCCCGGAACAACTATTTTATCATGATAATGATCACTTAATATTCCGTTTTTTGTTTACTGAATGTAAAAATTTCCTAATCTTAATTTTTTTTTTCGTGACAATTGCCCATTTTCATTATTTATTGTTTGCTTAAATAATGCTTAATATGTCAATATTTGCACAATAAATATAATTTAAAAAAATGAAATAAAAAACTGATAAATATTATTTATTTATACAAATATTATAAATTAAGCAAAAAATAATTCCCCGTACTTTACCGGAAAAAACACTTCCTATAAACTGGAAAAATAAATTCCGGTCGGACAATAAATCAGAATACTAAAAAAAGAAAAGAATATGAACATAACAGGAAAAAGAATTAAAGAACTGCTGGACAACCGCAATCTAACCCAAACAGACCTGGCGAACATGCTTGGAGTCCACCAGCAGTCTGTTTCCAGATGGGTAAACAGTTCAAACCTGAAAACATCAGTTATCGAAGACATATGCAAAGCCTTGAGGATTCCTGTCATTGAATTTTATTTTGATGAACAGCAGGTAGGTAAATACCTTGAGATTTCTCCGGAATGGCTTACGCTTATCCGGAAAATCGAGCAGCTTGATACTGATATTCAGAGTAAAATAATGGGACACTTTTATTCTGCCCTTGATCTTGTCGAAGAAGAAATATTTCTGAAGAGGAGATAGATGCTGATTTATTAATCTCTTTTTCCAGCAGATCCGGTTTCTCCTTTTCCCATAAAAAATTTTTCTCTTTCCACAACCCGCCTGCCTGCACGACAATTAATTGCAGATAAAAATTATTTTTATGCAGGCCGGACTGTAAATCCTCCCGGTTTTTGTGTGCCACAATTCCATCTTGACTCAATCCTTTTTGCGCTGCTCCAGGAGAAACATTAATGGGCTTATACCGGAAGGATATTTCTTGACTATCAGAAATAATCAGGGATCCTGATAAGCATTGTTAACAGCATGAAAAATCACCTTCCCGCTGTCGGGAGGGAACTGCCGGGAATTTGAAAAGGATAATCTTGAAAAATGAAATCTATACACGGCTGGATGGGCCGAATCCTCAAAATCGATCTGCAATATAAAAGTACGAAAATAATCGAACCGGGGATTGAACTTTATAAAAAATTTACAGGCGGGAGGGGGCTCGCAGGCCACTACCTCCGCCCATACTGCACCCTACAGTGGGAGTCACCGGAGATGCCGCTCCTCTTCTTCACGGGGCCTCTCTGCGGCACAGGTTCACCCTCCTCCGGGTTGGTTTACCTTGTATCTGTTTCGCCCCTTACAGGGTGCGTGAGCGATTGCGCCATATGCGGCGAATTCGGGCCTGAACTGAAACGCGCAGGCTGGGACGGCATCATAATTACAGGCCGTTCAGAAGGCCTGTGCGGCATAAAAATTACAGATGGAGAGATTGAATTCAGCAACGCTGAAAATCTAAAAGGTAATCCCATTACCACTGTTTTCGGTTCTCTTTCAGGAAAGGGCGCGTCGGCTGCATCAGGCCCTGCTGCTGAACAGGGTATTTTATACTCTGACATAGTTTTCAATGACAGTCATTTTACCGGCGGCAACGGGTTCGGTACGGTCATGCATTCAAAAGGCCTTAAATATATCGATGTTCAGGGGAGCGGAAAAACCGGCGTATACGACAATGGAGAACTTAATGAAGCAAGGGATGACATTCTCCGCCTTGTCTCAGCATCGCCTGCCCTTATGGGGGCTCCGGGGATCTCGGAATACGGCACCGGCGCATTCCTGGATCTCATGCAGAGCAGATTAATGCTCCCCGCAGATAACTTCAGGAAAACATCTTTCCCGGGCGCCGGAAAGCTCAATGCATATAGCTTCAGACAGAGGTTCGGTTCTGCAAAGGGCGGATGCGCGGGGTGCCCCGTCCTGTGTAAAAAATCAAGCAGCGACGGAAGAACCATCCCTGAATTTGAAGCAATGGCCGGCTTCACATCCCTTACAGGGAACAGGGAGATCGACACTGTCATGGCAGCATGCGTATTCTGTAAAGAGCAGGGGATAGACCCGTTTATTGCAGCATCATCCATTGCCTGCTATACGGAGGTAAAAAGAATCTCTCCGGAGAAGCTCGATCTGATGAAACTGCTTGAGGAGATCGCTTTTTCGCGCGGAGATGGAGAACTCCTGAAAACCGGCCCGAAAGAGATTGCGAGAGCTTTGGGTAAACCTGAACTTTCCATGACAGTTAAAGGTCTCCCCCTCCCTCCTGCCGATCCCCGTGGCGCATACGGCACTGCCCTGGGATATGCTGTTTCAACAAAGGGAGGGGATTACTCACATGCATTTCCCCTGTCACATGAGATCCTCCGCAAGCCTGTGGCAACTGAAAGATTCTCTTTCAGCGGCAAGGGGAGGATTATAAAACTCTCTGAGGACATGTATGCTGCTGCTGACTCCCTCTCTGCATGCAGGCACATATTCCTCACCGCATCACTTGAAGAATACTCGAAGGTTTTCCGGGCAGTTACCGGAATTGAAATGAGCGGACACGACCTGGCCATTTGCGGAGAAAGAGTCTGTTACAACGAAAAGATAATGAGCCATCTTAGGGGATTCACTTCAGATGATGACGATCTGTCTGAACGTTTCTTTTCAGAACCGGGGAGTTCAGGTAACGGGATAAAAATATCAACGATAAACAGGGAGGAATTCTACGCCGCCAGAGAGAGGTATTATCGGGTCAGGGGACTTGCACCTGACGGCGCACCGCTAAAAGAGAAATGCGAGGAGCTTGGACTGGAATGGATCATCTGACAGCAAAATACCTTAAAAAACTTGTATCACAAAAAATATGTGAAAGCAACGCTCCCCTCTTCGGCGTACTTGATGACAGGCTGTACTGGAGTTCAGAAAAGAGTGAAATACCGGTGCTTGAACCTGTAATTAAAAATTCAGGCGCAAGCAGCATCCTCTTTTCCCCTCCGGCAGAACCATACAGATCTGTAATTGATTATCTCTGCGAATACTCTTCAAGAGAGGGGGTAATAAAACCGGATGACACGGAGACACGTACCTTCCTTCACGATATCCCTGTTGTTGAAGAGTTCACCCCTGAAAGAATATCTGACGGCCTTAAAAGGAGAAAAGGGATTATCATTCCGGGAAAGGGGATCCTGACACAGGGTTCCATGAGCCCCGAGCAGGCCTTTGTCATATACAGTTCAATATGCTTCTCCACCTTCGTGAAATTCATGACTGACTTCTACTACCATTCAAAGGGGCTGATTAAAATGAACGGCGATCCGGAACCTGTCGCTGTAAAGGCGGTCCGGTGGTACAGTGAAACACTTTCGTCTGCCGTCACCCTCCCTGAAGCCAGGGGGCCTTTCAGTTCAGGGGAGGATGCGATCCAGGCCATGGCTGAGGCGGGAAGCCTCACTGTAAGTTCAGGGATGGTGGACTCCTTCTTCGGGAACATATCGGTACGTATTGAAAACACCATATACATCAGCCAGACAGGGAGCTCACTTGACGAGCTTGCAGGATGCATAGACCCCTGCCCCATGGATAACAGCACCACAAACGCCATAACAGCTTCAAGCGAGTTCCCGGCGCACAGGGCGTTATACTCCACCAGCAACCGGAAAACGATTCTACACGGCCACCCCAAATTTTCAGTTACAATGTCAATGCTCTGTGATGATATCTCCTGCGTAAACAGGGGGAGGTGTCACATAAAATGTTCAAAGGCAAGGCACATTAAGGGCATACCTGTTGTTCCGGGGGAAATAGGTTCAGGGCCATACTCTCTTTCAAAAACCATGCCTGCGGCAATGACCGGGCGGGGGGTAATTATCTGGGGGCACGGACTGTTTACTGCGGGGGAGGAGGATTTTACAGATGCCTACAAAAACCTTCTGCATATAGAAAAAAACTGTTTCAACACCTACCTTGATTTAACCGGTTGCTGAACTATCACCCGGGTTTCCGGTCTATCCTGAGAAAATAATATGCCCTTTCTTCAAGACCCTTTTCCCTTTCGGTGAGTAGAGGCTGAAGTTTATCTCGTGAAGTTTCCCCCTCCTGCTTCT
>DAIOFM010000002.1:91960-93087 GCA_036745755.1 Spirochaetota bacterium | reverse complement strand
TCCACAATCCTCATACCGTTTTTATTGTTCCCCCCGTGCCTCCTCCTCCTTACGACGAAACCGGTGTCCCCTTCAAAAAGTATTTCCCCGTCCCTGTAGCCCCGGGTCACTATTTTAAGTATCTCGCCGGCCGCGGTTTCAGTTATATCATCAATGGACATCTCCACCCTGATGAAATCCCCCTTCACGATATGCCCGAAACAGTTAAGCCCCTGGTAGCCGTGCACCATTCTCAGAAGATCAAGCTTCAGCTCACCATTGGTAATAATTTTCCTGAACATGGGATAGAGTTCCTTGGAAAAAAAGAAGGGTGGCGCAGGAGCTTCGTCACCTGAATATTTATCAATACTATCATTGGTTGCCCGGGCATATTCATGAAACTCCTTCTGGGAAAAGGGCCCGAAATCCCGTTTTATCGTATAGCCTATCATCCCCCTGTTCATCGCAGCAGAACTGTGATTTTTTGCCATGGCACTTAAAATTGATATATTGTTAAGTATCATACAGTGCATCCTGTCACGAGCTGTTTTTTTAAAGATACCTACTCCGGAGCGATCCGGCAAATTAATCATAATTTATAGTTACCTTCTTTTAAAAAAAGGAGCCAGGCTCGAGACTGGCTCCTTAACAGCCGGAGGTATGGATCCTTATCATTAACCTTTTATGATAACTAGAATATTGTATAGCCTCCATCCACCTGGTAAGCCGCACCATGAATAAATTCCGAATCGTCCGAGGCGAGAAATAAAGCCAGCTTTGCCACCTCTTCAGGCTTACCGGGTCTCCCTGCGGGCGAAGCCTTGATCTTGAAATTCAGCGGATGCTGAGGCATCTCAAGGACTCGCTGAATCATCGGAGTTTCAACAGGTCCCGGGCATATTGCGTTTATCCTTATACCCTGTGCTCCGTGCATGAAAGAGATCTGCCTTGTAAGACCCAGAAGGCCATGCTTGGCCGCTGTATAGGCAATCCCGCCACGTCCCGCAGCGAATGAAGCCATTGAAGCAATATTAATTATATTCCCCTTCCCTTTCTCAACCATATACGGCAGGGCCTTTTTCGCAGCAATAAAGGGGCCCTTGAGATTAACGGCCATAACCTGGTCCCACTCATCTACAGTAATTTCG
>DAIOFM010000002.1:88141-91860 GCA_036745755.1 Spirochaetota bacterium | reverse complement strand
TTCCGAATCTTAATGCCTGTACTTTTTATCAGTACCCCTTGTACTCAGGAAACCTCTTCTGCATAATCGCAATATTAGTCTCCTTGAAATCCGCACTCAGCGCACCAAGTGAAAGATAGTCCGCTTCCACCTGGAAGTATGTCTCCAGGGTATAATCATGCATCTTGTTTGATATCTGCTTGATGTGATTCAATGCAAGCGGAGACTTGGCCGCAATCTTCGCAGCAAGATCATAAGCCTCTTCATATACCCTCTCCTGGGGCACAACTTTATAAACCATCCCCATTTCGCAGGCCTCATGCGCGCCGATAGCTTCTCCACACATACATATAGCTTTGGCTTTCATCGGGCCGACAAGCCTCTGCAGTGCCCAGAGACCGCCTGTATCCGGAGAGAGCGCATAGTTTACAAAAACCTCATGAAAATATGCATTATCGGAAGCTATAACTATGTCAGAGGAGAGTACTAGATTACATCCTCCCCCCATACAGCCCCCCTCGGCCACACCAATTACAGGCTTGGTCATTGAAAACATAAGCTTGAGCATGTTGCCGATCTCAACCATAACCTCCCGAGCTTCCATGAGGTTTTTCGCCAGCTTGGCTTTGATAATCTCAAGATCACCGGGGCCGAAAGAGATCGGCCCTGTGCCTCTCAGCACCACGGCCCGGACCTCTTTGTCCCAGTTGGCCTGCTGGAGCGCAGCCGTGAGTTCATCAATAAGCTGTTCATTAATCCTGTTGATGTTCTGCGGACTATCAAGAGTAATTGTCGCTATCCCATTATCTTTCTCAAACTTCACCACATGGTCGTATTTTTTTTCATATGGATACATATTATTATCTCCTTGAAATATTGATAATACCCCGGGCAATAAAACCCGGGAGGATGTTATTCTTCCATCCCTGATCTACTGCTGGAATTTCACCGGCCTTGTCCCTTTCATAATATTCTGCGCCCTTAGGCCGATAAGAGGATTGTATTCCGGATGAGTAAGGATATAAAAAATATCATTCTCAATTCCTTCCAGTATTGTATTAACGGCCTCATTAACCGGTTTTCCCGTATCAATTGCATTCTGAATATTTGCCTCTTTTTTCTTATAATCCTCTGTTTTATAATAAGGGTCATCAGGATTGTAGAGTTCAGCCGGGCGATGGCGCATACAGTTCTTTAAATCTGTTTTAACAACAGCCGGACATACGGCATATGCTTTAACCTTTGGCGCAGCTTCCTGGAGCTGAAGTTCCAGAACTTCTGTCAGAGAAAGGGCCGCAAACTTGCTTGCCACATAGGCAGGGAGGTTTTCACCAGATGTGAGGCCGGCAAAGGACGCAGTGTTAACGACCTTGCATTCCGTATCCTGTTTTATCATGGAGGGGACAAAAAGCTTAACGCCGTTAACGATTCCCATTACATTCACATTAAAAAGCCAGTCCCACTCATTTAAAGGCATTTCCCAGATCGTGCCTCCCGAAATCACACCGGCATTGTTGAAAAGGTAGTCCACGTTTCCGAACTTTTCGAAAATCGCTTTTGAAAAGTTCTCCATTGCCCCGTAATCGCTTACATCAAGAACCGAGGTCAGTACATCAGCCCCCTTTCCTTTAATCTCTTTTCCAACCGCTTCCAGATTCTCTTTATCTATATCCGCAAGGGCGAGCTTCGCTTTGCTGTCAGCAAACCTTAAGGCGAGTTCTTTGCCTATCCCGTTGGCCGCCCCTGTAATAACAACAACTTTTCCGTTATAATCAGTCATATTATTTACCTCATATACTTTATCATTTTCAGCATTTAAACCAGTTTAAACACCTTCATACACCGCAACAGGGAATCCTTATCCCCTATCTGATCTCTTTGATTATCTCTGTATCTTTGCAGGCCTCTTTCCGTTTAAAATAGTCTGCGCTCTCAGGCCCACCAGCGGACTGTATTCAGGATGAGTAAGTATGTAAAAAGAATCCTTTTCAATACCGTTGAGTATTCTTGTAACAGCTGTCTCTGTGGGGAGGCCCAGTGACATAGACATCTGCACCACTGCGTCTCTCTGGCTGTGATCTTCAGATTTATAAAAGGGATCATCCGCGTCATAAAGATCAGCCGAACGGTGACGGAGACAGTTGTTCAGGTCGGATACAACTATGGCAGGGCACACCACATACGCCTTGACTTTAGACTTCGCCTCCTGAAGCTGAAGTTCAAGCACTTCAGTCAGCGAAACAGCCGCGAATTTTGTTGCCACATAGGCCGGTGAATTTTCAACCGTGGCAAGTCCGGCAATTGAAGCCGTATTGATTATTCTGCATTCATTGTCCTGTTTGATCATACCGGGAACAAAAGCCTTGATCCCGTGTACAAGACCCATAACATTAACCTTGTAGAGCCACTGCCAGTCCTTGATCGGAGTATCCCATGTGCTTCCCGCTGCTATAACACCCGCGTTATTAAAAAAGAAATCTATTGACCCGAATTTTTTAAAAACATTACCCGCGAATTTATCCATCGCGCCATAATCGCTGACGTCAAAATCTTCAATATAAACCTCTGTTCCCCTGGCCACCAGTTCAGCTTTTACACCTGCAAGATTTTTCTCATCTATATCAGTAAGGGCAAGTTTTGCCCCCCTCTGCGCAAACCTTTTAGCCAGCTCTTTACCTATACCGTTTGCTGCGCCTGTTATCACAACAACCCTGTCTTTATAATCAATCATTACAACACCTCGTTCTTTTTAATATCAGCTCCGCAAAGCGGCGGAACTTGCACCGTCCCTTTGCAAAGCCTTTATGACTGCCGTATCTCAATCCGATCTTTCTCCCCGGATCTTCTCAACATTACATGGCCCAGGATCAGAATTTGCTGATACCTGTTTTCATCATTACGGAGATATCCTCCGTAAGTGCTTCTACAGATGCGCCGCCGATAGCGAGGACTTTCGCGTCTCTCCAGAACCTTTCAACTCCTGTATCCACTATTGTGCCTACACCGCCGAAAAGCTGGATAGCCTCTCTTGCAACATACTCGGAAACCTCTGCACCCTTAATCTTAAGCATACGTCCCAGCATCAGAGGCATCTTTCCCCTGTCCCTGAGATCTGCTGTTGAGTAAATAAGCGCCCTGAGAGACTCAATCTCACCGTACATCTTAACAAGCTTGTGCCTTGTAACCTGGAGCCTGTCATACATGCTCTGTCCGCGCTGCATCCTTTCATGGCTGTACTTATATGCCATCTCATATGCCGCTTCAGCCATTCCGAGGCCCACAGGCCCGCAGCTGAGGAACTCGTCTGTAGCACTTACAAAAAGCGCTCTCATACAGCCCCCCTCAGGTCCGAGGAGGTTTTCTTTCGGCAGTTTCATATTTTTAAAATTAATGCTTCCTGTAGCTGAACCGTGCCATCCGAGTTTGTGCTCATGTTTTCCGATCTCAAGCCCCGGAGTGTCTTTAGGAACGATAAAAGCGCTCATCCCTTCTCTTGTTACCGGGTCCATCTTCTCAGCGGTTACGGCGAGAATCACATACACATCGGCAACACCTATGTTGCTCACAAGCACCTTGCCGCCGTTAATCACCCACTGATCACCTTCAAATACAGCCTTTGTTGTATGCTCAATATGGTTTGCGCCGCCGGCAGGTTCTGTTGAGCCGCAGGCAAGAACGATTTCACCCGTCGCAGCAGGGGCGAGGTATTTCTTCTTCTGTTCAGGAGTGCCGAGCATGTT
>DAIOFM010000002.1:79104-88041 GCA_036745755.1 Spirochaetota bacterium | reverse complement strand
CCGCACTCAAGACAGCCGGCATAATCAAAACTGATTTCGCCGTTTTTATCGAGCTTATACAGCGCCGCCGGGCACACAAAAAGACACGGCTTCAGTCTGCATTTTGAATTGCATATATCCTTATCCAGGACTATATGCGGCTCATCCTCGTCCACGTTAAACCTGTTAAGGCTGAGAAGTTCAGCTGCTTCAATAGGCTGTATACTCATATTGACCTGTACCCCCTTATTCCGTCTTTAATCAGGCTCCACAGGGAAATCCCGTTTTCTTTGAGGACACCTCGTATCCTCTTAATCATCCCTGAAGGAACCTCACTGTTTACGCTGTACATGCTGTTGAAAATACCGGACGCAACCTTCGGATACGCCGCATACATCCTGGGGATTTCAAGGAGATCAAAGTATCCATCCACTGCTTTCATTGAGGGGAGGAGGTTGATCTTTTTCAGTTCCTCAAGGTATGCGGGCCCCGGTTCTTTCCCGCTTATAACAGCGCGCGCCGCAGCCACACCGCTCACTATGGCAAGATCAATTCCGCGGATCGTGTAACCGATATTCATCACAAAACCTGCAGCCTCACCAATCACGATGAGCCCGTCGCGATACAATTTCTTCGGTATGCCGCGGAAACCCTCCTCGCGCACAAGATGTGCTCCGTACTCCACTGTTTTACCTCCTTCAATAAGAGGGTATATTGCCGGGTGCATTTTAAGTTCCTGGAAGATGTCATGAACCTGCTTTCCATGCTCACCCGCCTCTGAAGGGGTAAAGACGCAGCCCAGGGATACGCTTTCATTATTGGTATAAAGAAAACCGCCGCCGTGGATACCCTCTGTGCAGCCAAGAATTAAGAGGCTTGCCCCTTCACCCGGCTTCAGGCCGAACCTCTCCTCTATCGTTTTGGCGGGGAGCTCAATTATCTCTTTTACACCAACACCGATTGTCTCACCTGAAAGCTCAGGAACAAGGCCGGCCTCACGGGCTATCATGGAATTAACTCCGTCAGCGGCTATAACGAGGTCTGCAAACATCTCGTCTCCGCCGGCCCTGACACCGGTTATACGCCCGTTTTCCCCGATCAGACCGTCCACCTTTATTCCGCAGGCAATAATTGCACCCTGCTCCTCGGCCATGGCTGCAAACCACTGGTCAAACACCGCTCTCAGTATTGTGAAGGACTGAGGCATCTCCCCTTCCCCGCTGAAAGAGGGATCAGAATAGTCAATTTTAACCGACCTGTCTCCTGCCATCATCATTATCTGTTCCCGGGTCACCTTCCTTTCAAGGGCGGCCTCCTTCCAGAGTCCCGGCTCGACAAGGTCAAGGGCATAGGTGTAAAACCTTCCGCCAGTAACATTTTTACTTCCCGCTGTATCTCCCCTTTCAATTACAAGGACGTTCCTCCCCTCCTTTGCCAGGGTATAGGCGCACGCAATACCCGCAGGTCCCGCGCCTATTATTATTACATCAAATTTATCCTCTTCACTCACTGTATAACCTCCCTCTTTTAAATCAGGAGGCAGGCCTAAGGCCCGCTCCATTAACTGTTTTTCACAGCCTCTGCGATGAGAGGTGCTATTTCGTAAAGGTCCCCCACAATGCCGTAATCCGCGGCACCGAAGATCGTCGCCTTTTCGTTATTATTGATGCCCACGACTATCTTTGAATCCCTGACGCCGAACATATGCTGAATCTGTCCTGAAACGCCAAGTGCCAGGTAGAGGTCAGGTTTTACCACTGCACCGGAAATCCCGATATATGTTTCAGCTGGCATCCACTCTCTGTCCTCGGCAATACACCTTGTACAGCCAACTTCAGCACCGAGGGCCGAGGCAAGATCTTCGGCGATCTTCAGATCATCTTTTTTGTCAAAGCCCATACCCACACAGACTATCCTTTTTGCCTTCGACAGGTCAGCCCCCTCCTTCACGATCTGAGAAGACCCTGTGACTTTTATTCTCTGGTCTGTATCAACCGTCATGGATACAACAACACTCCTGACAGAATCATTCTTCTCTGCAGCGTATTTTCCCGGGGCAACCGTTATAACAGTAAGCCCTTTTCCGCATTCAACCTGTTCTGTAAGACCGCCGTACATAAACCTTGAAGCCTGAACCGTTCCCTCTCCCTGAAAAGAAACGTCGCCCGCCTCGCTTATAAGACCGGCCCCGAGCCTTGCCGCGACCTGGGCCGCTATATCACGTCCCCTTACAGTGGCACTTGCCATGAAAACGTCCGCTTTCTGATCAAGAAGAAGCTTTGCTATTGCCGCCGCATAACTTTCCTCAACGCTGTTTTGCCCCTTGAGCACGAATACCGTGTCAGGCCCGTACGCGGTCATGTCAGCGGCACTGGCATCGTTCATCGTAACAGCGCAAACCTCCTGTCCCGAAGTACGCGCAAGAGTTATAAGCTCGCCGCTCAGCTCAACATTATCTGAATAAACATAAATACCGGCCATTACAGTACCCCCTCCTTTTTTAACGCTGCGATAAGGGCATCGACCCTGCCTTTCGGATCATCCCCCTCAACCATAATCTTCTTCCTTGTAGTCGAGCACCCTTTGAAGGAGACAACTTCAGTCTTCCTCTTTGTGTCCCCCTCTTCAATTTCAAGGTCCCCGATCCCGAATTCCGTAACAGGCTTCTTCCCCGCATCAAGAACAGCTTTCAGCCCCGGAATCGGAGCGGGGTTTATCTCCGGAAGAACTGTTACTACTGCCGGGAGTTCAACAACCACCTCCTCCAGAGAATTCTCAAGTTTCCTCACTGCGGTGAGCTTTCCCCCCTCAATCTTCATCTCCTTTACAAAGGAGACAACGGGGAGATCAAGAAGTGCGCCGATGCGCGGCCCCACCTGGTGCGCGTATGTATCAGCGGCCCCCTCTGCGCATACAACGAGACTGTAGTCGCCGATCCTGTTAACAGCCCCTGCCAGAACATTTGCCGTGACAAAACCGTCAGCATCTTCCGCAGACACGTCATTTACCCAGAAGCCCTGTTTGGGCCCCCGTGAGAGTGCATCCTTAAGTGATGATTTTGTGTCACCGGAACCGTAAGTAAGGGCAATCACCTCACCCCCTATAGCATCAGAAGCAATCCTGGCGGCTTCGATAGCGTTTCTGTCATAATCGCTTATCTTCCCTTTGGCCTTGCTTAAATCCACGCTTAACGTTGCAGGATCAATTCTGAGGTCTTCTTCAGCCCTGACCCATTTAAAGCAGACAATTACTTTTGACATAATTAACCTCATTGCCGCGTTCTCCTGCCAATAAGAGACGCGGCCATTTCAATTTTAATTCATCATTCATCGCTGATAACTGATGTCCGATTTTCATTACGTGTGTATAATGTGCAGATTCCGTGCCAGAATATTCCGGATATGCGGACGATAAATATTTTTGAACCGGTTTAACGAAATTAAAAAGAGAGTGGAGTATTAATCCCCTGAAAGTGTTCAGAATATGAACAGATTTTTACAGGAGGGGGTCCTGTAACAGAAAAAAATTTTTTGACCTTCCCGCAATCAGGAAAAAAATATTTCTATCATAGAGCACTTATTCTAATCCAGGAGTCTCTTATTGTTCAGAAACATAACAACTGTTGTAACCGCGAATGAACAGTGTTCAGAAACTGAACAGTGCGTGCGACTCCATCCTCCCCGAAATAAAAAGAGATACCGTAAAAATACCCTTCCTAAAAAAATGCTTGTCGATAAAATCCGGATAAGTACTCTTTGCTGAAGGCAGAAGTCGAGGAATGAGTTAATGCAGTCATATTACGACCAGATAAAAAAAGCGTGGGAGCTTTTCATCCGTACAGGTAAAATTGACACAGAGGTAATACGACCTGAACTGGCTGAATCGTGGGTAAAGGTATACCAGAGAAATCTCCTCGACTATACACAGAAGATCCTCAGCATGGATGAGGTCAACAGGAAACGCTCTGAAAACCGCAATCTCCTTGAAAAAGCGATCCCTGTAATGAAGGACATAAAAGAAGCCCTTTCAGGAATATCAGAGTCATACGTTGTGGCCCTCTTTGATGAAGAGGGAGACATTATAGAGCTGATGGAGAAAGGGAACGACCGCATAAAAATGGGGCACAGGTGCCACGAGATGAACGGCACAATAAGCGCGCTGGGAATAGCCATAAGGACCGGCCAGCTTGCTGAAACTGTAGGCCTTGAAAACCTGCATGAACATACACGGAACTGGCATGAGGTCGGTTCCGCGATTTTCAACTACAATAAAAGTATTGCCGGTTTTCTCGCAGTTGTTAACCTTAACGGGAGCATTCCTGCTATCAAATCAATGGTCTCCCTGGGCACAAGACTGATCGAAGCTGAACTTGTAAAGGAGCAGATCTCCGACCATAACGCCCCCATACTCCTGAACGTGCTTTCCCAGATAGCGGTTGCTGTTGACGAAGAGGGTAAAGTAATAACCGCGAACCGCAAGTTTAATGACCAGACCGGGGTAAGCCTCCGTGAATCCATAGGAAGGCCTGCAACAGATTTTATAAGCGGCAGCAGCCAGCTGGAGGAATTCCTTTCCCCTGCGAACAAAACCCTGGAGCTGAAAAACATAATTATAAAGAATACCGCTTCTGCCGGAACTGATACCCCGGATACTATTTTCACTGTTATTAAACGTGCAATAATGGATGAGAAAAAAAACCGTCCTGTAAGCTTTCTTATTTTTGAGGAGGATTCAAAATCACCGTCCAAAAAAAGCCCCATCAGGGACAGGCAGCTTTCATTCTCGGCAATCACCTTTGACCAGATAATAGGGGAGAGCGACGAATTTATAAAGGTCAAAAACGCGGCACTCCGTGTAGCGAAATCAGCCTTTAATATTCTCATAGAGGGGGAGAGCGGAACAGGAAAGGAACTTATAGCCCAGGCAATACATATGGAGAGCGGGGCAACCGGCCCCTTTATAGCCATTAACTGCGGGTCTATCCCGAAAGACCTTATTCAGAGTGAACTCTTCGGGTACGAGGAGGGATCTTTCACCGGAGCGCAGAAAGGGGGGAAACCGGGGAAATTCGAACTCGCGGACGGAGGCACTCTCTTCCTTGATGAAATCGGTGAAATGCAGAAGGACATGCAGGTAAGCCTGCTCCGTTTCCTTCAGGACAAGATTATAGTGAGGATCGGGGGGTCAAGGTTCAAGCGTGTTGACGTAAGGATTATCGCAGCGACAAACAGAAGCCTGTCAGAAGAGGTCGCGCTGGGAAATTTCAGGGAGGACCTTTTTTACAGGATCAACGTCATACAGCTTCTTCTCCCTCCGCTCAGGGAGAGAAAAAGCGACATACCCCTTCTTGCCGAGTATATGCTGGGCAACATAAGAAAACAGTTCGAGACAGAAAACAAATACCTCTCTGATGAAGTGATTAAAATGCTATCCGGTTATAACTGGCCCGGAAACATACGGGAGCTTAAAAATGTAATAGAGCGCGCCTTTGTCTTTTCCGAAGGGGCAGAAATCACCTCCGGCTGCCTCCCTCCCTATATCCGGTCTATTGAGAGTGAAACAGCGGAGGGCCATCATGGTTCAGCGGTTATGTCGGAGGGGATAAAACACGCAGGTGACCTTAAAAGCAACGAAATGATAATAATTTCAGAATCGCTGAAAAAAAATAATTTCAACATTTCCAGGGCCGCGCAGGAACTCGGTATTGCCCGGAATACACTCTATAAAAAGATGGAGGAGTTCGGGATTAAAAAGCCCTGAACCGGCCTGCCCCATTAGCCCAGGAGTATCTTTCTGAACTTCGCAAAAACAGTTTCAGAAGAAAAAGATGCTGCGCCGTTTATGATTCCCCCGGCCAGATCAGCGTGACCTCCTCCGAACCCGATACCCTTAAGCACCTCCTGAATCGCTTTCGCAGCGTTCCACTCCCTCTTCTCATTACGGATTGAAAAATTTATATTGTCCCCGTTTTTAGCACATAGGATCACGAACTCCACCTCTTCAAGGGCGAGGAAAAAATCCCCCAGGATACCGAGCAGGTTCTGGTTGCACCCCTCCGGGAAATAACAGAAGGCTATCTCATCAACAATCTTTATATTATCTATGGCATACCTGTAAAAAAACAGGTCCTTTGTCTGGATATAGTTTCTCAGTATGCTGTTCTGCAGACGGATGTCTGATATGCTGTAAAGCCCTGCATAGGCCTCTATATCATTCCTGCTTACACCCCGTGTAAGAAGAGCTGTATCCATGTTGATCCCTATCATAAGTGCCGTGGCAACATTCCTTGGGATATCAATGCCCAGTTCTTTATAGTAACAGTAAATAACAGTCGAACAGGCGCCGTAATCAGGGCGGATGTCTGCGAATGGAACATCATCAGGTTTCTCCACCTGGTGATGATCTATCAGACCAACCTCATCGCCGATCAGGTCCGTGACATTCTTGTTCCCCTTGCATCCGTCGACAATGATGATTTTGTGGTCAGCGGTCATATCGTGATTTTCACAATGTTCTATATTTATCCCCAGCTCCTCTATCATCTGAATCAGTGAATCCCTCTGAATACTCCCCTCGTATATAAGGTGTGCTTTCACTCCCAGTTCTTTAAAAAGATGCTGCAGGGCGAATCCTGATGCCACAGCATCATGATCAGGAAAGTTATGGGTCTGTATAAAAACATACTCCTCCCTCTTCATATCTTCAAGCAGTTCAGCAAATTTCATCCCTACAGCTCCCCCGATTATGATTTTTATTTTTGATTCCCTTTTTCCACTATCTCTTTCCGGAAATGTTTCCCGCCAGGGTCAAAATATATTTTTTTGCAGTTGAGAACACCCTCGTAAAGTCCCGGGTAAACCGCCGATCTTTTAATGTCATCATAAACAGCATCCTCAACCATCATACCCTTCCTGTTTATTACACCGTACAATCCGTTCCTGTTTACAATTGCGAAGCCTCCTTTGAAAGCTCCCGCCTCCCTGTATTCAGGCGTGATAACTGTTTCACCGTGATGATTTATGTAACCCATCAGTTTCCCGCCCCGTGAACTTATTATACCGGCAGCAAGGAGCCCCTCTCCGTCCTCTCCTGCCGTATTATATTCAGGATCAGGCTCAAAAAGCTCCCAGCCGTTTTTATCCAGCAGTGTAAGCCCCGGTTTTGACTTTCCGTCTCTTCCCGGAACAGCCCGCAATGCAGGGAAATATCCGCTTTTCCCCCCTCCTATAAAACTATACTTAAGCGGTACCTTTACTTCACCCGTGAGAGAAATAAGCCCCCACTTCCCGCCCGACTTAACCCTGAAAAAATTCTCTGCAGCCTGCATCATTTCATATACCGCGCCTTCCCCGTTACCGGCATCCTCATACTGCACGGCAACAATAATCTTCCCGCGGCCGTTCATTACTCCCCACATACCTCTTTTTTTAATAAGGGCTGTGCCATCACCCTTGATATTTTTCACTCCTTCATAGAGAGCAGGGGCTATTACCTCCCCTCCGGAATTCAGATATCCCCACATGCCGTTTTTTTTCATTATCATAAAGCCATTTGCTGCCGGAACAATCAGCTCATATTTCTCTCCGTTAACAGTAGCCCCCGATGAAGGCCCGCCTTTATTACCCTCCCGAAAAGTCACGGGAGAAACGGTTTCTCCATGCAGACATGAAGGAAAGGCATATAAAAAAATAAGAAACGGGAAAATCAGCTTTTTCATTATTATAACACCCGGCAGTTGTTTCAGGCAAATCCTCTTTCAATAAAATAAATTATTTCTTCACTTTATATATCGGCCGCATTACTCCATGACCGTAGTGTGCATACACTTTAACATTGCTCCGGATCTCTGCACCTCCCTTACAGGAAAACATGATCATCTGCAAAATAATGTTATTGCCATTTTTCATAATACAGGTAAAATATGCAGTGCTGGTTTAATTTTTTTTAAAAATAAAAAGATCTGAAAATGAATTTTAAACAATGGCCTGAAAACATCCCGTCATCTCTGCAGAACCGGGACAGGAGATTTTTTATTTTCCTGAACTATGCTTATATTTTCTCTTTTGCGGGCCACATGATTTTCCTTTTACCGCTTTATACAATGCTGACAGACACCATCGCATTCCGAAGCAACATAGTATGCATCTTTATCGACATAACCTGTTTCATACTGCTGCGCAGGGGAAAGATAAAATTCTCCTTTATGCTTCTCATATGCGCAATCACTGTCCATACAACTCTCAGCATTATTTTCTTCGGAACAACATCATGCCTGCAGCTCTATTTCTTTACCCTTATAGTACTCTCATTCTTCTCTCCCTGGGGGCTGTTCTTTAAAATCACAATAGGGATGTTTCTCACCGGTCTTGCCATATCCCTGACCTCATATTCCATTTATAATCCGCCCATTGTGGAAATAACCTCACGCCAATTAATATTCTGGAACACCGGCAACATACTCGCAAACTGCATTGCACTGGGCTACGGGGTCTACTATTTCTCCTTTATTGTAGATACTTCTGAAGAAAAACTGAAATACCAGGCCGAACATGACCTTTTAACAGGAGTATTAAACCGTAATACAATTATCAGGGTCCTTCTTTCCAATATTTCCGGAGCGCAGAACTATACAGTATCCGCAATTATGGGGGACATCGACTGTTTCAAAAAAATAAACGATACTTATGGCCACCTGGTTGGCGATGAAGTTCTGAAGAGTATAACCGGGATACTGAGTTCCTCGTTAAGGGAGCGGGACGCCCTTGGAAGGTTCGGAGGGGAGGAATTCATTATGGTACTTCCGGCCTGTGATATAAATGTTGCCGTCAACGTGGCTGAGAGGATCAGAACACTCATTGCCTCCTCTCCCGTTTCCACCAAAGCGGGGAAAATAAACGTGACCATGAGTTTCGGAGTCGCCTCTTTAAAAAACGGCAGAGTGGAGGACGGGGAGGAACT
>DAIOFM010000002.1:74870-79004 GCA_036745755.1 Spirochaetota bacterium | reverse complement strand
CCAGGCTTGAATACATACCCCATCATGTCAGTATGGAAGAAACCGGGAGCTATACAGTTAACTGATATCTTATGCTCAGCCAGTTTAACAGCAAGGTTCTTTGTAAGAATTTCGATGGCCGCTTTTGATGAGTTATATGCAACAGCGGGGTGTGCTACCTCAATAGAACCCCTTGAGCCGAAGATAGAGGAAATATTTATAATCTTTCCGCCACCCTGTTCCTTCATTATGTTGGCCACCTTCTGGGTAAGGATCCATACACCGCGTACATTTACGTTAAATATTTTGTCCCATCCTTCAAGGGGGAACTCAAGTGTAGGTGCGCCCCATGTTACACCCGCGTTGTTTACAAGTATATCGATCCTGCCGAACTCTTTCATTGCGGCATCAACCAGGTTATCTATTTCCTCTTTAACTCCCAGGTCACACTTAACGGCAAGATATTTTATCCCATTGGCATCAGCGAGTTTTTTACCCACCTCTTCACAGTTCTCAACTTTCCGGGAAGCGATTACGAGACTGGCGCCTGCTTCAGCAAGACCCGCTGCTATAAATTCTCCAATACCGCGGCCTCCTCCAGTAACAATTGCGACCTTCCCTTTGAGACTGAACATTTCGTTTACATTCATTGCATAACTCCTTGCAGTTTATTTTACGGGCACGCCTGTAATGTGTACGGGCCCTTTACTTCTGAACCGGGTGACAGTTTCAATTTTATTAAGTACAGCTTTTTAAAGTCAATATGTTTTAATGACAAAACACTCCTATTTTTACCGGATAAAAAAGTACCGTTGTTCAACTGAAATCCCCGGCAAAAAACCTCTGAAACTGACCTCTTTACTGTCATCTGACAGGATTTGGAATAAAAAATCTCAAGCAGCATATCCCATTCTGTTTATTTGCTTGCCTATATAAAAGTCCTCATATATAATATTATATGAGGTTTTTTTTATGGAAGAAAAAAAATACAGAAACCCTGCACCAACAGTTGATATAATTATTGAAACAGAATCAGGCGGCATGAAGGGTATTGTTCTCATAAAAAGGAAAAATCCCCCTTACGGCTGGGCAATCCCCGGCGGCTTCGTCGATTACGGTGAGTCACTGGAAAACGCGGCAGTAAGGGAGGCGAAGGAGGAAACCTCCCTAGATGTGGAGCTTGTTCGACAGTTCCACTCCTACTCAGACCCCTTACGCGACCCCAGGCAGCATACAATATCAACAGTCTTTATCGCAAAGGCCTCTGGAGAACCACGCGGCATGGATGACGCCGCAGAGGCAAAAATTTTCAGGTATGACCAGATCCCATCCGACATGGCATTTGATCATAAAGATATTCTGGAAGATTACATCACGGGAAAATACTGAAAATTAAGGAGAATTCTATGCCTTTATCAAAATTCATGCTGAACACTGCCAAGCTTACCCTTGACGCTCTCTTTAAAGCATCAGAGGCTGACATCAGGGTACATGACATAGAAAACATACCTGCCAGCCATGTACTCTATGTTGTTAACCACTTCACCAGGATGGAGACCGCTTTCCTCCCATATATAATTCACAAGTATACCGGGCAATACTGCCTCTCACTTGCGGACTCATCCTTTTTTAAAGGTAAGCTTGAATCTATTCTCCATAAACTGGGCGCTGTATCCACGAAAGATCCGGACAGGGACCGCATTCTGTCAAACTCTCTGCTCACGGGGAACATGTCTGTTATTATATATCCTGAAGGGCAGATGATAAAGGACAAAAAGATCGTAGAGAAAGGAAAACTCCTGGTCTATAACACGGGCATCCGCAGGCCTCCACATTCCGGGGCAGCATCAATCGCCCTCCGTTCAGAGATAGACAGGCAGGTAATAAGAAAGCTTTATGACAAGGGAAGAAAAGAGGACCTGGACGTTTTCATGGAGGCATACGGAATAGACAAAAAAGATCTGGCAGAAGTGCTTACAGGTTCAACCTACATCGTCCCTGTCAATATAACATACTACCCCATAAGGGCGAGAAACAATATACTGAAAAAAGTGGTGGAGAGATTTACCGGAGATATGGGGGAGAGATTCGCCGAAGAACTTGAAGTGGAAGGCACAATGCTTACAAAAGGAGTTGATATTGACATCAACTTCGGCAAGGCGATAAAAATGTCCAATTATATAAACAGAACAAAAATCGTGAGCAACATATTCAAATGCGGTATTGAAACCTGTATTGCGGACATAGCTGAAAGAGATGAGATAAAAAAGCTGAGTCTCAAGGTGATGCAGAAATACATGAACTCAATTTACAAAATGGCCACCGTAAATCACGATCACATCTTTGCTTATATCCTTGCCAATTACCCGAAAAACATAATACATGATTACGATTTCAAGAACAGGGCGTCACTGGCAACTGAAAGGATAAAAGAACTCAGGCTCAATTCATTCCATTCCACCCTTTTAAAAAGGAGTAACATAAGCGCCGATGTTTTCCATGAAAAATACGACAGTTTCATGGAGGAGGCCGTTAAAAACAAACTCGTTGAAATAAAAGGAGACATGATAATCAGAAACAGCAGCATGTTCTCACGCATATACAACTTCCACATAGTACGAAAGGACAATTTCATTGAAGTGCTGAACAACGAGATCGAGCCGCTCACTGAAATGACTTCAATGCTGAGAAGAATAATGCTAATGCCCCCATGGATGATAAAGAGCAAAGTCAGGGACACATTCCTCAAGCTTGACAGAAAGATATACATGAATGACTATAACAGGTACTACCGTGAAGGAGTAACCAGGCATGACAGGGTCGGAGCACCCATATTTCTTCACAACATGTTCAACAGGTACGGAGTTGTCCTTGTCCATGGCTACATGGCAGCACCGGACGAGATGAGACTTCTCGCTGAAAAGATACATAAAGCGGGATATTCAGTTTACGTTGTCAGGTTGAAAGGACACGGCACATCACCGAAAGATCTGGCAAAAACCCCATGGCAGGAGTGGAACGAATCTGTCAACAGGGGATATGTCATAATGAAGAACAGCGTCCGGGAGTTCGCCATTTGCGGATTTTCCACAGGCGCCGGGCTTGCGCTTTTGCAGGCTGAACAGAAAGGTGAAAAGTTCAAGGGACTTATATCAATAGCCGCTCCTCTGAAACTTCAGGACATACGCGCCTATCTTTCAGGAACTGTTACTATGTTCAACTCCATACTGAAAAAATTTAAACTTAATAATAAAAATATGGAATTTATCCCCAATGTCCCGGAAAACGCCGATATAAATTACCCGGAAAACCCTGTTAGCGGTATAAATGAACTGGGTAAGCTTATGGACATTGTTGAGAAAGGTCTTTTTAAAATAAAAATACCTGCCCTGATTATTCAGGCGACAGAGGATCCGGTTGTAAACCCGAAGAGTGCAGAGGAGATATACAACAGGATAAATTCTGAGGACAAAAAACTGATAAAAATTAAATCCCTGAGACACGGTATTGTTAGGGGTCATGAACTGAAGAAGGTCACAACAGAGATCGTTTCATTTCTGGACAAAATATTCGAAAGGTAAGAGCAAACAATCTCATTATTGAATACATTTCCGGCATATAAACCGGAAGGCGATACCCCTCTGAAACCGGCAAAATAGAATAATGAAAAAAAGCCTCTGCCGCGCCTCTTATAGTGGTCTTTAATCACCTCCATATGTATATTATAAACACATGGAGGTATAAATATGAGTATAGTTCACGCAATGGATCTTATGATAGATGAGCTTAATGAAAAAAAGACCCCTCCTGAACATATTGTGATGGGGAAAAACTATTTCTATAAATGGATTATTGAAATAAGCAGAGAACACAATATAGATCTTGAACCTCAAAAAAAGAAATATAAGTTCAACCATAAGAACATTCCTATAATTATATGCGAAAGTGAGATTCTTGAAATTGTGCCCAATGCGAAACATCTGATTGAAGATATATAATACAGCAGCCGGAATTCACTGCCTGCTGAACAGACAACGCAAAAGATGTCATATTACTTAAAGATCAGGGCTGTCTTAAAATGACATGTCATTGCGAGGCGCCCTTCGGCAAACTCAGGATAAACTTCATGCCGTGGCAATCTGTATCGGATAAATA
>DAIOFM010000002.1:0-74770 GCA_036745755.1 Spirochaetota bacterium | reverse complement strand
CAGATCACCACGTCGGCCTCCGGCCTCCTCGTGATGACATCCCATACCTCCGGGACAGCCTCAATTCATACTTAACTTTTTCTACTCTTTACCTGTCTCCCTGTCTCTGAGCATTCTCCTCAAGGGCTTGCCCACTGCGCTTCTGGGGAGTTCCTCAAGAAATTCCACGTGAGTCGGAACTTTATAAGGAGCAAGTTTTTCCCGGCAGTAATTTTTCACATCATCCTCGCCAAGAGATTCCCCCTCCTTCAGAACAACAAAGGCCTTGACTGTCTCTCCCCTTTTAGCGTCAGGTATGCCTATGGCGCACGCCTCAAGCACAGCCGGATGCTGGTAAAGAACTTCGTCTATATCGCGTGGGTAAACGTTAAAACCACTGCAGAGGATCATGTCCTTTTTGCGATCAACAATAAAAACGAATCCGTCTTCATCTATGTAACCAATATCACCGGTAAAGAACCATCCGTCTTTCATTGCAAAGGCGGTCTCCTCTTCATTCATCCAGTAACCGTTCATCACCTGGGGACCTTTTACAATTATTTCCCCCTCTTTCCCCACAGCCATCTCCTCTTCTCCCGAGTCAAGGTCAACTATCTTCAGATCCACATCAGGCCAGGGGAGACCCACGCTTCCGATCTTCCTCTTTCCCTTCATGTTTGCTGTAACGATATTTGTTGTTTCAGACGAACCGTAACCCTCGACGATCCATGCGCCCGATTTTTTCTCAAACTCATTGAAGCTTTCAACAGATAAAGGAGAGGAACCGCAGATTACCCCTTTAAGGGAACCTATCTTTGATTCACCGAGTTTCGGGTGGTTGTTAAGGCCGATAATAAGCGCAGGGACTGCCGTGAGTATTGTCGGTTCATGCTTGTTTATACAGTCAAGGAGATAGTTGAGGTCAGGTCTTGGCACAAGCACAATTGAACCGCCCGTAAAGTTACAGGCATTAACTGTTGTATTAAAGCCGAATATATGATAAAGCGGCACAATGCCCAGGCATTTGACAAGTTCATAGGGACAGAACTCAAGCATCTGATGCCCTATCTGGTATGCCATAGAAACAATATTATAATTGGTCAGGCAGCACCCCTTTGACACGCCTGTTGTGCCGCCGGTATACTGCAGCATAGCTATATCATCATGTCTTACATCAATGTCAGGCTCAATGTCCTCACCCTTACCGGCAAGCTCATTAAAATCAATAACCTCCTTCCCTGACATGTCAACAGGTAGTGATGCCAGCTGTATTGTAATTATATTCTTAATTGATGTCTTTCCGCTCTTTCTGGCTTCAATCACCTTGTCAGCGAACATCGCCATAACCACAACTGTTTCAGCCCCGCAGTCACCAAACTGGTGCGTTATTTCATCAGCAGTGTAAAGGGGATTTGCCGGCACGGCAATTGCTCCGATTTTAAAACAGGCCTGAAGCGCCAGGATATACTGAGGAATATTGGCAGCCATGAGGCCCACCCTGTCACCTTTTTTTACTCCAAGATCCAGCAACGCATTGGCGAACTTGCGCGCGATCATATTCGCTGTCTGGTACTTTAAAACTATGTCATCAAGAATGATATAGGGCTTGTCTCCTTTTGTTGAGGCGTGTGCGAGAAACATCTCTTTCACCGGAATTTCAGGATAGACGTAACTCCTCGGTATGGACGGATCATAATTCTGATACCATGAACGGTTTCCTTCTACTGCCATAACAATCCCCCTTTATTTTATATATTTTTTTTAATCCTAACATATAAAAGGCGGATGTCAAGAAATTACTTCAACCGGGAAATGACTGTTCATAGAAGTGATATAACGATTTATAATTCTGAATCTACCCTCATTTCAAAGGATAAACTCAAGCTCAACTGTTTCGCCATCATACTGCTTCGCAGGCTTGACACTGAGCTTATCAAAGACCTGAAGCATCTTCCTGTTCTGCGAGAGCACTGATGCCACCAGTTTCTTTATCCCCCTTTCCCGGGCGATTTTTATCAGGTAGTTGGCCATAAATGTGGCTATCCCGCGGCCCTGGTATTCCTCATCAACAAGGAAAGCCATCTCATAAGCGTCACCGGAGGGATATGCCGCATACCTAGCCTCTGCCACGATCCTGTCAAAATTCCCTGTCTGCTGGACCGCAACTACGGAAACAATTTTGTCATAATCAACACTCAGGTATTTCTGCATGTTTTTATGCGGCATCACCCTTACATGTGTGAAATACCTGTAATACTTTGACTCATCGGAAAACTTGTAGAAAAGCCTCCTCATCATGTCCTCGTCCGAGGCCTTAACAGGGCGGATCTTCAGCTCAAGGCCGTCTTTGAATGTTTTGACAGTTTCAAGACGGGTAGGATAGTTTGCGGCAATAGACCTGTATATCTGGTCAGGATAGATATACCCCTGCTCTTTTGCCCTGTTAAAAAGTGTCTCTCTGTGATCGGGATGAGCGATCTCGATAAGAGAAAGGGCCCTCTCCCTTATCGACTTACCGAAGAGAGAGGCTACACCGTACTCAGTCACAATATACCTGGCCGCGCTGAGAGTTGATCTCACCCTCTCATTATCCCGGTCAAATGAAATTACGATATTACTTTCGCCGTTCTGATCAATTGAATTAAGGACAAATATAACCTTCCCGCTCCCTGAAAAGGCAGCGCCTGCCGCAAAATTGAATTTGCTCTCGTAACCGGAAATCAGGTCGTCACCTGAATATACCAGGGTCCTGGCAGCCGTAATATCTATCTTCTCAACATTCATGATACTTATAAGTTTCGGTATGTCCTTTATATAAAGCGGATTAGCCAGTTTCGCCACAGGGTAGAAACCGAACAGCTGGTTATGGTCCACGTAGTCATAAAGCTCTTTCGAACCGTAGCAGTAGGAGGTGGATATCTGCCCGCCGCTCTCTCTCCTCCTGTCAACGGAAACAGCCCCGGCCTCAACGAGATCTATAATCCAGTCTGAAACAACATTGGTAAGAACCCCGAGATTTCTTTTTGCCATGAGGTGCACAGCTATTGCCTCAAAGATCCTCCCCACGTGAAGTACAACAGTTGAACCGTCCTGTATCAGGTTGCTGACGTGCCAGCCGATCCTCTCCTGCACCGGGTTAAAAGGCTTCCTCTCCCTCTCCAGCAGGGGCTCTTCACTCATAATAGCGTAATCGATCTGGTCAACATGGATAGATGTCTCGCCGTACGTAACCGGAACATTGGGGTTTACCTCCGCTATTACAATAGACGCGTTCTTGATAACAGTTGCGGCCACGTCTATGGCCACGCCAAGGCTCATAAAGCCTCTTCTGTCAGGAGGGGAGGTCGAAATTACAGCTATATCTATCTCCAGGGCCTTGGTACCGAATATATATGGAATCTCCACAAGATTTGCCGGTATAAAATCCTCTCCCCCTTCACAGATATTTTCAGATATAGTTTCACCGCTTCTGAATGTTTTAAGCCTGTAATTCTGTGCGACACAGGGGCTGCTGTTTAAAAAGAACCCCAGTGAGAAGAGCTGTATTATCTCAAGATCAAAATTTCTCAGCTTTTCAGAACTGGTGAGTTCGCGTGTTACAAGCTGCGGTATGGCCGGCCCGCTGGTGAGAAAAATTTTGTTTCCGGGCTGGATCATTTCAATAAAGCTGCCCATTTCTATTATTTTGCTGTTAAGATCTTCCGGTTTATACATACTCTCTCCTCATCCTGTTTGCGAAATGATATTACCTATAGCCTTGATGACACTGATATTCCCACACCTGTGAGAATCATTAATGAACCGGCCCCCTCCGTAATCGTCAGGACCTCACCGAGAAAAAGGTACGCAATGAGCGCTACAAAAACCGGTTCAGCCATGCCCGCTATCGACGCACGTGCTGCGCCCAGGCGCTTTACCCCCTCAAGAAAAAAAATCACCGACAGCATGGTGCTTACAACTGACATTGCCAGTACAATTGTCACCTGCTGCGCTGACAGATTTATAAAAAAACCGAGCCTTTCATAAAACATCGGAATAACAATAACCAGACCTATAAAAGCCATTGCTGTCGTTATGGCGGAAGATCCGGTACTCTTCAGATTTCTTTCCCCCAGAAGAGAATAGAAGGAATAGCACAGGCTCGACGCCAGAGAAAAAAGGATTCCGCCCCTGCTTACCCGGATCTCCTCCCCTCCTGATAAATATATAAGCAGAATACCTGCCACCGCAAAACCGAGGCCTGCGGCATGCCCCAAACTCAGCTTCTCATCTAAGATAAGTACCGCTATTAATGATATAATAACGGGATGGGAAAAGAAAATTATTATACTCAAGCCCGCGTTTATGCTTTTAAGGGAATAAAAAAAGAAAAGCCCCCCTGCCGTAAAAAAAACACCCTGGGCCACCAGTGACAGCGACAGGGACACCCCTTTTTCACCCCTCAATTTCATAAATATAAAAAGTATTATAATCGTAAAAAGATACCTGAGTATAAGGACACTGTGAGGTTCAAGGCCGGTACCGTACGCGAACTTTGCCAGTACAGGCATCCAGGCGTAACAGAGGGCTGAAAAGAGTACAAGGGCCCCTCCTATAACCGCTGATGCAGATCTGCTTTTCATAAATTCACCATACGGCATAAATAACAGGGATACCTTTATTTTCAAGTATAAATATTCAGGAGCAATTATCATTTCCCCTGCCGGGTTGATTCAGCTTCCGTTCAGGTACTTTAGAAAAAAATGAAGTTTCTCTTTGACAAACATTCCACTGTTCTGAGACTTCACTTATTAACAATAAATCACTATGGGATAATTTAATAAACAAAAAAAAGAGGAACAAAATGACAACTAAAGCAATCCAGGACTACTATCCCGATGAATTCGCCCACTGTTTCGGGTGCGGGCATATGAACAAAGAAGGGCACCAGATTAAAAGCTTCCCTGAGGGGGATGAAACCATATGCCATTTTAAACCTGACACCAAATATTCAGGAGGATACCCGGGAAACATCTACGGAGGGATGATAGCATCACTCCTCGACTGTCACTCTGCCGCTACCGCGTCTTATGTTAAGCTTAAGGAAGAGGGCTTCACCCTTGAAGAGAGACCCCCTTTCAGGTTTGTCACAGCGTCACTTAAAGTCGATTTTCTCAAACCCGCTCCTTCTGGTGAGGTTTTTGAGCTCAGGGCCCACGCCTCGGAGATTAAAGGAAGAAAGGTTATAATCCAGTCGACCCTTTCTGCTAATGGAGAGGTCAAGGCCAGGGGAGAGGCCGTTATGGTACAGATACCTGATGAGAGGTAAGCCCGGCTCCCACTTTCCATATGATTACCTCTTTCGGCTTAATACAGGAAAAATGTTGTTTTTCTCTTGACATATAACAGATGTATGCTATTTTTATGTTAAGGATTTTTAAAACATAGCCGAAGGTAATTATATGACAAAAGAACTTACTGACAAACAGCAGATTATTCTCAATTACATAAGGGAGAAGATAAATGAATCAGGCTTCCCTCCTACGGTAAGGGAGATCGGTGACAGGTTCGGGATTACCGTCAAGGGTGCTTATGATCACCTTAAGGCTATAGAAAAAAAAGGTTATATTAAAACCGAACAGAACAAATCAAGGGCAATAGTTATTCTTGAAGACACAGGTACATCACCATCTTCAGGGGGGATCTCGGTACCCCTGCTGGGAAGAATCGCCGCAGGTTCCCCGATTCTCGCTGAAGAGAATATTGAGGAATACCTTACCTTTCCTGAAGGGGCGTTCGGTTCAGGGGATTTTTTTGCACTTAATGTTTCAGGGGACTCCATGATTGAAGGGGGGATTCTGGACGGGGATATAGCAATTATCAAAAAGCAGAACACGGCAAACAGTGGTGAGATTGTTGCCGCTCTGCTTGAGGACGAGGCGACACTGAAGGTTTTTCAGAAAACATCAGACCAGATAAGGCTTCTACCTCAAAATCAGGCATACAAGCCTATTGAAGGAAAGGAGTTTACTATCCTGGGAAAACTCGCCGCAATATTCAGATCATACTGACCTTTTTTATTTGACATTACTGATCCGGCCCGGCTAAACTCCGCCTGTCGCCGGATTATTAAAATGAAAAAATATTTAATAATATTAATTATACTCCTCCTTACCGGAATTCAACTCCAGGCAAAACCTGTTGCCGGTGTCACTTCCATTTCGTGGGACACAACAAGAGGGATGACCATTGCCACCCTTCTTGAACAGCATACCCTGGCCATACTCAAAAACCGGTCCCTTTTTGACACAATAGCTCCTGGTATAATCAACAGAGAACTGGCAAGATTCGAATGTTTTGACGAAAAATGCATTCTCCCCTTCGCCCGTAACGCAGGGATTAGCCTTTTAATAAACGGAAACGTACAGGACAGGGACACCTATCTGAATATTACCCTGAGATCTTACGGCGTTAACGGAATATTTAACGGAAGACTTATACATTCCTATACAGTAAAAATTCCCCTGGACACTCCCATAGGCTCCCGGGAATTCAGCCTTATTTGCGAAGAGCATTCCGCCAGATTTCTCGCAGCAACTCTTGCATCTTTCAGGCAGGATATTAAGCTGACCCGTACAAACGGCTTATACAGGGCGGAAACAGACCTGAAACTTACAGGTAATTATACCCTTTACAGCAGAGAAAAGAGCGGCAAACTAACCGGGGGAATAACAATAAAACTGGAAAACAGCAGGGTCACAGGCCCCTCCGGCATCACCCCTCCGAAAGACGCATTTATAATAATGGATTACAAAAAAGAGTCCTCTGAACTTGATAAATACTATAAAAACAGAAAGAGGGAGATAGTTTTTCATGAAAGCTCGATTAAAGACACGCTGTACATGGCATTACTGACACCCTTTGCAAGCGCATCAATGCCGTTCTCCTCTCCATACCTGGGCTACTACATGAACAATGACTGGCAGGGGCTCGGGTTATGGATGGTTAACGCCACACCATATATCTACATGGAAGCAAGAGGACTTATCAATACACCTGAACGTATTAAAGACAGAAAAGAGGATGTAAGCAGGGATGACGCGGCACTTTACTACTTCGGATGGTACATGGCAGCTGCCGGAGGGCTTCCCCTCTTCATAGACTCATACGCGAACAATTATCTGAAAAACGCCGCATCCTACTCGGAGGACACCAGGCTCCTGGGGAACAATTTCACGGCGGCATACCTTTCACTGGTAAGTAACGGCGGAGGGATGTTCTATAAAGGCAACAGGGGATGGGGGTACTTCTATTTTCACATTAATAATATAATTCTATATATGACGATCCGCGACTTTGTAAAACCGGAGAAATATAATGATTCCACCGGAGAATACATAAAAAAAGACTCAAATTCCGATAGAGGGAAAAAACTCTGCGCTGTACTTGCAGTTTCAAAAATTGTTGAAACTGTTCATACCCTTTTAACTGATGAAAACTTATCAAACGGTACTGTAACTGATGATTATTCAATACCGGAACCTTTTTTCACAATAGACAGCACAAATAACCCTGTATACGGCATATCCTTCAATTACAGATTTTAATTCCATAATTAATAATTTTCACACTTTTATTCACCATCTTTACACTTTAGAATTAATTAACACAATCGTCTTATTTTGTGAACATTGTTTCTTGACTTTTTACACAAGGAAAATCCTGATAAAATTACGTAAGTATTCTTTTATCTGTTATATTAAAATATATGAAAACTTGAATGGTTATAAAAGATGAAAAAGCTATGGGATTTTATACTTTCTGAATATTCTGAAAATGATTTTGTACGATATAAAAAAGCCCAGTTCACATTTATCTTCGCCCTGTCAATATCTGCAGGGATTATCCTTCTTTTAATATTCGGGTTCTTTGCCCTTGATGCCGACAGGTTCAGGCAGATATTAATATCGGCATCCCTCCTGCTGATATCATGCCTTATTATTATGATACTTATCAGGAAGGGGAAGATGGAATTTGCCGCGAATTTTCTGGCATATACTGCATGTCTTATTGCGGCTCTGGGCTTTATCAAAAGGCCCTTTTATCTTTCAGGAGTTACAATGGGAGTATTCATGCACCTGGACATGGCCTATGCCACGCTTTACTGTTCGCCACTGGTTTCTTTCTCTATACTCGCTATTTTTATCGCCACCCATACCTATCTATACCTCTTTATAGCAAAGCCCGCAGCGGAGGGGATTTTTATACAGATCGCCAGTTCAACCTATATTGACGGGCTAATTACCCTTACCCTTATATTTATACTGGGATATGTAACAAGCAGGTTTCTCAACAGGGCGGTAAACACTGCCGTCGATGAATCAGGGAAAAATGTTGAAAATTTTGCCCGCATAAAATCGATGATGGATGCAATAAAAAATACAATCATTGAACTGAATGAATCTATCACCGGGAACCTTGATCTTATAATAAAATACTCTGATAATGCCCAGAGCCACGCGGCTTCAATCGAGGAACTTTCGGCTACAGTTGAAGAGATCTCAGCAGGTACTGACAGCGTCACAAACGCCGCGCTGGACCAGAACAGTTCTGTTGAAAACCTTATAGCAAGCATAGATGCCCTTTCTGAATCTATAAATTCCATAGAAATAAACGGCGGAAGGATGAAAGAGACCCTCCTCTCTTTCATGGAGAAGGCCCGGAAAGGAAGTGAAGCCTCGGGAATGCTTGATGCCATCAATAAAAAAATACTTCAGAATTCAAACGATATTACTGAAGTCATCACAATTATTGAGCAGTTTTTTGACAAGATCAACCTCCTTTCTCTAAACGCCACAATTGAAGCCGCGAGAGCGGGGGAACATGGAAAGGGGTTCGCTGTTGTCGCGGAGGAGATTGGCAAACTTGCCGAACACTCAACTCAGGAGCTGAACCGCATAGGAGAGCTGATTAATAAAAATAAATCAGATTCCAATGAAAACAATAAGATCATCAGCCAGATACTGGCCTTTATCAGCGAAATTATGGAAGCCCTGGATTCCCTTCAGAATACCGCGCTTGCCACAATAACCGCACTTGAAGATCAGAAAAAGCTTAAAATAGACATGGATGAAAAATCAAAAACGACAAAAGAGAAAACCGATCAGATAAACATATCGATGAAAGAACAGCAGATCGCTGTTGACGGGATAGCCGTTGCCATAGAAGATACGGGAAAAATAATACAGGAGAATGCTGACAACACAAGGGGACTGCAGGAGAGTGCTGACAACCTTCAAAAAATCTCACTCGAACTGGAAGAACTTGTTAAAGATTAACGCCTGAAATCCCCCAGAACCTCGTAAGCATCATTAACGACAACAAAGGCTTTAGGATCAGCCTCTTTAATGCGTGCCTTGATTTTCGGCAGTTCCCTTGTATGAAGCGCAACATATATAACGTCCTTCACCTCTCCGGTATATCCCCCCTCACCTTTAATAAGGGTATACCCCCTGTCCAGATCATCAAGGATATACTTTTTTATTTTCTCTGAGTCTGAACTTATTATAAATAGCTCCTTTGTATAAGAAAGGCCCTCAACGATAAAATCTGTACCCCTAGTCGTAATATACAGGGAAACAAAACCCCATAGAATAAGGTTCGGATTTTTAAAAACTATACCTACTGAAAAAATTATTACGCTGTCTATCATCAGGTAAGACATCCCCACAGTAAGCCCAAAATATTTTCTTATTATAAGAGCGGGGATATCGCTGCCGCCCGTGGAACCATTGAACCTTATTACTATACCCGCGCCCAGGCCAAGAAGAAGCGAACCGGCGACAACACCGAGAAAAGGTTCATTTGTAAATGATACAGTCTGCTCATTAATAGTGAATAAAAAATCATAAAGAGAATCTGATCCTAAAAAAAGCTCTGAATTAAAAAGATCAGTGAAAAAAGAGAGGCAGAAAATACCCCAGAGAGTCTTAACCCCGAACATCCTGCCGAAAATCATTACTCCCACAATAAAAAGGGGCACATTAATTATAAACATCATTACACCGGCAGGGATATTAAAGAGATAGTAAAAAATCTGTGCCACACCGGCCGCTCCGCCCGGACTTGCTTTAAAAGGGATAAGGAAAAGTGAAAGGCCGAAACCGCCGACAGCACATCCGAACATAACTCCAATCAGGTCCTTAATATTATCAGCAATGCTCCCCTTTTTTAAGAAAAATTTATACATACACCGGCACCTTTAAAACGGCATTAACCGAGCAGAAATCTCTGTTATTTATGTCATTAATTAAATTTTCAGCCATATACACTGTTGTAATAATTAAATAATTTTTTACAACAAAATTAAATACTGTATTTTTCACAGGAATTATTCCTGATTATAATTTATTATATTTTATATTAAAGGGATTTAATTTTTTTAAAGGAAAAAGCAATGAACACCTTTACGCTTTCAGAAGATACTGAAAAGTGCAGAAAACGCCTTGATAGCATATTATCAGGTTACGACAGGGTTGCTATAGCATATTCCGGGGGTCTTGACAGCACCCTTCTTCTGGAATCCGCATCAAGGATAAAGGATGCTGATTTCACAGCTATTATGGTCAGAAACTCCTTTATGACTGAAGATGAAATCAATACATCTATACAATTTTTATACAGTAGAAATATTGAAAACGTTATAATAAACGCGGACCTGTTATCTGAAAAAAAAATTGCCGAAAACAGTATGGAAAGATGTTACTACTGTAAAAAACAAATCTTCGAAAAAATAATTAATACAGCTGAAAGCAGCGGAATTACCGTAATACTTGACGGAACACACCATGACGACCTCAACGATTACAGGCCCGGGCTCAGAGCACTCTCCGAGCTTGGAATAAAAAGCCCGCTGAAAGAATCCGGATTCAATAAAGAGGCTGTCAGGGAGCTGGCCCGTTTCTACGGCCTCAGCAACTGGGAATCCCATCCGTCACCATGCCTGGCAACGCGCATACCTTATGGGACAGAGATCAGGGCGGAGGATCTTCATCTAGTTGAAAAAGGGGAAAAGATACTGAAAAATTCGGGTTTCAGCATGTCACGGCTGAGAATCCACGGAAATATCGCCAGAATTGAAGTGCCTGAAGAACAGCTCCATCTTCTCGAAGATATACATCTCAGAAATAAAATTATAAATCTTATTAAACCCCTGGGTTTTGATTATATTACAATCGACCTGGAGGGTTACAGAACAGGCAGCATGAATATCAATATTAATAAGGATAAAAATATTGGATACTGAAAGACTGAAAACTCTTCTGGAAAAGATCAAAGAGGGAACACTCCCTATTAATGAAGCCATGGAGCAGCTTAAGAACCTGCCTTATGAAAACCTGGATTTTGCCAGGATAGACCATCACAGGGCCTTAAGAACAGGTTCGCCTGAAGTTATCTTTTCCCAGGGGAAAACATTTGAACAGGTACGGGAAATTGCGGAACGGCTGCACCGGAATAACCGTATTATTATGGCAACAAGGGCCTCTGAAGATCTTTATGATTATCTCCTTAATTCATTTGACACAATTTCATATGACCGGCACGCCCGAATTATCCTCATAGGCGAAATCCCGGAACCTGTGACAGATAAATACGTACTCGTCCTCACAGGGGGAACAACAGACATCCCTTTTGCCGAGGAGGCGGCCCTCACTGCAGGCGCAATGGGCTCCCCTGTTAAAAGGCTCTTCGACGTCGGTATAACAGGCGTACACAGACTCCTGTCTAAAATGGAAATCCTCACCAGTGCAAATGTCATTATTGCAGCCGCAGGGATGGAAGGGGCGCTTCCCACACTTGTTGCGGGCCTGGTTAAAAGACCGGTTATAGCTCTCCCCACAAGCGTGGGCTACGGAGCGGGGTTCAACGGCCTGTCTGCCCTTCTGACAATGATAAACAGCTGCGCTCCCGGTGTAGCGGTAGTTAATATTGACAACGGCTTTGGTGCCGGTTATCTTGCATCTATAATCAACACTGGAGAGTAATATGAAAACAGCATATTTCGACTGTTTCGCCGGTATCAGCGGAGACATGACAATCGGTTCATTTGTCGATGCGGGTCTCGATTCTTCATTTATAGAAAAGACCGCGGCGGGTCTTGCTCTCGCAGGGTATGAACTCTCTTTTGAAAAAAAACTGAAAAACGGAATCTCCGCGACTTCATTTAATGTTGAATTAAAAAAAGAACAGCCGCACAGACGCCTGTCAGACATTACAGATATTATCATGAACAGCACTCTTCATGAAAAGGCGAAGGGTGACGCACTCGCGATATTTAACATACTCGGAAGGGCTGAAGCAAAAATACATATAAAGACAGTTGAAGAGATTCATTTCCACGAAATAGGTGCTGTTGATTCTATTATTGATATATGCTGCGCTGCCGCTGCATTCAACGAAACGGGAATTGAAAAAATATTATCATCCCCGGTGAATACAGGAAGAGGATTTGCGAAAAGCGCGCACGGATTACTTCCCGTACCATCACCAGCCGCTGCCGAGATACTTAAAGGAGTGCCTGTTTATTCAACAGATACACAGGCAGAACTGACTACACCTACAGGCGCCGCAATTATTTCTCATTTCTCATCAGGTTTCTCTGCTCTCCCGGATATGACAATCAGCTCCATCGGCTACGGAGCAGGGAGCAGTGACCTTGAAATACCCAATCTTCTCAGGCTGTATATTGGAGAGACGGCGATTAACAGGGGGATTCTATCCGATGAAGTAATTGAAATCGAAACTTCAATTGACGATATGAACCCCGAATTCTACTCCTACATTTTCAACCTGCTTCTTGACCTCGGGGCACTTGATGTTGCTCTGCTCCCTGTATTCATGAAAAAAAACAGGCCCGGACATATACTTAAAGTAATATCTCCCCCTGATAAGTCAGATCTACTTATTGAAAAAATATTCATTGAAACCTCCACTTCAGGTGTAAGGGTAAACAGGACTGCGAGAAGAATTCTTGCGCGACGAATTGTACCCGTGGAAACGCCTTACGGCATTATAAGCGTAAAAATTCACGAAATCAACGGCCATGTAGTAACCGTGTCCCCTGAATATGAAGAGTGCAGGATAATAGCTGCGGAGAATGATATCCCCCTTAAAACTGTCTATAATTCGGCTATCCGTGAAGCGCAGAAGGTAACTTAAGACTGCCCCTTGTATTCCTGAAGAAGAAACTGGTGGAGTTTTGCGAACTGAATTTCATTCTCAATATCAAACCTTTCCAGTACTGAATCCTCAATATAATGGTAATAATAATTCCTTTTCTCTATACCGCAGATCATATTTGCGAGGTATACGGAATAGATTATATCCCTGGAATTTTCAGGGGCAAGGGAGGGTGAATGATGATGCCTTATTGCGGCAGTCATATATTCAGGAAAGTTCCATTTTTCGGCAAGAAGGGCACCAATCTCGGCGTGGCTGATACCTATTGAAATTTCCTCCATTATGCTTGAGTTTATAATATCCCTGCTTTTTACAATTTTAGCAATCTCTTTTACACCATTCATATCAACCGCGAGAAGTATTACTTTGCCTATATCATGCAGCAGGCCTGCGATATACGAATGTTCAGCCAGATCCCCCATGTTGTATTTCCGGGCAATTGCCCTTGAATAAAAAGCGACCCTTCCGCAATGATCCCAGATCTCTTCGAACCTGGTATACCTTCCCTCCAATATTTTTCTGGCATTGCTTGCAAGAAGCACCGCATGCAGGTTTTTCAGCCCGATCTTTACAACAGCCTTATTGATATCATCTGTTTTCCCCAGAGTAATAAAACCCGCGGAATTGGCCAGCTTGATAACATCTGATGTTAAAGCAACATCCAGTTTGATTTTCCCGGCAATAACATCGATGTCAGAGTCAACCGAAGAACACATTTTCAGCAGTTCAATAACATGCTCAGGAAAAGTCGGAAGCCCCTTGATTTCATATAATATCCTGGTTTTGACCTTTGTTACTATCTCTTTCGGATGCACATAATAGGGGATTTCAAAGCTGGCCATTGTAACAGTGTCGTCACTCTTGAGCCTGAATGAAGAAGTGGGCACACCCATACTTTTAAGAAACATGATAATAAGTGCTATACCAAGCCCTGCTCCCTCACTGTCATCTTCAAGGTGGGTGTATATATCTCCAAAATTTTCATTCTGAACCGCAATTGCTATCCTTTTATTTATCCTTTCCTGTTCGGCAGGATGTATTGGTGCACTGTTTTTAACACTGAAACTTAAGCCCTTTTCACCCGGTATAACACTGAAAATTATACTCCTGTCACTTTTAAGGACATCGCTCTTAATAAACTCAAAATCCCCTATTATTGTATCCTTAAAAAGAGCCATCCCCTTCGCGTACTGCGCGGGGTCATTCATATCATATCCCTTTGATTCAAAAAAAACACGTTTTGAATTGGCTTTCAAAGAATTAACAACAAGCTCTCTTATGATTGTAATCAGGGAATATAAATGATAAAGGATGTCTTTTCTGGCGAGAAACCGTGTTATAATACTGTTAATAAGCATCAGAATATCTTCTGATACATACTTAAAATTAATTTTTACAGGCTCATCTGAATTTATTTTTTCAAATATCTTTTTTCTCTGCTGATTAAACATACTTCTACTTTATTAAATTGAAATTTAACAACAACGTGCGATAAAACTGATATTGCAAAAGGCAGTCTTATAAATCTATAAGGTAATAATGTTTTTTTATACGATATAATCTATATAATAAATAATCAACATTATATTTTAAGAAATCGAATATATTTGACAAAAAATTCTTGTTTAATTAACATTTCATACAGCAAAAAAGGGGAGACGGATCAAAATGCAGATAAAACTCTGGGGGGTGAGAGGTTCTCTCCCGTCACCTATAAATAATGAAGAATATACCGGAAAACTTGAAAGAATCCTCGAACTTGCAGCAGGGCAAGATATATCCGGATCCCAGAAAATAGGTTCCTTCCTTAAATCTCTTCCTGACGAATTAAGATATGTCTTCGGCGGTGACACAACATGTGTGACAGTAAGATCAAAATCAGGAAATCTGTACATCATAGACTGTGGTACAGGAATAAGACGCCTGGGAAATGAACTGATGGAGGGGGATTGCGCAAAAGGCAGCGGTGTCCTTAATATAATGATTACTCATAACCACTGGGACCATATTCAGGGCCTACCCTTTTTCAGGCCAATATATGTTCCGGGAAACGTGTTAAACATATATTCCCCCTATAAAAACCAGAAAGAGCTTCTTGAGAGACAGATGTCATCACCCTTTTTCCCAGCACCATTTGACGGTACAGCTTCTGAAAAAAATTATATACTCATCGAAAACGCTATAAATGAACCTTTGCATCTTGAAGAAGACCTGAAGCTGTCTATTTACCCGCTCAAACACCCGCAGGGGTGTTTCGCCTATAAATTCGAACAGGATGGGAAAATATTCATCCTCGCAACAGATACCGAATTTACCGGTGAGGCGATTGAAAAGATGGACAGCAAAACAAATTTCTTTCAGAATGCGGACATTCTTATACTTGATTCACAATATACCCTGGATGAAGCATTTCTCAAGGTCGACTGGGGGCATACAAGCTATACAATGGCTGTAAACTGTGCAATAAACTGGAACGTCAAAAAACTTATTATGACACACCATGAACCCGCTTATTCCGATGACATACTGCAGGAGAACTACCTGCTGGCCCTTGAACACGCGAAACAGATGGCTGATGTAAATACAGAGATACTCCTTGCCAGGGAGGGAATGGTTTTTGACCTTTAAAAAATTTTTAATCCTCCCTCTCCTTCTGCTTATTATATTCTACTCCCAGGCTTATCCCCAGAGGACAAAATCAAGCCAGTACGCCGGGAGCCAGAGACACGCACAGAGGAGTCTCAAAGACAGCCGGTATTTTTTCCACTTCATAGATCCTTCAATATCCAACAAAGGAACCGATGAGGAAAAATCGATCTATATTGAAGCAATACGCAGGGATATAATATCACGGACTCTTTACCTGAAATTTTCATTCAACTCCTCACTCATTGAAATTAAAAAAACCCAGAACCTTCTCATAGACCTGTTTAAAAAAGTAATCGAAAGGGACAGGAAGGAGGCCCTTTCCATGCTTAATGAAATAGCTCCGGAAATTCTCGATTCAGGTGATGCCGCGGCAAAAAAATATATCTCCCTTGGCTACAGGTGCGCTAAATGGGCAGAGAAAGTCTCAATGATGTCTGACAACCTCCCTCCGACAAACTACTCCATAAGAATATACGAATATGTTAAGGCCATTAAAAACGCGAAATACGCCAGGAGATACGCAATAATTGCACTTATAGAAAAGAGGCTCCCTCCTGAAAAAAAGAGAAGAACAAACTATAACAGGTATAAAATTGTTGAAGAACTTATAAACACCTACCTCACTGACAAAAAAGATTTTTACCTTAAAATCCATATGGACAATTTTTATAAGAAAGAATCCTCAATTTATGATAATATAATATCAAACCCTGAACTGGAAAAAATTCCGGAATACCTTGATTACAAAAAGGACAACTGATGATTAATAAAACTGTAGCGAAAGCACTCCTGGCACTGGTACTTGCCGGCGTTTCTTGCAGCGGAAAAAACCCGGAATACGGAATAAAATTCAACCCCTTCTATACCACTCCTGAAGAAATTCTATCCGGGATAGAGAAAAAAACCGAAAACTATTACAACAACTACATCCTGGCCAGAGCATACGCGTCTAAAAAGGAATACAAGACAGCGCTTTTATATTACGCAAACAGCTGCTTTGTTTCAAAATACGACTTCAACATAAGACTATTCCCTTACCCTGTATATTCCTTCCTCGACTCATGGTCATCAAAAAGTCCCTATTATAATGATGCAGTCTATGAAATCGCCTCGATTTTCTATCTCTACAACGAACATAAATATGTAATAAAATTTACCGACCTTATGGAGGAGGACGACTCGGCACTGTACCGCGACTCGGTTATACTCAGGGCAAAGTCTCTGCAGAAAATAAAAAAATACACTGAAGCGGAGAAGGCGCTCCTCACCCTTGTCAAACAGTACTCTGACAACAGCTCGGCAGCGACTATATATATGAGACTTGCCTCAATTTATGAGTCCTCAGGGAAATATAACAAGGCAGTCTCAGCGTATATTAAAATCCTGAAACTTACAAGAAACGCCTGGCATGATGATATAGCTGTTAAAAGGATAATTCATCTCATCTCCTCCAGGGGGGTAAAGATTGCAGATCCCGAAAACCGGACAGAAATCGCCGAATCCCTCTTTGACCTGAAGGAGTACAGCGCCGCTGAAAAATTTATAGCTGAAACAGTGAAAAAAGGGGGAAACAAAAAAGCCTCTCTCCTCTATCTGAAAATCCTTACAAAAAAAAGATATGCAGAATCTATAAAATATCTTCAATCTCTTGATAAAAGCCCTTCATATGATGAATTCGCCCTTGCACACGCCAATGTATTATGGGAAAACGGAAATAAATACAGGGCCATCCAGATATACTCGACAATCGCGAATTCAAAAAATAGTGATCTTGCGGAAAGAGTACTCACCCGGATATCCTTCTACTATGAAGAACGCGGCAATCCCTCAATGCTCAAGTATATGGAGATCTATAGAAAACGATTTCCTGATGATGAACAGAGCGGACGATTTACCTGGCTTATGGGGAGATATTTCCTGAAAAACGGAAAATACGACACTGCCTCATCTTATTTCAGCCAGGGGATTAAAAACTATCCACGCAATCCTTATACAGGGAACTGCCGGTACTGGCTCTTCAAAATCAGTCACCTTAAAAAAAGCGCTTCCGGTAATGACGGGTTAATACTTCTTCAGGATCTGGCTTTTTATAATCCCGACTCACCCCATACTCTGAATCTTCTTTCTGAATACGCGGAAAAGATAAGCCTGCCGCAGGCCCGGGAATTTTATAAAAAAGCTGAAAAAACCGATAACAACAGGCTAATGCATTTGTATCACACTGTTCTTTTTATGAAGGAGGGGTATACTCCCGAATTTCATGACAGGTTCTCCGGGCTGGACAGTTCCGTAACATCTAAACATGAGTCCTTTAACAGATTTTTTGAAAGCGGCTCATATAAAAGCGGATACGGCGACATTCTTAACAGCCTGGAAAAATACTTTGAGGCCGGGGATACCGATTCCATAAACAGGGAGATAAACATCCTCCCGGTAAAAGATCTCTCTGTTCAGATAGATCTTTCACTGGCTATGTCAAGATTCGCACGCAAATACAGGCATTACAACTACAGTACATTTTACGCATTCAGGCTACTGAAAACCACAGGAGTACAGGAAAACCTGGCTCTCTTTTCCGGCAATTTTGCCAGGACACTCTACCCGGACGCTTTCATAGAATGTGTAATCAAGGAAAGCCGGAAAAGCGGGGTAAAGCCTGAACTTGTCCTTGCCATGATGAAAGCGGAATCAAATTTCAATTCATCAGCGGTCTCCCCTGTAGGGGCCGCCGGTCTTATGCAGCTCATGCCTCTCACCGCCAAAGGGATAGCCAGGGAACTCGGAATAAAAGACTACAATCTCAAATCACCATGCACTTCTGTAAAATTCGGCGCCCACTATATATCCTGGCTTGACAGGTATTACAAAGGGGAGGTTGAACTTATGGTGGCCGGTTATAACGCCGGTGTGGGGAATGTTGACAGATGGCTGAAAAGATTCAGCGGAAAAGAGACCGACTATATCTCGGAGTTTACACCTTATCCTGAAACCAGGGATTATATATTCCGTACAAAAAAATATACGATCCAGTTTCATTCAATATACAGTCAGGATTTTAAATAAACATGCGCCTCATTTTTATTATACTTATTCTTTTTCCGGCAGCGTCCTATGCTGAAGAAAGCATAGGAAAGCTGGTACAGCGGGAAGGGTTTATATCGAAAACAAATATCAACTGCACCGGCAGTGATTGTAAAAATACCGGAAGCAAAATATATCCAGGTGAACGGATTATAACTTCAAAAGGGTCCAGGACAAAGATACTTCTCAATGACGGAACCGCAATTCTCATTTACGGACGTTCTGACGTAATAATAAGCCGCGTGCGTCTGACCGAAAGACACCGTCCATCTGAAATACTTCTGGAAAAAGGTACCCTTAAAATCATACAGAAAAACAGTTTTCTTGATGTGTCCCTTACAGTCAAAACACCTGTTTCTGTCATAAAAACTGTTAATTCTGTAATTAATGTTGTAACAGGGCTGGATGAAACCGCTCTTTTTGTCTATTCCGGTGAAGCCGGTTTCGCCGGGCTCATCCCTTCAAGGGATAAAGCGTTTGTACTTGAAGAAGGATATGAATCATCTGTTAAAAGGGGGGAATCGCCCTCCCGCCCTGTCAAGGTAAGCAGAATACTAAGGAGTTCCTGGCTTGGAAGACATCTTCTTTCAGGGGATTCCCGCCGGGTTCTGAAGTATAATAAAAAAAGCGGTACGGCTGACTGGCCCTTTATAAAAGATGACTGAAAAATCCCATGCTTCCAGGTAAGTACATACAGATACTCCTCGTTACACTGCTGCTTTTCACTGCTCTTTCATGTTCACTGAAAAAGGAAATCATACCCGATGATCCGGTAGCAAAATATACCATCAGGGAGAGTATCAATAACTATTCATCAGATGACTGGGAAATAAGGCTCAACGCTATACAAAGAGCCTCAAAATACGGAAATTCTATTTACGCGAAAAACGTAATTCTCCTAATGCTGCTCGCTGCTGATGATTATCATCCCCTTGTAAGAATTGAAGCCCTGAGATGCCTTAAAATAATCAAAGCGGAATCAGCACTTGATAAAATCCGGGAGATTGCCATGGATGATTCAGACAGAAACGTTCGAAGGGCTGCAATCTCCGCACTTCAGGACTACGCCCTTGAGGCAAATGCCGGTATATTCATATCAGGCATTGAAAGCAACGACTGGCTGATAAGGGAGGAGTCGTATATAGGACTCATTAAAATTGATCCGGACGACATTCAGAAAAAATTTTTAAATCTGCTTATAAATGGAATCAAAGACCGCAACATTTCAGTACAAATCGCGATCCTTAACAACATTACGATTAAAGATCCTCTTTTATATCATGAAATATCAGGCCTCATTAATAATAGAGATACAAAGGCATCACTTCTGAGAGGGGCTCTTGTTGCGGTAAAAGGTTATACTTTTGATGAAAAAACTCGAAGCAGACTTTTTGAACTTTTAACCCACAGGAACAGGGATATAAGGGTTCTGTCCCTGCAGGCTCTTAAGAGGGAAAAAATTGAAATGAATTACTGAATCAGGTCCTCTTCTCCATTGAAACATAGACCTTATTATTATTGTCCTGCATATCTTTTTTATAATCAGACTTATAGTCCTCTTTAAGGAGTTTGTCAAACATCTCTGCCCTCATCTCCTTTTCCTTCTTTGGATCAATTTTCTTTCCATCTTTGTCAGTCTCAAGCTCCATATTTTCAGAATATGCCTGATACATCATGAAAAGATTCTGTTTAGCCATCCTGTAATAATATATAGATGTAATAAGCCTTCTTGCCGAACTGTTTGTTTTTTCACCTGTATATTTATAATCATCAAAAATGGCACTCCCCTTCTTAAGGGACATTTTGGCGTTATCAAGATACTTGTCCATAACCGCATCTCTCGGTTTACCCTCTACGCCCCTTTCAATATTAACCTGTACATTTCTTTTTATACCCTTGGTAATAAATGCGGTGGAATCTTTATGATAATCCCCGGCGAGTTTTTTAGCAATCTTGAAAATTTCCCTTTCATTTTCAGTAAACTTGTTTGCCGCCTCTTCAGTCTTATCCTGAAAATAAAGGGCTGTGGCATCAGCATACTGATCAATAAGTTTCTGTACTTCAGCCTCACCGCCCCCATAGTTGAAAATAGCGGCCCTCAACAGCTTTATGTTCCGGAAATTTTCATAACTCAGTCTTTTTACAACCGAGATCGGGCTATACTGCGAGTTGTACTGTTTCCCGCTTTCCTGGGCATTTACGCCGGAGCCGAGATAGCATATATTTATAAAAAGCATCAGTGCAAGGAAAAGACTTCTAATCATAAATTCCCCCATGTAATTTAAGAAAAAAAATGATAATGCAGATTTTTAATTGAACGAATATAATAGAACCTAATAAATGGATAAAGTCAAGAAAAATTGGAAATGCTGACATTAAAATAATGCAATGAGGTCGTCATGCTCCCCGAAAGCGCTGTAATAACAGGTTCAACTGTCAACACTATGTCTCTTAAAATAGCGGGACTCTACCTGCTTGAAAGAAACATAATGGTACTATCAAGGGCCGGGATAAAAAAAATCTCCCTCCTCCTTTCAGATGATGAAGCTGATTTTTTTAATAAGTATATATTGAAACACGTTAAACACGCGGAAGCGGAAATCGCGATTCTTAACGGGAAAGTACCTTCTGACGGTTCAATTGTTATACCCTCTGATATTTTCATACAGCAGCATTACATTACTGATTATAAAAAATATTTTAAAAAATCCGGGAAAAACTACGCACCAGAGTTCAGCGAAGAGATGTTTATTGTCAGGGACAGGTCGTGGTGCAGAAAAGCTGAAACTGAAATATCAAAATACATTATAAAAAACACAGGCGGGTTTATTGCCCAGAAAATTAACAAAAGAATATCTATACCAATAAGTCTTCTTCTGACGCCGACCAGGATCCATCCAAATTACCTTACAGTTTTCAACATGCTGATCGGAATCATGAGCTCAATCTTCATATTTCTTTCTGCTTCAGACAGCTATTCTTCAGGGGAAATTTATACCTTCATGGTACTTGGAGGTTTCCTTTTCCAGGCGGCATCGGTTCTTGACGGAGTGGACGGTGAAGTGGCAAAATTTACCCTCAAGGTTTCAAAAATCGGGGGGTGGCTCGACACCTTCAGCGATAATACTACCCTGCTCCTCTTCCTTGTTTCAAATTCATATCTCTTTTATTCAAAAATGGGGGGAGTGGTATCATTTATAACCATTATTGTATTATTCACAGGGCTTACCATCATGCTCTGGAGCATTGTAAGCTATCTCAGAAAATACAGTGATTCAGGTTCACTTGTGGCATACGATAAAGAATTTCTGCAGAAACTGCCGGAAACAGACTGGCTTGTGGGGTTTGCGCTGAGGATGAAATATATAACCAAGAAGGAGATGTTTTCAATTTTCTTCTTCCTATTCGCATTCACAGGGTATATATATTACATAATACCGATGGCCGCATTTGTACTGCTCGCTGCGTCAGTAATTCTTGTGATTATAAACAGAAGGTATATGGACGGATTTGCGGAAAACAAACCGTGATCAGCTGTTTTTCTGCAGCTTCCTGTGATCTACATGTATTGCCTTAACCTGTCTCTTTTTGATCTTCGGGGCCCCTTCCGGATTATACTTATCCTGTACTTCTTCAATTGAATTCGTCACAAGCATTCTCACAGCTTTTTCAGTCTTATTGAGAACATCAATCAGAAGAAGATTTTCCTCAAAGGTAAAATCCTGCAGAAGGTAGTCATCCATGGACACACCTTCAGGGCAGCCCCCGACCCCTACTCTTACTTTCGCGAATTTTTCCGATTTCAGGGCAAGCGCCATAGAGTCAACACCCGCATGGTTAAGGTCGGAATACATATAATCAACCCGGAGTTCCCCCAGTTCCAGTGAGGAATCCTCCACTATGCAGATTATATCTTTTACATTAATGCGAAGAAATGAGGCGATATAAAGAACAGATTCACCTATAAGATTTACAAAAGTCTGGGGCTTGAGGAGAACCACATCCTGCTTTGCGATTTTCCCCCGCCCTATTACAGACTTTTTTTTCTTGATTCTGACATCAATGTTTTCATTGTTCGCCAGAATATCGATTACTTTAAAACCGATATTCTGCCTGTTGTTAGCAAACCTTTCACCCGGATTACCAAAGCCGACTATTAATTTCAATAAATATGCTCCTTTAAAAAAACTTTATATCAGCAACTTAATGAGACATCAGACCGACTTCAAAGTTTCATAAAAAAATCAAAACACCGATGCGGAAGGCTGAAATACAAAAATTATTCAGCAGGTGCTTCTTCCGCCTCTTCTGCTTCTTCCGCCTCTTCTGCCGAAGTCTCTTCAACAGCGGTTCTAGGCTTCTCAACTGAAGCAATAATGCTGTTTCCGCTTGTGAGAATCTCGACTTCCTCATCAACTACTATATCACTAACATGTATAGACTCACCAATATCCAGATCAGATATATCAACTGTGATCTTTTCAGGAAGAACACCCGGCCTACAGTGAACCTGAATGTCTCTTTCACCATGCTCAAGCATACCGCCGACTTTAAGCCCCTTAGGAGAGCCGACGAGTTCAATTGGCACACGGGTTTTTAACTTTTCACCTTTTGTTACTTTAAAAAGGTCAAGGTGAAGAATTCTACCTGTAACAGGATCAGCCTGTACATCCTTAACAAAGGCCATCATATCCCCTTCATTTTTACCTTCAATATGCAGGTTAAAAATAATACTCTCAGAGATATGACCTTTAAAAAGAGTTTTAAACTCCTTCTCATCAATCTTGATTACATCAGATTTTCCGTGAGAATAAACTACCGCAGGGATATAGCCTTCCACTCTCAGCCTGTTGCAGATGTTTTTACCGGTTTCGGTTCTAACCTCTGCTTTTAATAGCTTACCATTCATTTACTTTACCTCTTACTTTATCTCACACAATTTTTATCCTGGCTTAATTAAAACCATCACTGAATAAAATTTTATAAACTATATAAAAAGAGAACTTACTGATTCTCCATTGTGTATCCTTCTTATAGCCTCTCCGAACAGCGGCGCTATTGACAGCACCTGCATGTTTTTCAGTTTCTTATTATCAGGGAGAGGAATTGAATTTGTAAAAATTATCTCATTAAAATCAGCATGCCTCAGGTTATCCACGGCATTATCAGAAAGCACGGGATGAGAAAAGAGGCAGTATACATCATTTGCTCCTCTCTCTTTAAGGGCCACAGCTGCTTTTGAAATCGAACCCGCTGTATCAGCTATATCATCTATGAGGATACAGTTTTTATCCTTTACCTCACCGATAACATTCATTATATCAACAACATTTGCTTCAGGACGCCTCTTGTCTATTATAGCAAGACTTGAATTCATTTTCTTCGCAAGAAACCTCGCTCTGTCAACACCTCCCGCATCGGGTGATACAACTACTACGTTTTCAAGAGTAAGACTCTTAAGATAGTCTATTGCAATAGGTGTAGCGTAAAGGTTATCAACAGGAATATCAAAAAATCCCTGTATCTGGTCAGCATGAAGATCCATTGTAAGCACCCTGTCAGCACCTGTAACCTGAATGATGTTTGAAACAACTTTTGCTGAAATCGGAACCCTGGGCTCAACCTTTCTGTCCTGCCTTGCGTAACCGAAGTAGGGAATCACCGCTGTGATTCTTGAAGCTGATGCCCGGACAGCTGCGTCAATCATAAGAAGAAGTTCCATTATATGATCATTCGAAGGATTGCAGGTGGACTGGATAATAAAAACATCATGGGCCCGGACATTGTCCTTGAGTTTAACGGATATTTCACCATCCCTGAAACGGCGTAATTCTATACCTGACAGGTCAGTACCGAGGTATCTGGCTATCTCAAGAGCAAGTTCCTGGTTTGAAGATCCAGAAAATATCTTTAACGGGCTGTTATTCATGAAATTTATCCTTGGTCTTCTTTGAAACATATTTCTCCAGTAACATCAACTCTTCACGGGTATTTATTCCTCTCCCCTCAACGGGATCCTGAAGAATAACCGTTTTAACAGCAAACCCGGATTTTAAAACATAATTCAACGCATCGGGGAGATAATATTCCCCCTGGGCATTGTTGGTATCAATATTTTTCAATCCTTCAAAAAGAAGTCTGCTGTCAAAGATATATGTTCCACTGTTTACTTCTTTAATTTTCCTCTGATCATCATTTGCATCCTTCTCTTCAACTATTGCCGAAAAGGATCCGGAGTCATATATTATCCTGCCGTAACCGGTGGGGTTTTCCTGTACCATGGTAAGAACTACCGCCCCGCAACCCGGTTTTTCAATTTCACGCACTAAAGCCTGAAACGTTTCAGGCTTAATTAAAGGGACATCACCACAGGCTACAATCACATATCCGTCAAACTCTTTGTAATACTCTTCAGCCTGCATAACAGCGTGCCCAGTACCGAGCTGATTACGCTGCCAGACAAACCTGACCCTGCCGTCAAGCTTCTCTATCACATCATCCCCTCTATAACCCACAACAACAAGAACATCATCAATTCCCGCGACTTTAAGGCTTTCAACAACATGTTCGATTAATGGTTTACCGCAAAGAGGATGAAGTACTTTGGGAAGCTCGGATTGCATCCGCACCCCTTTTCCTCCGGCAAGAACAATGGAAGAGATATTCCTGATTGTTCAACTCCTGAATAATTTTATCTGAGGCGCAAGGATTCGAACCTTGGAGTGCCGAGACCAAAACCCGGTGCCTTACCACTTGGCTACGCCTCAATCGTGTGTAAGTTATATCAGCCAAAAACTATTGACACTTTTCGCAACATCTACCTAGAATGTCAATAATTAATTTTCCGGGGATACATTTTAGTCAAAATAAGCATATTACCCCGGGATTCAAGCTCCTTTGCCGAATTTTCCGCAACCATACGGTCTCTAAAAATTCCATATACAGTAGAACCTGAACCTGACATAAGGGCAAAATCAGCACCCAGATCATAAAAAGACTGTTTCAATATCCCGAGTTCAGGGTAAAGCTCAAAAACCGGCCCTTCAAAATCATTTATAAAAGTCTCTCTCCACAGAGAGATATCCGCGAGAACAGTCTCAAGCCTGGCTTTCCTCAATTCCATATCCGCCATTGCGACGGGTAATTCCCTCTCCCTTCCCAGGGAAGAATACGCGGCGCCTGTATTTATATGTATACCATTATTTACGAGGAGAACGTAATAGCCGGGTTCCTGCTCAATCTGCTGCAGAATTTCACCCCTCCCCTCCGCGAAAGCAATCCCTCCCGACAGAAAAAAGGGTACATCAGAACCAGTTGAAAGAGCCGCTGAAAAAAGATCATGATCAGGCTCGCGCTTCAACGCAGCCATAACCATTTTAAGCGCTTCGGCTGCATCGCTGCTTCCCCCGCCAAGACCCGCGCCTGAAGGTATATTTTTCTCAAGTGAAAATTTTATATACCCGCCAAGGTCTGAACGTCTCAGATAATCTTTAACAGCCAGAGATATCAGGTTTCTCTCAGAGGTCACACCGTCAAGGGCAGAGGCATACCTGCCGCCTGAACTTATAATTTCAACCTCAAGGTCATTACCCCCCTGAATAATATCAATTGACTCCAGTTTTAAAAGATCGAAAATCTCCACTTCAGCCATTATGCTGAAAAGGTTATGAAAATTATCCTTCCTTCTGTTAAGGACCTGAAGATGAAGGTTTATTTTGGCCCTGGCAATGCCCCCTGAAAGTGATTCCTTATACATATCTCTATCTTTATTATTAACAGATTATATGACAAAAAAACCAAAAAGTCAAGTACATTACAGCACCCCCGGCATTCACAACTAATTAATTTAAAGAGATTTTAATATTTAACTTGAAATAAAGAAGGAACTGCCCGATTATTTCAGCTAAACAATATAAATCCGGGTTGAAAAATTGGACTATCTACTTATACTTTCACATTCTTCCGCTGCAATTGCTTCCTTATATTTATTCCTGCTGCATATCATTAAACGTCGGGGAATCTCGATTAATCGCATATTTTCAATCATGTCATTTGTCATTTTTCTGCAATATTCCGCAATGACTGCCATACATATATTCCCGGCCATAGCGGCTGAAACAATTATCGTTAAAGCCCTTGTATTTACCCCTTTGATTATTTTTGCTCTTTCAGTACTGATTTTCTTCATGTATCCCCTTGGGAAGTTAAAGGGCATTATTATCCCTGCCGGAATAATTATACTTGTACTTGCCGCAGATCTGATTTTTCTTTTTTTACTCTCACCTGCATTAAACTTTGATTCATCCATGGGGGTCCCGAAAAACACCCTGACAATTTCCCAATTAATGCTGACCATTATATTTATGGCCACGGCGCCTGTTATTCTCCTCCTGAAAACAGTACGGCACAGCATGAACAGGATCAGAAACACTGTCCTTTACTACATGATCGGGTTCCTGGTTTTTTTTATAACCTTCATCATAACCTACTTTTCAGGCTACTATCTCTACGGCCTGACCCTGATGAATAACCCCTTCATCTCGATTCCTGTAATATACATGCTGATACTGACAAATTATCTTCTGCTGAACCTGAGAAACAATGATTTCCCGAAATTCTACAGGGAAACGCTGATGATTGTCCTGATTCTTGCTGTTTATGCCATACCTTCTTACTTTTTCCTTAAATATTCAGGTCTGATAAAAATACAGCCTGTAATTGCCCTTTTTATCAAATCAACAGCTCTGTTCATCTGGCTGGTTGCATGCTACAGGCTTCTTAATCCTTTAAGGATATATTTCATTAACAGAAAGAGAAACCGGCTGATAGATCAGGTCAACGACATACTTGTACCTGTTCATGAACTGAGAAAAATTACAGACATGGAAAAATTCTGGAGTTTTATAACAAAGGACAACTTCCAGGGACTGCATAAGGGTTTCGGAATTCAATCAGCCTATTTTATGCTCATAAACAGAAAGGACAGGGGATACCATTTCACCTACGGATTCGGGCCCGGAATTGAACCGGATTTTTTAAGCAGGGACAGCATTATAGTTCAACGTCTCTCGTCATACACAGGAATTTTTGAAAAATCATATATCCTTACGGATACTGAACTTGAAGGGGTGGAGAATGAAATTGACGAGTTTTTCACAAAAAACAGGCTTGAGGCTGTAATACCCTTCAGGAACATGTCAGATCAGGTCATAGGTTTTCTTTTTCTCGGGGCCATTGAAGGGCGGAAGGGGTTCAATACAGATATTCTCGCAGCGCTGGAAATTTTCAGAATAAAACTTCAGAACTTTCTGACAACGGGCCTTATTCTTGATGAAGTTACCGCTGATCAGGTTAACGACCACGACAGAATAGTAGTTGATACGATTAAAAAACGAATCCTTCCGGTTGAAATGGTTTCAATGCCGGGCATCAGGATGAGCTCGCTTCATATAAATAATTCATCAATGGGAGGGGACTACCTGGATTCAGTAAAGATCGGGAAAGAGAGTTCAATCCTCTTCATGGCGGACACTTCATATTCCGGCATAGATTCCGCCCTGATCTCCCTTCAGCTTTATTCAATCCTCCACTCACGCACTATGGTCTTCAACTCAGCTGAAAAGGTGCTCAACACGATGAACCAGGTCCTTAAAACCTCCCGAATATCGGGAAACCAGGTAAAAGCCGCCTGCGCCATAGTCTCTTCTGACGGGGACTATACATATTCCGGGGCATCCTTCAATCCTCTGATTATATATGATTCAGAAACAGGCAAACGGACAGAGGTTGAAACTGCCGGTATACCCCTGGGTATTGAGATGAACTACAGGTACACCCTTACTACAGCAAAACTTCGCGAAGGTTCAATAGGGGTGCTATACTCGGACGGGGTAATCACGGCCTGCAACGATGCGGGAGAAGCTTTTTCCGTGGAAAGGATAACAGGAATAGTCTCTAAATTCGCCAAACAGAACCCTTCAATAATTATACGGGAAATTTACAGGGATTTCAGCCACTTTACCGGGAAAAGACAACAGATGAATGATTTTTCCCTGATCGTTTTCAAAAAGGTTAAAACTGCGGATGAATAAAGCTGCTTCGGACTTTTTAACAGCAATAAAAAAATACAGAAAGATCCTTATCGTTATCCAGGGTTCACCGGATCCTGACGCCATTGCTTCATCCTTTGCAATAAAAGAGATACTGAACGAATTATCGATTCAATCGGAAATAACTGCTTCAAAAAAAATATCACTTTCACAAAACAGGGCCTTTGTAAAACAGCTCGAAATTCCAATGAAAATTGTCAAAAATTTCCAACCGGAAAATTTTGAAGCATATATTGTCACTGATTTTCAGGACAACAATGTCAGGACTTTAACAGGCAAAATACCCTGCGCTGCACATATTGATCACCATCAGAAAGACCGCAACCGCATTAAATCCGATTTCACCCTGATCCGTACAGACTCCGGTTCAACAAGTACTCTCATAGCCCTGATGATAAAAAACATGGAAATCACCCTTAACCCGAAACAGATGAAAGACATCTCCACCGCACTCATGTTCGGTATTCAGACAGACACCGATTCATACGAACATGCTTCAGATATTGATCTGGAAGCGCTGAAGTTCCTTTCCGCTAATGCTGATATGAATATTATCAACAAACTTAACGGTATCCCCATATCGGGCGCCACACTTAACTTTCTAAACAGGGCTGAAGAAAACAGCACGATTTACAAGGACTGGGGCTTTTACGGAATCGATTATACGGAAGTTGAGCAAAGAGACTCTCTGGCAATCACCGCCGACCTTATTCTCAAAAAAAGCGGCCTTAAGACCATTGCCGTTTACTCAATCGTAAATGATCAGAAAAAGCATGAACTTTTTCTCGATGTAATTTTAAGGACCAGAAGCGGGACCCTGAATCTCAACTCCATAATCAAAAAGATAACCCCTACGGGAGGAGGGAGGATCTATAAGGGGGCTTACCAGATTAAACTCGATTATTTCAGAAACATACCTGAAAGGGACTTTCTGTGGAAAACAGTTGAATCGTCAACCATAGACTGGCTGAAAAAATCGAGAGACAGCGCCTACCTCCATGAACTTTCAGGCATAACAAAAAACATATTCAGAAAAGCTGTCTCGTTTTTAAAAAATGAGGGTAAACTTCCATGAAACTTCATAGGACAGAACCTGGGAGTTGATAGTTTCATCACTCCTGTTCCTGTAGTTTTCAAGCGCAGCCCCTCCTGCAAACATACCCTTTACATTTTCATGCAGGTTCAGGGTCAGACCGCTCTTAAGCTGATAGAGATCGTAAGGTTCAGGCGAGACTGTATCAGTATAATTATACCTGTCAATCTGCATGATATACTCCAGTGAAAAAACAGGGATACCGGTAAGTTTATATACAAGGGAAAAATAGTCATATATCCATTGCACATCTGTTTCATAGGCCATGTTCAGCTTATACCCGAAATCCTCCTCTTTAAAAGATTCATTACCGGTCATATTTTCAAGGTATATATAATCCTCATCCCCCTCAGCAGTCCCCGTGTCTATAAATTCATGATCCCTGAATACGCGGTAATCCAGTCCCCCGTGAATTTTAAAGCTGCTTCTGTCCATTTTAAATGTAAAACCAAGAGATGGTGAAACCTTCTGTTCATCTGTATTTGCCGTAATTATCATATTATCGCTGTAATCAACTCCGGTACTTACGATTATCGAATTAAACAGCCCTCCCGAAAAATTCCGGCCTCCGCTCCCTCTTAAAATCCTGAGAAGATCAAACTCGGAGTTAACACCGAGATCAGCGGTTATAACCTGACTGGGAACACCGTAAATATCACTTCTCTGGCAGTTCTGGCCCAGGGCCCCTGTCAACGTAATGTCTGCTTCCGATACGCTGAGTTGAAGGTCAGCAGAGATATCCTCCTGAAGGGACAGGGAGTTATTATATTCAACGGCAGCAGCTGTCTCCATTACAGGGAGGTTTTCATTCAATTTACCGTAAACGAAATCCCTCCCATTGGCATAATTCCCCCTTCCGAAGAAAAAATAACCGGGCCATCGGGACAGAAGATTATAGGCCCCGGAGGAAAGTTTCGAGTAGACTCTTGATACCCCATAATCCTCGTTAAAATAACCGGTACCCTCCCCCTCATACGGGACATCGGTTTCAGTAAGCATGACAGACCTTGCAAAGTTGATCTGGAACATTTTCAGGTTTTTAAAAATATCCATACGGCCAAGCATGACAGGAAGCCTGATTCTTGTCTGAAAATTCGATATCCCGCTTTTTGACCTTTCAAAACCCTCACCTATTATAACGTTGTCGCTGTAGTCTGAAAAACTGTTCTCCCTGTAATACATACCCATCGAATATTCAGGAGCAACATAATCCGTTCCCCTGTAACCTGTTGAAAGGGTCAATGAATTATTCCTTTCAAGAAACTTCATCCTCTCTGTCTGCATAAAAGGTAAATGAAAACCGCCATTCACGTCGCCACCTATTCCGAGATCATCGTCACTTCCTTTCAGTTTTACCACTTCATTTGAAAAGCTCTCCAGAGCAGGACGGAGATAAAACTTCCCTGCAGAATAATTCAGATGCACGCGAGCCCTGGCCTGCTGCCGCTTGTCTAATTCCTCAAGGTTTGCATAAGAGGCAAGCACAGAATTTGTACTGTTCAGAGCATCCCTGTTTACAGTACTCTCATTAAACATCATGTCCATCCCGGCCTTAAAGTTAAGTTTGCCGAACAGGAACTCTCCGAAATTCTGTTCCCAGCTTATTACAGGTGTATGTGTTATATCATCACTCTTCTCCCTGTAGTCAACTCCCGATGTCTCAAGGCTTTTTCTGTTCAGGTTGTTTGCCATCATATAATTAAAAACAACCGTAGGCACAGCTCCTCCGGTGGAGCTGAAAACTGTATTTACCTGGAACTGGTTGTTTACTGTCTCGCCTCTCTTGTCATAGGCGATATTTTCATCAATACTGTCCGAAACAGCTTTCTCCCTTATATAATCCATATCAAGTTTAAGATACGGCAGCACCCTTGATGAAGCATGGACTTCATTATAATTCTCGCTGATGTCTGCGGTTGTTTTGTTAAGTGAATTAAAATAGGTAGAGTGTCCCCTGTTTACATAACGTATTTTAACATCTGACAGGATAGGGGTCCCTGCATCCGTCTTTGCAAGCGGGGCTAAAATTTTAAGGTTGGTTTCGTACCAGTGCGCTGAGCCTTCCAGTGTTTCAGGCTCTGAGACGTAGATTTCATTGAACCAGATGCTCCCCGATGTGTCAGCGCCATTAATTCCTATTTTCATATATTTGATTCTTCTGAAATCAGGCTTCCCCTGTACAAGGTACTTTTCAACTGAACCGTCAGAATCACCCGAAAGTTTCAATGAAACTTTCTCCCATGAAAGAGTCCCTGCCGGGACAGCCCTGTATTCAACATAGTCATTATCTGATGATCCAAGAATAAAAGATATGGTGTTTGAAGCATCTATTGATCTGGCGTTAACCCACACGTTAAGCGTTTTATAAAACCGGATATCCAGTTTCCTGGAAAAATTTCTGGTAACCGACACTGTCGAATTCCCTACCGGGATATTGTAATCAATCTGCAGGGCGGTTTCACTCTGACTGTTTATATCATCAATACTCCCGCTGCCGTAAAGAGATTCATAAAGCCCTGACTCTTTATAAAGAAACGAGCTCCCCCTGTAGTCGCTGTCACTCAATGTATTCAAAAGAGAAATATTTATTATATTCGAATTGTCCACAGACACGCCGTCAAGTTCCATATTTTTCCATAATGAACTCACCACCCTGAAACTGTCGACGTAGAGTCTGCCGGTTGTACCGCTGTTCTGTCTTCCGTAAAGCCTTATGCTTGAGGTCTGCTTCAGTATATTTATATCACTTGAGGTCAGGGAATCTATGTTTATTTTTATCTTTACCCATCCGCCCGAGGTATTGTTCAGTGTCCCCAGGCTTACGGTATAAACCGATTCTGATGTATCCAGTGTACCATTGCCGTCAAGGTCCTCGGTATTCAGTATTCCGTCACCCTTTGTCGAACTGCTCAGCCCCGGCCCGGAGCCTACAACGGTCTGGTTGGTTCCGTTAAAGGTATAACCCCGGTCCTCTGAATACCCTGTTGTAGGGGTGGCATCTATATAGCCGTTACTGTTGGAATCCTCTTTATCAAGAATGCCGTCGCCGTCAGAGTCTTCATTAACAGCTCCGAAGTCCGCGTATAGATCAATACTGGAACCACCGTCAAGCCTTACCCACATCTCGACATACTGCATACCGGAAAGGTCCACTGCTTCAGAAGAGAGCCTCCTTGTAACAGCCGAAAAACATTCCCCGGATGAAAAATCAAAATCAAATACCAGTGACTTCTGTGAATCCTGATCTGTTACAGCATCATCTATATGCCCCATTGCTATGTTAAACGGGCCCGGTTTTACGCTGTAGGCCACGGTATAGGGGTTGAAACCCGCTCCACGGAGACTTTCGGGAGAGTCAGGGTCCCGGTAATAGTAGTAATAAAGGAGGGCCCTGTCTCCCTGGGTCAGACCCGCTGGCATGGATGAGAGAATCCACTCTTTTTCCGAAAGTGATACAGACACAATATCATCAGTAGATTCCATATTGTCAACAAGGGCCTTGCCAAAAGTGTTTATGTTCTGGAAACTCTTTGCATACTCGCCGTACGCGGTAAACTCCGCAGGGACCTTAAGGGAACGCCTGCCTGTAAACGCCTTGAATATCTGCGAAAGCCGTTTAGACGTGAGTGTTAAAAGCACATCCCCCTCAAAGAGATTGGTCTGTTTCGTTTCATCCCCGACATCAGGCACGACCTCCCCTTCATTGTCCTTTGATACCATTACGCTGCCGCCTATCTTTATGTCCCTGGTCAGTTCATAATCCGCCCGGACACCGCCCTGGAAACTGTTGGTCGCAACCCCCATGGGGAGATATTCGTATTTTATCTCGATTTCAGTATTCGGGCCTATAACGGGACTTGTGGAATTTGTAAAGGTAATGAATCCGGATTCATGATCAACGCTGTAAAGGGACCTGGTTATCTCTTTTTTAGCCACCTTTATGCGGACGCTGTTTTTAATTATATTGGAATGGTTCAGCTGGAAAATCCTTGAGTCTATGCAGTATTCTGAATTTATATTAAATCTTGAGTAAAGGTATGTATCATTAAGATATTTTTCGCTGTATATAATATCTCCTGCCGATGCGCCCAGCAATGACCGGTACGGCTCCCTGAGAGTGAACTTAAGCAGGCCGCCGGCCTGGTCAACTGAATATGGCGAAAGAGATGAAATGTCAGCGGAAGTCATCTCGCTGTTCTCCTGAGCGAAACTCAGAGCAAAGTTCTCTGACAGCAGGCTTTTTGAACCCAGATAGTAATATGAACGGATCTCGTAGACATCGAGGTTGACCCTCCCGTCTCCATTGCTGTCGGTTTCACCCGCGTTAAAAGCGAAGTCCCGGGTGACAACATCTTCATTCAGTGAATATCCGTATTTGATAAAAACAATAATTTTTCCGGTAAAGATGCCTCCCGGATGACTGGCATCTCCGGGCGGTATCGCGCATGGGTCAAGGGTCCCGCCGCTCCTGTTGTATGCGGCGAAAATCCTTGCATTTTCATTAACGGTTTTCAGGAATGTTACAGCCCCGGTAGTATAATTAATCGAATAATCTGTCCCGTTAACAAGTTTTGTGTAATACCCCCCGTCAAGAGGAAACTGTATGGCATTAAGGTTGTTATACTGGTTCTGATCATCCATGTAAAGGACAAATCCCTCTGAGGATATCCCCACCTGGTTAAGTGAATAAGTTGAAGGAGACGCAGGAGCCGAGGTTAAGGTCACAAGAGAATAGACCCCTGCGCCGGTTGGAGTTACTGTTACGCCGTCATATCTTACAAAGGGTTCAAGCTGGTAATAGGTCCTCCTGACGTACTGGTATTCAGAAAGTTTAATGCTCCCCCTTGATGAGTTGCCTGTAAAGTATTCAACCGCAGTAATCCCTCTCGAAATACTCCCGAATGCCTTGACAAAAAAACTGTCTCTCCCGATTGTCAGGTCAACACCGAGGCCCTTGGCATCGGTGTTATCGTATACAGCATATTTAGAATGATTAAACTTTATATCAATCTCACCGGCATTAATTTCACGAATTAATTCTTCATCGGAGCCGGCCCTGTACTGCATGAGATAATGGTTCTCATCCTTGCTCCTGGTACTGTCATGGTCTATATATACCGTTATTCTCTCTCCGACCTTCCCTTCAACGTGAAGCTGTACAACCTGCTCCGGAAAGAAACCCTCTGTTATTACCCTTGAAACAGGACTGTCTTCATCATACTGCTTATATTTACTGTTCGTAAAATACGATTTACCATATTGAAGCTTAAGGCTCGCAGTTCCATAAGAGTCTATATTAAAATCCTCGCCCGAGTATATATTTCCGCCTGTTGAAGATTTCAGGAAGTAATAACTTGCTTTATCTGAAGTGTATTCATGCCAGTCCCCTTTGCTGTACCCGGAGGGGCCGCTTTGCCCGTTGTCAATGAAAACAGTACCGCTTTTTTCTTTTTCACCGGAACCTGCCGATTTCTCAAGAAAATCGACAAACATCTCCCTGTAGCCGCTTTTTTCAGCTGCAACGGAGAACAATATTGCAGATGCTGTTATTGTTATTGCTGAGAGATAAGTTATAAGTTTTTTTGCCATTCAGCAGCTGATTTGTAATTTTTTTAAAGGATTATACAAAACTCTGCTGAATTAGGCAATAAAAAATTACCACATCCTGCTCATATAAGGATATGGATTTATGGGGATATCACCAAGCCTTATTTCGTAATGACAGTGGTTGCCTGTTGCGTTTCCGGTCATGCCCACATAACCTATTCTGTCACCCTTTCGTATCTTTGCCCCTTTGCCAACTGCCGTGGCCCTCATGTGGGCATAAATCGTATCGTATCCGAATTTGTGCCGGATGCGTACCGCAAGTCCGTAACCTCCACTGAATCCGGCGGATACCACAACACCGGGGGCAGTTGCGCGTATAGTTGTGCCTGCCGATGCGGCTATATCTATCCCTGTATGGAAGTCCCTACCGTGCCCAAAGGGAGATCGCCTCCATCCGAAAAGAGAGGATATATGCCCGGGGTTTGGGACAATTGAAGGCATGTCTTTTATGACCTTGCTTCTTACATCTATAAAATTTTTGATCGTTTTTACAGTACTTGTTGTGCTCAGGAGGTCCCTCTGCACCTCTTTCATGGAGAAAATCTCCGCAGGAACAATTCTCTTTTTCTTCTGGAGCTCATCCATTGTCTCCTTGTCATACTCCCTGAATGACCATATATCACCGATCTCATCCGTGCCGGCTGCAAGCTGATAAAGCTCCTCTATTTCAGGCTTCAGATCATCCATAATATCAATAATTTCATCTGCCGCCTGTTCATACCTTATAAGGTCAGCCCTTATATCATTATATGAAAGGAGGAGTTTCCTCTCTTCCATTTTTATCTGCCTGTTCTTTATTACCGCGTATGATGATGTAACAAGGATAACGACAAAAAGGCTTATAAAGAAAAATATTATAAACTTCGATATCTGAAAATTAAAAATCTTCTTTTCGTTATGGGGTATAAACATAACGGTCATCTTCTCATGGCCCTTTTCAAGAAAACTTTTCCAGATCTTCTCCCTTCTCTTTCTGAGCATGAAATAATTCTCGTAAAATTTTCGTGAAAATTTATTATGATAGTTTCTTAATCTGAATCTCATATTTTTTACTCGTTTTTTTTCTTAGATCATAATTATCTTTGTCATTCCCGCCCCGCCTTAACGTGGATAAATTCCGGTGATCGAACGCACGAAGAGCTGGAAACTAATCTATTCTTCTTTTAATCCTCTGACTTTTTCACAAAAGAAAAACAGCCTTAACAGATTGCCACGGCATTTCATGCCTCACAATGACAGTTATACATCCGATATCTTCAATATCGGCATACAAATTAACAATTTCACAGATATATTCATTTTTAGCAAGAATTTTTCTCTCAGAAAACAAGCCCCAGCACGTCACTCACGGTACGCGCTCCGATAATATCCCCGTCAAACCCGGCACTTTTCGCCTTTTCTACATCCCCTTCTGACACATAAATTCTTTTAAAACCTGAAAACCTGAATTCCTGCACCCTTTTCTCTATCTGTGATACAGGGCGGAGTTCCCCTGCAAGAGATACTTCTCCTATAAACCCGCTTCCCTCCTCAACTGACTTCTCCTTCAGGCTGGAGGCAATGGCAACAGCAACTGCCAGATCTCCTGAAGTCTCGCTTATATTGAATCCGCCGGAAACGTTAATAAATACATCAAAATTCCCCAGTTTCAGGCCCGCATGTTTTTCAAGTACCGCGCAGATTATAATGAGCCTGTTTAGTTCAAACCCGTCCGAGAGCCTCCTGGGGTTTGAAAAACTTGAAAAAGTCACAAGGGCCTGCACTTCAAAAAGTATTGTTCTACTCCCCTCAAATGCCGCTGAAACCGCATTCCCCGGTGATGGAGATCTGAATGGATTCAGGAAAATACGGTTCTTGTCCTTAACCTCCTCCAGGCCGTTTCCTGTCATGCGGAAAAGCCCCAGTTCATTTACAGAACCGTACCTGTTTTTAAAGGCGCGGAGCACCCTGAATTCCCTGGAAAAATCCCCCTCAAAGTAAAGGACTGTATCAACTATATGCTCCAGAAGTTTAGGGCCCGCGATACTCCCCTCCTTTGTGATATGACCTATGAGAATTACCGGGATATCGCTCCTCTTGGCAAGATCAACCAGTCTTGATGCCGATTCCCTCACCTGGCTCACAGATCCTATAATTCCGGGCAGTTCGGAGTTGTACACAGTCTGGATTGAATCAACAATCAGGCATCCCGGCTTCATCTTCCGCACAAGGGAGATTATATCATCGACCTCGTTGTTCACCGAAATATTCACCTTTGAAGGATCTATTGCTATCCTGTCCCCCCTCTGCCTGATCTGGGCAGGGGACTCCTCTCCGGATATATAAAGGGCCCGCAGTTCCTGGGATATCTGGAGGGCAAGTGTAGACTTCCCGATCCCCGGCTCACCGCCAAGTAGTATCACCGAGCCGGGGACAATCCCGCCCCCGCATACAAGATCAAACTCGCCGTTACCTGTGCTTATCCTCTCAAGGTTTTCCTTTCCTATACTGCTCAGGGGCACTGCGGAGGGGGAGCCCTTTTTTTTCGTGTTAGCCTCCTGCGGTTTTTCAATTATAGTGTTCCATTCACCGCAGGCGGAGCACCTGCCGTTCCACTTGGAATAATCAGCACCGCACGCGGCGCACACGAATAAATCTGTTTTTTTTGCCATAACCTACTGTTTCTGTTTAAAGAATAGTTTCGAAGGATCCTGCTTGAGCTGACTGAACAGCTCTTTCGCGGACTGTGAAGCATCTTTTATATTATAGTAGATCTCCTCATCTGTCATAAGCTTGCCCAGGCTTCCCCTCCCGTCCTCCAGCCTCTGGATGATCCTGTTAAGGTTGCTTGAAATCTCGGAAAGGTTGCGTATGGTGACATTTATCTCCTCCCTGTTCTTTTCAGAAAGAGAAGACATGTTCCTGGTAAACTTATTCAGCTCCACCATGAAAATCTTCATCTGCTGGGAGAAGAGTATTATCGATGCCTTGGCGGCTACAACAGACTGCCTCACATCGCCCCGGTTCTCCCTTGATATACTGTTAAGGTTCTCAACAAACTGCTTGGAGTTCTGGAAAATCTGGGCAAGCAGTTCGCCCCCGTTATCTCCATGCATAAAGGTCTGAAAAATCAGCATCATCTGGTCAAAACTGGGGGGATCGACCCCGTACACGCTGTCCCCGTCACCAAGAAAATCCTCCACATTTGTAGAAGGAGGAACAAACACGTTTATATACTTTGAACCTATTATCCCCTTTGTGAATATTGCGAAGCTGGTATCCTTTATAAGCCTGTACTTGTTGTCAATCCAGACAATGACTTCAGTTTTTTCTCCTGACTGCTTAATCTCTGTCACCTGGCCAATCTTTATACCACCGGCAATGTTTACAGGAGCGCCTACCTGAAGGTCATTGAGAAAGCCGAAATATATATAAAGATGATAGCCCGAACTTGCCACGTTTATTTTGGCAAGGAGAGCCACAAGGCCTATAAATATAGTGAAACTCAGTGTTATCATGAGACCCACTTTTGCCTCATTATTAAGCTTCATCAGAACCTCCGGCGCGATTTAAAAATGCTCACCTGCTACTCTTTCATTATAATAAAATTTAATCAAATAAAAAAAAGGCGGTATTGTAGGAAGTTTTTTATTAAAGAGGATTATTGAGCTGCTAAATCATTCAACCTTCAAGTTTGAAGCGCACAGGGAGGAGGATCCGGCATTTCATAGGTCTTCTGTCACAGTCTTTAGCAGGATAGAACCTGATTCTTTTTGCCCACTGGATTACGGCAACATCAAAATCTCTCCCCAGGGATCGTACTATTTTCCCGTAAACCACATTACCGTTTTCGTCAATTCCCAGTTCAACTGCCACTACTCCCTCTACCCCGGCTTTTCTCATTGTATCAGGATATGGAGGAGTTCTGGAAAACAGAGGTCTTGGGGGAGTTGATGAATTATCGAGATCATTAAAATCGGAGCTTTCCTGACCGAAAGATAAAGGTTTATCTTCAACGACCTCTTTAATATCAGATTCCGCCAATTCAGTGCTCTCCACTATTTCAGCAATCTGTTTAGGTTCAGAGAGCCTGAGCTCAATCATTTCTATTGTTTCATCAACGTCAAAATCATCATATACGGACGATTCACTCCATCGTACCAGAAAGAGCATTGCGAACAAAAAAACAAAAGATAATAACGCCCAGGCCAGGTCCGGGTGATGCCTGAAATATATCTTAATCCTTTCTGCTGAAAAAACCTGTATTCTATTCATTCTTCTTTTTCGTTAACAATACAATATTATACACACCGGAATCCCTGAGGACTTCCATTATCCTGTTTATTTCCTTAAATGGCGCCCCTTTATCAGCTCCTATAAGCCCCTTGACATCAGGGTTGTCTATAGCCTTATACTTTGCAAATTCTATAAGATCACCCTCTGTCTTAATTTCGCCGCGAAGATAAATATCGCCATTCCGGTTAATCCAGACATGAAAAAACTTATACGAACCCCCGGAAGATATTTCTGTCACAGGGAGGTCTACAGCTATACTTCTGTCCATATCTATAGTGCTTGTAAGGATAAAGAAAATCAGAAGTATAAAGGCTATATCTGCCATTGAGGTGAGGGGAAGTATTCCCTTTGATATATGTTTACGATTAATCATAAAAGGCTATATCATCCTCACTGAAAATCTTGTTTCACCTGATGCCTTAATTGCATCTATAAGTGTTACCGCTTTTTCATATGGAAGTTCACCTGAAATTTTAAGAAGAACTGCTTCACCCGCACTTTTATTCAGCTTCAGAAGCTCCTCCCTTATCGCGGGCATATCGGTTTTTTTATCTTTCAAATAAAGAACGCCATCTCTTCTGAATTCAATAGTAAGAATTTTATCAGGTGATACAAAAACCGGGGCCTTATTTTTGTCAGGCATGGCAACATGAAGCCCATCCTTCATTAAAAAAATTGAAGTCACCAGGAAAAAAATAATCAGGAGAAACGCTATATCCGACATTGAAGAGAGAGTAATCTCTGCCGTAGCCCGTGCATTTCTCTTTATCCTAGACATTTTCACCAATCATTTTTTCAGCAATTTCAGATGAAATACGTTCAATATCCGCAACAAAAGCCTCAATCCTGTGAACAAAAAAATTATAAAACGCGAGAACAGGGATAGCCACTATAAGTCCTGCCTCTGTTGTGATTAGAGCCTCGTAAATTCCCCCTGCCACAAGACGCGCGCTTACCTGGTCCGCTGCGGCAATGCTCTGAAAGGCGGTAATCATACCTGAAACTGTTCCTAGAAATCCTATTAAAGGGGCAATATTACCGATTGCGGAGAGTACGCTTAATCCCTTTTCCAGAGACGCCACCTCTATTGAACCTGCCGCACTTATTCCCTTTTCAACATGATCAAGCCCGAGTTTACGCAGGTTCAATCCCTTGAGCAGAACGCGGGACAACACAATATTCTTTCCACTACACAGACTGATAATATCATCTATAGTTCCGCTCCCCAGTCTATTATTGATCTCCTCAAGGAACGTTTCAGGTTTCAGCTGCGCTTTTCTGTAAAAAAGGAACCTCTCAATAATAAGTCCCATGGCAAGGGCCGCTGCAAGTATTATGGGCCACATAAACAGACCGCCGCGCCTGAACCAGTCGTAAAGAAAAACGGATTTTTTACTGTCACACGCGGGTTCAGATATTTTATTTTTTTCAACAACATCCGGATATTCCTGAGTTGCAGGTTGTTCTGTTTTCTGCACATCTGACTTTTCCAGGCCCTGAGCATGCGCTACGGACCGGTCTGCAGAAACTGCTGTACATATAAAAAACAGAAAACACAGATTTACAATTAAAGCTTTTTTAACCATTGACAGCTTCATGTTCAACTTCCATAAATTCTTTATTCTTTTTTGAATTATTTATCTGATAGAAATACCACCCCATAATCAGAATAACTATAAAAAAACCGGGAAGCAGAATGACGAGCCCCGGGTCTTTGATAACAAGCAGATATAACTGCGGTTTTACATCGGGAGTTTTTTTAGCATAGTGAAATCTCTGTTCCCTGTTACAGCTATCCTCTGAAGGTTCCGGTATAACTATTCTGTCCTGCCTCTTTTTCTCCATATCAAGGAGTATTATATTACCATTAATTATGGCCGGTTCCATAAAAGCAATTTCGCGGGTAAAACTTCCGCCATTATTCTCCGCTGAAATTTCAACGGTGGTCTGTTTTATTCTGTGCCTCAACATGGAGGAATCAGGAAAATATTCATATTTTATTGACTTAACCATGACATCTTTCAGGCCGCAGATCTGCAGTGTTTCACCTTCAGCAACAGGGATTTTCTTCTGACTCACTGCCGTAAAACTGAGCAGATGCCCGGCAAGCATAAGCATGAAAAGAAAATGAATCACTGACGGAGCGATTAAAACCAGGAACCTCTTTGTCCCTACAATCTTTTTTCGCGGGAGGAGAAGCAGAACTCTATTAATTGTACATGCAATGATATTAATCCCCAGAAGAGTGAATATGACAAACATTACAGGGATCCACCATGTTACAGAGATATTCTCCACCCCCTTTGTGGTAAACCATTCAATCAAAGGGACGCCGTTTAAGGAATATATAAGGGTATGATTGGATGCCGCATAAATCGAGCCTATCCACATTACAGCCCCGGCAGCGATAAGCAGCCAGAACGCAAATCTCAGATTACCCGCAAATTCAATAATATTTTTCATGTTCACATACCTATCCTCGGATAGCTCAGCTCCTTAAAATGCGCGCCCATTGTACATAAAGCTACAACCGCCATTCCTGCGGCAGCATACGCCATTTTCCGAAATTCGCTCCATCCTTTAAGAAAACGTATATGAATATACGCTGCGTAATAACTCCAGATCACGGCTGACTGGAAATGTCTCGCTCCCCACCGGAATGGCGAACCCCAGCCCAGAAACGCCCACACAGCACCGGTAACCTGGGATACGCTGAAAATAACAAAACCCCATACAAGCAGCGAATGATAGTCGACCGATTTCCTTTTTCTCACAATTGAAAGAGCGGCAAACCACCCGCCGAGGTAAAAGCAGGCATGCCCCAGAGGTTCAGTAATAAAAAAAATATCGGCCCAGACTGTCAGTTTATTCGGAGTGGGTGGTATTATCCCCTTGGGATAAAACGCGGCAAATAAAGAAAAACATAACAGGGGGATTACCGCTGTAACCGCATCCTCTTTCTCCGCTGAAAAGAAAACGAGTAAGACTGTGATCAGAGCCATTGCCCAGGGCAGGAAGAATACACCTTCAAATATTCCATATGTTGTGAACAGAGATGACATCCATCCCCTTGAAAAAATAAAAACAGTGTATACAATAAAGCCTGCGGCAATTGAACAGGCCGCAGCCCTGTATTTTTTAAAAATCATAAAAAAAACAGCGACAGCATAAAACAACACTGCCGCAGATATTAAGTAAACCAACTCTTTCATAATTAGAACGCCATATTCCGGTTATTTAATGTCATCAATTGCATCGAGCATAACAATATGAGTTAAACCCCATACTCCACGGTCTACAAAATAATCCCGCACCGGTGCGACACTTATTTTCCCCATTACCGGTTTCCCGTCAATTTTTGTCATTATCATCATATCTTTGCCGGCATCAGTACTGAAGATCTCTTTCCCGGAAAATATTGACCTGTAGCCGTCACATGCAACGAAGAGAAAAAAATGTTTTTCACCAGCACCGGGAAAATTTTTTCTGAGAACAGATCTGAGGCTGAATCCATTTGCTGTTGACGCCAAACCTTTATATCCCTGCCCATGCCCTGTGCGCAGCCAGTTTGTCACAGCTACAGGCTCAGTTCCTTTCAGGACAAGAGTTGAAATTTTATTTTTATAAACGCCTTTAAGCGAGTCGGAACTGCACTTGAAGCCTTTACGCATTTCAGGAAGCCCGCTGTTATCAACATCTATTTCCCTGAGGACAATTTTTGTTACATCATCAAGATACCGGGCAGTGTCCTTATCTCCCGGGCACACAAGGCGCAAACCTTTAACATCACCCTTATGAATGTTAAGAGTATAAGGTTTTTTCTGGGGATTTTCTGATGGAGCAAGCTCGTTTCGGCTGTATGCAAGAATCACGGGATATGAATCATCAGTCATTGTCAGTTCACCGTAACTGAAATGAGACTGTTTGCCGGAAGATGAAATAAAAGTAACGACCATGTCGAGAGGCCTGTTAAACGGAGCACCTTCAGGCTTTTCAGGAGCGATTCCTTCAAGGATATTGAGAACCGGAATTCCTGAATACCGGTATGTACCCTCAAACTTTCCCTCAGATGTCATCTCCAATGTCCGGAGATATACAGAGGCGAAAGCATTCAGTGATTTTTCATCAAATTTATAAATCCGTTTTGTATTACCTGAAACTTCCAGTGTTATGTCTTTATTGAGATCCTGCTTCACAGCTACGGGAGTTGCCCCTGTAACCGCCATTATTTCATAATAATTTTTATAAGAGGAACAGGCATAGCCGAAACCGATAATCGCAATCACTGCTGCGGCTACTATTGCTATATATTTTTTATTCATATTATCCTCATGATGAAAAAATGAGCGGGCGGTATTAACCGCCCGCGTATTGCCTGTTAAAATTCCGCGCTGCCGCCTACGTAAAACATTCTTCCCGGGCCGGGATTAAATGGATCCGCATTGTAATCATCAAAAATATTTTTGCATGATACATACACTTCAAATTTTTCCATGAACTTCTGTGAAAGTTTAACATTAAACATAAGGGGATCATGAAGTTCAATTGTGGTATAATATTTTGTTGAATAAGGCTCAGTAGCCCCTGCAGGATCAGATTTCATTATATAAAGTTTTTCATTTGTCTTGTAGCTGCCCCATATATTGAGGCTTGTACCTGTAACAAAATCAAAAAGTATCTGGGTAACGAACTGATGCTCGGGACATCCCTCAACATCCTCACCTTTTGTAACGATAGAGTCATCTTCGTCTTTCGCATGTGTATAAACATAAGATTGTGAAATACTCAGATCCATTACATTAAGAAGATTTTCAACATTAACAGAAACTATGCTCTCAAGCCCCTGCATTATACGGCCATCAATATTCATATTTATGTCATCATCAGCATCAGCGTCACGTAATCTTTCAATTTTATCTTCAAACTTTGTATAAAAATAATCATTTCTCAAACTGAGCATTTTATCAAAGAAGAAAAGCTCAAAGCCGATATTTCCATTGTATGATTTCTCCGGTTTTATCTCTTCGGTTACATCGGCATCATCATTATCTGACACCTGATGCAGATTCGGAAATTCAACCTTAACTCCTGCTGAACCTCTGAAAACAAGAAAATCTTTTAAAGGTTCATACATTACACCTGCAACCGGATTAAATGAATCATTTGTTCCCCAGAGCGTTGAATCTTCATCCGGGTAATCCCCGTCATTCTTTCCTGTTATTTCAAATCTGTCAAATTTCTGTGCATCATATGAAACACCCGCGGTTACACCGAGATCACCGGCAACTGTTTTAAAGGACATCTCATCTTCAACCCCAACAGTTACATAATATGCAGACATCTCCTTGGTAGTATGATATGCACTGTCTAAATCTGCCCCATCCTGCACCTTCTTTTCATAAGTTTCAGTCCTGTAGTGTACAACCCCTGAAACTTTATTCCAGGATAAAATTTTATAGCTCGGATAGACATAAAATCCGTAGCTGTCTTCATAAACCTTGGAGGGATCCCACCATGGAGTTGTTGACTGAGAGAGATCCGGATCATTCCAGTATATAAGGCTGTTCATCTGAGATACATAAAATATATTAGCTTTTACTGAAAGGTCACCCTTTTCAAAATTAATGTAAGGGGATATATCATACCTGTAATCCTCCTCCCACTCCCAGTCTCTCTGTGCAAAAACACTCCTGTTAGGATTCGCATGGTAATTGTCCGCTATACCATCCCACGTACCGGTTTCTTCATCATATGAAGCCAGGGCGTTCGGATAGAATCCCAGGAACAGCTGCTCATTCTGGTAATAGCTCGCTGAGATACCTGCTTCAAGATTATCAGTAATTTCGTATCCTACTTTACCGGAAAGATAATACCTGCGGTATTCAGTATGCTCCCATGAGTCCCCGCCATTAATATAATTATCCAATGCAAAGTTTCCGTCAGCAATTACAGTGTCCGCGTCCTTTCCTGCCAGATTGGAAGTAAGCTTATTAAACCACTTCTTTCTTTCAGACTTCGTGAGCTTAGCCGACACATCATAGCCATTAGAATTCATAACTGAACCGGTAATCCAGTAATAGAAATCCCCAACAGGCGCACCGTGTGAAACATTAAGCATATAATTGCTATACTCTCCATACTCAGCGCTGACGCGTGTATACATCTCTTCCGGTTTTTGAGTTATAACATTAACTGTGCCGAACGTTCCCCTTGCCCCGTAAAGTGCCGATGAAACGCCCCTGTTAACAACAATCTTGGAGGCATTCATAACAGGAATTCTTGAAATATCTCCGCCGCCTCCATCATATATCTCTTCAAAGGGAAGGCCGTCTACCAGTATAACCACCTTATCATGTTTGAAGCCCCTTAAGGTAAAACCCTGCTGTCCTTTCTGGCCCTGATAAACATTCATCCCCGGTACTCCTTTAAGGGATTCATCTAATGTCTTATCCGCTCTCGCCTTTATATCCTGATCTGTTATCTCTGTTGTAGTTGACGCGTCCTCAATATTCGCGATTGCCCTGTCTTTTACAACGATCTCCCCCATCTCAAATGTTTTTGTTGGAGTTTTCTTTTTCTGATCAGATTTTTCTGATGTTTTATCAGGAGCATTATCTGTATTCACATCTTCCTGTGAATACGAAACAGCCCCGGTAAAAATAAAAATTAATGCAATAAATAGAACCAGATGCCTTTTCACACCGTCCTCCTTTCGTATTGTTTTTAAATGTCCGGCGAAGGTAAAAATTTTTTATTTATTTCAGATCGGGACTCAGGATCTGTTTTCCTTCTGCAGCCTTGAGATGATTTTACAATTACTATATAAATAGCCGCCGGCTGCGGACAGATTACCCCGTCAAACTTGACATATCCTGTTCTTCAAAAAAAAACCATCAAGAGTCAATTATTAATTGTATTTTTTGTAACTTTTTTCATAATTTATATTTAGTAATTAAAATTATCTTAAAAAATTACAAAAAATAACCATATAAACATTTTAATAGAGCAATTATCAAAACAAAATCTCTTTTTAAATTGAAATAAAATTTACGATAACAGGTATAAAATGAAACTATCCAAACCGCAAAACGAGGAAACTAAAGCTGCCCGGTTTAATGAAATTGCCGGAACCATATTTGCCCCTGTATATCCTGTACTCGCTGAGATAATACTTAATAAAACTCCTGTAAAAAAAGGGATATGCCTCGACCTTGGTAGCGGGCCGGGTCATTTAGCTATGGCTGTGTCAGGGCGAAGCGATTTTCTCTCCATTTCATTTGATCTTTCTTTTCATGCACAAAAGCTTGCACTGGAAAATATAAGTAAATCAGGCCTTAATGGGAAAGTATTCCCCATGCAGGGTGACGTCCACTCTCTCCCCTTTCATGATAACTCGATTGAGCTCGTGGTAAGCCGGGGTTCGATCTTTTTCTGGGATGAACCGATCCGGGTGTTTAATGAGATTCACCGCATACTGAAACCGGGATGCTTCTCATTCATTGGAGGAGGCTTCGGCACTCCTGAACTGAAGGCGGAGATTATGGAAAAGATGGAGAAGAAAACAGGGGACTTTAAAGAGGGGGCGGCAAAACGGATGAGTCCTGAAAATCTTCAGCGTCTCGGCGATGCCCTTTCCTCCTCTATTGCCAGAATTCATTCTGTTGAAAAGGACAATGCAAACCTATGGTTTATAATTCAGAAAGAGAAAAATTTATGAAATGCAATATATGCGAAATAGGATGCATGCTGAAAGATGGAGCAACAGGGAAATGCGGCATGTACAGGCTTAATGAAGATCAGGTTGAAGAACTCTATCCTGATCTCTACCTGACTCTCTTCCCGATCAGCATTGAAACAATGCCCATTCTGCACCATAACCCCCGGGGAAAATTTCTCCAGATCAGTACAGTGGGCTGCAACTTCAGGTGCGGAGGGTGTATATCTGAAACACTCACAGCGAGGATGGAGGACATTTCCGGCGGGCTGAAAAAAGTAGATGCGGAAAGTGTTGTAAATAAAGCTATGGAAGAAAACTGCACGGGAATTGTCTTCTGTGTCAACGACCCCGTTGTTTCCTTAAGAACATTTACCTCTGTTGCTAAAAAGGCTCAGGCAAGAGGGCTTCTTGCAGGGTGTTCGACAAACTGTTACTTTACAGAGGAAGCCATTGAAATACTGGCTCCACACCTCGATTTCATCAATATAGGCTTTAAAGGTTTTACCGATGACGCATATAAAGCCTGCGGCGCACCGGGAATCAACCCCGTACTGCGCAATCTTGAAATTCTCCATAAAAAAGGTGTTCATGTAGAGGTCTCTGTAATCTACAGCAAAGGGAGAGAGGATGAAGTGCTCGGCCTTGCCCGCCACGTGGCTGCCCTGTCAGATAAAATACCTTTTCATATAATGCGTTTCTTCCCCTTCGGAGATGCGAGTATGGAAGACGAACCGACCATATATGAATCTGAATTACTCTGCGATAAAGTCCGGAAAACACTTCCGTTCACATATCTCTTTAATTCCCCGGGAACCGACAGGCTGGACACTATATGTCCCGCATGCGGTTCTGTTATTGTAAATAGAGAATTCTACGGACCAATGGGTGCACGCGTGCTTCACTATGCCGACAGGGGAGAATGCAGATGCGGAAACAAAATTCCGTTTAAAGGGAGCTTCCACAATGAAAATTTTAATGAGCCGGGATTTTTCGGCGGATACCGCACGACACGTGCAATTGAAATCATCCAGTCTATTATAACATCACTTAATCCTGCCGGTAAAGACCTGGTATATGCGACATGGTCTGAAGTTCTGAAAACAGATTTTCTTCAAAAATTTCATAAAATAATGCAGGACCCCTACAGCTATACAGATCTTATAAAATTTCTCTCAGAAAAAACAGACAGTCTGGAAAGAGGGAAAAAGCTGATCTCATACATTGAAAATATACTTAATCAGTTCAAAGAGGCTCCGGACAATCGGGAGAAACCAAGGGTCTATTATGCAATGGGATATCCCCTTTTCGCGCTTAATGCCGAACGCATAGAGACAAACCTTGTAACTATTGCAGGCGGTTACTGTGTAAACAAGGAAATTATCCGGGAAGGGAAACCGGGTGTCACCATAACCGCTGAAGAATTCAACGCATTCAATGCTGAATATATTTTTATCTCAGGATTCATAACATGCCCGGTTTCTGACTTCTACCGGTACTGTATCGATAACGGACTGAAATGTCCGGCTTTAGATAATAAAAAGGTTTTCGCTGTTCCGTCATTGTGGGATTTCGGGAGTCTCAGGTGGGTGTTGGGGCTTCTTTTCATTGCAGGAGTTCTTCACCCCGACAGGTTTCCCGAAGATCCGACAATTGAAGCTGAACGCTTTTACAGCCTTTTTTACAATATAGAGTACAGTAAAATCAGGCCTAACAGGTCTTTCTACCGGGTAAACCGGATGTAACTGTTAAAACAAAATTACACTATAAGATTATATCACTCCGGTGATTCAATATCCGATCAGCTATTAATCACCGGCACACAAACCTTTCTTCCCGCTTCTTCGAAATAGCTTACCTTTACCCTGACTCCGTAAGTCTTTTCCAGAATCGGTTCTGTAATTACATCATCAGGAGTACCCTGGGCCATTATGGTTCCATCCTTTAACACCGCAACATTGCTCGAACCTAAAAAGGCATGATCCGGAAAATGGGAGGCCATAACTACTGTAATACCGGATTTAACCAGCCCGTAAACAAAATTTAATACCCTCAACTGGTTGCCCAGATCAAGGTGCGATGTCGGTTCATCAAGAATAAGGATCTCCGGCTTCTGAGTAAGAGCCCGTGCGATTAAAACAAGCTGCCACTCCCCTCCGCTGATCATATTACACGGTTTGCCTGAAATATGCGAGATACCGACCAGTTCCATAATCTCATCCGCAATTAAACGGTCCTTTTTCCCGGGAGATGAAAACATGGCGAGATGAGGAGTCCTCCCCATAACAACTACATCGCGGACAAGAAAGGGAAAAGTAGAACTCTGGGACTGCGGCACAAACCCTATTTTCCTGGCAATATCATTACGGGAGAGAGTGGATAAATTTACACCGTCAAGATAAACCAGCCCCTCATCTGGCCTGAGAATCCCGTTTAGACATTTAAGGAGTGTGGATTTCCCCGTGCCATTAGGCCCCAGAAAAGAGACAAGTTCCCCTTGCGAAACCGAAAATGAAAGAGAGTTAAAAACCTCCGGTGTACCGGGAGAACCATACCTGAAAGAGATATTTTCCGCTTTTATACGCTCTGTCATAAACTACCATCCCGGCCGGTTCTTTTTTAAAAGAAGAGCAAAGAAGGGGGCGCCTATAAGTGCTGTCAGTATCCCGATGGGAATTTCCGTTATCATCAGAGAGCGCGTTATAGTGTCCACAACCACAAGATAACCGGCCCCTATAAGAAGAGAGACCGGAAGAAGATGCCTGTGATCCGGCCCGACTATAAGGCGGCCCACGTGAGGGATAACAAGACCTATCCAGCCTATAATCCCGCTGATACATACCGAGGCAGCAGTAATGACCGTTGCGCAAACAATGATAAAAACCCCTGTCTTTTCAGTATTGATTCCAAGGGCCCTTGCGTCATCCTCCCCCATTGAGAGGACATTGATTCTCCAGCGAATCATAATAAGACATGTAATACATATGACAAAGACCGGCATAACAAGAAGAAGATCTTTATTGCTGACATTATTAAGCGACCCCATGAGCCAGAAGACTATAGCAGGCATACGGTTCATGGGATCAGCTATATATTTAATAAAAGATGTAAGTGCTGAAAAAAGAGAACCAACAATAACACCTGCAAGCACCAGAACAAGCATGGGCGATGTTCTGTAAACCCTGCTGAGCATGTATGCCATGCAAACAGCAATAATACCGAAAACAAACGAAAATATTTGCGTGATAATAAGACTGTTAAAAAGAAGAATACCCAGGGCCGCACCGAAACCCGCTCCCGCGGAGACCCCGAGAATATGCGGAGAAACAAGCGGGTTTCTGAAAAGCCCCTGGAATGCGGCCCCTGAAATTGAAAGTCCGGCACCCACAAGAAGGCCGGCAATAAGGCGGGGCAGCCGCACATTCATGACCACGCTTTCTATAGTTGGCGACCAGTCTTTACTGACAGGGAAAAAATCTGAAACAATCACCTTCAGTATTGTAACCGGCTCAATATATATCCTTCCGATCATAAGAGACACCAGGGATATTGCAAAAACAAGCAAGCTCAGGATAAAGACAATCCTGCCGTATCCTGAATCTTTATGGCTCAGGCTTTTATTTAAATCGTCACTCTGTATATTCATATGCCGGCATCCCGTTCTGCAGGATGATTAAAACAATATTTAATTTCAACAGGCATGCGCCGCACCTGCTATTTAACACCCTTCATAATTTTTGATTTAAACAAACCGCTGACAACCATACGGGCCTGTTCATCTGTAAGATTAAAACCGAAGATCTCCCTGTAGAATTTTCTAACCTCATCAGAAAACGAAATATCTTTAAACCTTTCAGGATAAGCTGTCATGGCAAACCACAATGGGTGGAGGACTGCCGCCTCGGCAGTGGGCCTGTCCCATATAAAAACTCCGGCAGGCTGGATAAAAACCTTTCCATTTTTAACTGCCTTAATCGGGGCCCATCTTTCATCCTTCTCAAACTCATCACAGCTTCCCATATCTATTACAATGATATCAGGATCCCAGGCAAGGACCTGTTCCATGGAAATTTCTCCAAGTCCGGAATGGAGTCCCTCTTTTTTACCCGTTGTACGGATATCAATCGCTGCATTACGGCACCCCGCAATTTCTATCCTCTCCTGAATAAAGGTATCCCCCCCCAGTGTTACGAGGTGCCCGGTACCGTACCCGTTAAAAATTACTTTTTTCTGCTTTTCAGGAATACCTGAAGTCCGTTTCTTTATCATTGACACCATTGAATCAAGATAACTACAGTAAGCCTCCCCCCTCTTTTCCGCTTTAAAAACAGAGGCGTAAAAGCGGATCTCATTTTTAACTTCCTTAACACCATGAGACATACCCTGACTGAAAAATGCCACAGGTATGCTGGTTTTTTTCTGAACAATTCCACCGTCAATATCACCTGCAATTACCAGCTGAGGATTCGCTTTGATTAATTCTTCAATATGTACTGTGCCGCTCACAGTCCTTACCACCGGCCGTGTTTTAATAGAAGGATCAAAAATGCCCACAAGTTCCGATGTCACAATTGTTTTCGTTACAGCACAGACCCTCTCCTGAACTCCCAGGATATAGGCAACCTGTCCTGTGGGGCCGCCGAGAAGAGCCACTCTTTCAAGATTTTCCGGAACGCTGATACGATTCCCCTCCATATCAACGATCTCCCTTAAATCACAGGTATCTGCCGCTACCCTCTCCTCCCCGCTTTTACCGGAACATGCCGGTATAATAAAAATTAACATCATTAAAAATACCGCTGCTTTGAAAAAATAAGAATTATTTCGATATGATTTAAAATTGAAAGAAGTCCGTTTCATCTCCCCCCCCCCCGATTATCTGTTAAATAAATAATTATAAGTGGAACCGTATAAACACATTTTTCATTTTGATATTACAGCCTGAATCATAGTCAATACAATAAAGCCTCTTGTGTTATTTTTTGTAATAATAAAAGATTTCATTACCGAAATGTGCTGAGAAACATTTTTTATATCAATAAAATATAAAAAAATACTTTATTATCAGAATTATGACTTGCTATTTATGTCTTTTACAGCATATATGCCAAAAAAAACATACTAATAATAAAATTTATTATTTATACGGAGGTACTTATGCATCCACAAAAAAAGTTATCATTTCAACGTCTCATCATTCTGATTCTTATAGCAGGTTCCATCTGGGGCCTCTCTGAGGTTGCCGGGAACAGCCTCATAAAACATTTCGGTCTACCCCTCCGGGCTGCAATCCTTACCGGTATTGCATTTACAGTCATGGGATTTATGGGCGGTTACTTAAAAAAAGCTCAATATATATTACTGATACTGGTTCCCGCAATACTGATTGTCCAGATGGGAGTTGTTCTTTGCGGCACCCCTGTTGCATGTAAAACCAACACATGCGTGGCACTTATTCTGCACGCGGGATTTCTCTCGGTTCTTTTTCACGCAACCGGTTCAGGAAGAAAAAAGACAGGCGCGGCAAAAACTTTTTTTCTTGGTTCAACGGCAGCTTTTTCTTCAGCCATTGCTTTCTATTTTATAGGGATGCGATGCGCCCCATGTCCCTATCTGCTCTCCTTTAACAGCTCAGCCGGCTTTGTCTCATATTTATACGCCGAGGCGCTGCCATGGACGATATTCGCAGGTGCAGGCTTTTCAGCAGGATACAGTTTAGGCAACAGAAAATCGGAATCACCGGAATTCCTCTCAATGAACTTAAAAATTCCGGAATTCATCCAGGGTCTGGCTCTATCTCTCGGCTGCTGGATTATAAGCGGCTTAATAATAATCGGCCAGTAAAAATATTATCCGGAGATCTGAAGTCAGGATCTCCGGATTATTAAACTTTACGAAATGATCAATATAATCTGCGGAGAAATAAACCAGGGGAAAACTGCTAAAATAAACTCTATCTATGCAGAGCAGAGAAACGGTGACGGCTTTATATCAAAAAAAATTTTCAGGGAATCCGACTTCCAGGGTTATGAAATTACAAGATTGTCTACCGGTGAAACAGTGCCTCTTTCATTAAAAACCGGGCTATTCCCTCCTGATAAAATACCATTATATACATGCGGGACATTCAGCTTTTATGAGGAAGGCTTTGTTTTTGCTGATTCAATAATTGATGATATTCTTCGAAACAACATCAGCCCGGTTTTTATTGATGAAATCGGCCCTCTGGAACTTGAAGGAAAAGGGTTCTGTAATTCCCTTAAAAAAATTATCAATACTGAGAGAACCATATATTTCACAGTGCGGGCTCACTGTCTCGACAGGGTAATATCACATTTCTCAATTAAAGAATATACTCTGATTAAAATTTAACGCCGGATGCAACTTTACGAACAATAAAGCATTCACGGAAATCCCCGGAACAGCCGCGGGAGAATAAAATTCCATAAAGAGTACTGGTTCATCATCCCATAATTTTTTTATACATCTCCCTGTCCTTCACCAGGCTTAAAAGCCTGATCCCGCCTCTCTTTTTCATTGCTGAAAAACCTATACCCATACCTATACTTTCGAGAACAAGGGGAATATCTGTTACATATGAACCTGATATTATATCAATACCGTGATCAAAAAATATTTCTGTCATTGGAGTGGTCGGCCCTAATAGTATCTTAACACTGGAAGGGGGGCAGAGTTCAAGAATTGAAGAAAGGGTATGATTTATCAGTGTGGTACTTGAAATCGCTATCACATCTGATTCAGGTAAAAGTTTATTCCCTTCATCCTCCGTGCAGTCCCCTTCCCTGGGTCTCTTTTCAATGACCCAGAGATTCCGGGCCTCTTCCCTGATTTCATCCACAAAGGGGAAATGCCCGATTATCGACACATTTTTTCCCTTGCCCGCTTTCAGGATAAACTCTGAAGCATTCACCTCTTCAAAATCATCCTCATTCAGCTTAATAAGTGAATTTATCGCTGCCAGCCCGAGAGATGCCTCAGGGATCTTTTCCGAAAAGGAGAGCTCCGCCATATCATCAGCAGTCATATTTAAAAACGCCCCGGGATCAAGCATCCCCTTACCTGCGGCGGTAGAACAATCCCCCTCGTGTAAAGCTGAAGCAAGGCCGCAGCGCCTGCTCACAACACCTGTCCACAGCGGCCCTCTGCATATCTCTTTAATACCGATCCCCTTTTCAAGGGAAGAAATTATATCTGTAAGAATTTTCATTGTTTCACCTCAACCGCATTATTAAATAAACTTTAAAAATAAAAAGCAACTATCTGAACAGCCACCTGAAACTCAGATATATCTTTTTAATGATTTTAAAGACTGTTCAGTATTAATTCCTTAATTTATTTCAGGTAAAAAATGTTCTATTGAGGCTGCCCTGAAAGTAATTTCCTGTCATACCGGCTGCAGCGTGCGCGCCCTGAGTGCAACGAAGAAGTACCCTTGGGGTAAAATGCCGGTATCTCATACAGCTGATTCAATCCGGAGATTCCGGTATTTGCACAAACTGAAGATGCAAAACCGGAATGACAAACCTTTGTAAAACCTGCTTTCGGGCCACCCTCATATAATCTTTGCTTTTTTACTCTAAAACATATATTCAGGAATTACCACTGGAAACTATTCTATAGAAGAAAAAACTTCAAACCTTTTGTCAAGGATGTAAGTTGACAGGCCAAAAGCTTTCAGGCTTCTCTTTTAAAAATATACCTTGATTAAAATTTAATCCCCGGTAAAAAACGTACTGACATTAAGCCGGAAGTTTAAAATGACACGAATTAAATTTATTATTACAACTCTTCTCTGTTTTTCCCTGACAGTCACCGCAGGCTTCAGCAAAAATAGTGAAAAAAATGCCGCATCGGAAATCAATGCGCCATGGCAGTTTGCTGTAATAAGTGATACTCAAAACAATGACCGATCACCTGACAATAGAGCCTGTATTAACAGTGAAATCCTGATACTCACTGCTGCAGATATAGCTGATATTGAACCTGATTTTGTGCTGGTTTCAGGAGACCTCGTTAACGGCTGGCTGAGAAACGGCGGAACAGCCTTCAGTGACCAGTACAAAAACTGGAGAAGGGCCATGAACCCTGTTTTCCGTAAAAATATCAGGGTATACGCTGTAAGGGGTAACCATGACGACGGCCCGGAACGCTTTGCCCTGCAGCCGCTTCCGCGACGCATGAGGCCCAAAAAAAAATCACTTGCCCTGCTTAAAAAGGCATTCAAAAAAACAGTTGTTCAGCCTTACACGCCGCTGAACGGGCCGGATAAAGAGAAGGGTCTTACCTACAGTTTTGATTACAGAAACACCAGAATAATAGGACTGGATCAGTATACTGATGGTCAGCATAAAATCAACCAGCAATGGCTGAACCGGCAGGTTGCGAGAAAAAGAAAAACCCACCTCTTTGTTTTCGGCCATGAACCCGCTTTCGGCACCGATTATCCGGACAACCTCTCCTTTTATAAAAAGAAACGTGACCTCTTCTGGAACAGCATAGGCCACGGGGGAGGGAAAATATACTTCTGTGGCCACGCACATTTTTACAACCGCTCACTCATAGAGGACAGCAATGGCAATGAAATCTGGCAGATTATAAACGGCACAGGGGGAGGACTGCTCCAGGACTGGTCAGGCAGCTACATGGATAGCGACAGGGTAATGTGCGAATACCACGATGGAGATCACTACGGTTATATTCTGGTCACCATTGACGGCGTGAAAGCGACTATAGAGTGGAGGGCGCTTGTGGATGTCCCTGATGCGGAATGGAAAGTTCTCGACTCGTTCAGTTACTCTGCGGGGCCTGCTGTTACGGAGATAAAAAGCGCAACGGATTGAAGCGGCATAAAACGGCAGCGCCGTTTTATATGAGCGGAAAGCCGGGCCGCCGGGTAAAGAGTGCTGTTTTATAAATCCCCGGGTTCCCTGTACCGGCTTTTTTTCAACGGGTGACAGGTGCGGTGCGCCGAAAACCTCCTGATAATTATTTGAAAGATGATTCCTGATTAATTATTTTCTGATTATAATTAAACCGGCTTTATAATTAAGGAGGCCATATGTCACTCTGCCTGGTATATATAACAACCCCGACATTAGAGGAAGCGGAAATTATCGGAGGCAACCTTGTATCAAGAAAGATTGCCGCATGCGTCAATATTATCGACGGGATGAAATCGATCTACAACTGGGAGGGGAAAACCGAAAAGGGGAATGAAGTGGTGCTCATTGCCAAGACCAAGATCGTCCTTGTGGGTGAGCTGGTGGAGAGCGTTAAGGCCCTCCACTCATATGACTGCCCCGCAATTGTTGCAATACCTATAATTGACGGCAGTGAGTCCTTCATGAACTGGATCAGAAACGAGACCAGATAACAGGCGCGTGAAGTCTATTATTTATTGACAAACTTCACCCCTTTATTTCATATGAAAAAATCAATTTACCCGGAGGATTTACAGTGGGAAAACAGTACAAACCTGTCGAGAAAAGAAAAAGAGCAAAAAGAAGAATTAAAAGAAAGAAAAAAGAGCTCAAAGCAAAACTCGCTAATAAATAGGGTCGCCCTCTCAGGGTCAACCCTATTTATTCCACCTTTGTCGGAAAGGGAATTATCTCAAAACCGTCTTTTGTTATTACAAGCGCCTCAGGATTTTTTAATCCCGCTTTTACACCGAATCTGAGCCAGTGACTTTTAACCTTTGATTCAGGTATGAAAAGTACCGTCTCTTTTATCCCGGTCAGAGGTGTGCCCTTTTCCCTTAAAAATGCTATAAATCCCCTTACCCCGGCCTTTTCAAGCATCAGTAACGCCATTATTGCCTTTTCCTCAGTAGTCCCGGTCCCCCTGATCATTAACTCATCCGGCATTCCCGGATTTAATATTTTCTCACCGCTATCGCCAAAGTTGCTACTGATAGTTTTTTTAACCGCCTTTATTTTATTTCTCACATCCATGCCTGAAAGATCGGCTGCGGGGAGTTCATACTCCCCTGCGTGCATCACTTTCAGAAGGCCGTTATACCATGCGGAGAATTTTTCCCCCGAATCCAGGTATTTTATTGATAGAGTGCATCCGCCTGTACCCATATAATTAAAATTATCTGAAGCTGTGTATACCGTCAGGTTTTCCTCGTCTCTCCTGCTTCCCCGGATCTCATCTCCGTTAAGTTCAACCGCAGGGCTCATCCACCCCTCTGCTATAACCTTCAGTTCAATTCTGGAAATGTCCTCTTTTTTACCTTTTAATTCAGTCTCTCTCATCACGGAAAAGGGGTGCTGTTCAAATACTGAATAACCGGTATATTTAACAACAAGGAAGTCAGCCTTTATGCCGCTCTCCACCTTCACCCGGACATCACCGCCTGATCCGGTGACATTTTCAAATTTGAGCGGCACAGCCTCCCCGCCCGCGCACTTCAGAACATAAAGCACCCTCAAGTCTTCAAGAGGGAGAAGCCTGAACTCCCCCTTCTCCCCTGGTGAAGCAGGGATTATATCCTCGCATTCTGTCATGAACCTTCCGCTTTCAAATATCCTGACTGTTACACTCCTCCTGGTGCCGTTCCATAAAAATTCAGGCTGCATGGAGGCATACCGCCCTGAGTAATAGATGCTTCCCCTGCTGCTGCTGTTTTCAAAGATATCAGACGCCTCTCTCACCTCCCTCATATCGCTTCTTATGCTGAGAGCCTTTTCCCAGTATAAAAGCGGGTCAAGCCCCTGTTCCCTCTCGCCAAGCCCCATATAATAAAAGTAAAGAGGGTCGCCGTTCTCTGTTCCCTTTTCCATAAGGTACTTGCGCCACCTGCTTTCTGAAGACCGCCCTTTTACCGCCTCTGCAACGGCGCCCCGGAATGACGGAACATCACCGAACTTTTCGCTGAAATCCAGGGCATCACCATATTCCTCCTCCTTTATAAGAGCTTTAAGATAATCCCCTGCAAGGGGGCTGTCACAGTAGGAGGGGTGCAGCTTTTCCATTATTTTAAAAAACTTTCCAGGTTCCTTTTGCTTATAATATTCCGCCTCCCACCTGAGGTAATAATCTGACCGGGAAAATATCTTTTTATACTCGCTTACAATTTTTACAAATTCATCTCCCCGGTTCCCCCTCAGAAGAGCCGGGACCAGGGCATGATATCCCCCGCTGTAAAGGGGGTGCTCCTTCACAAGGGCTGAAGCTTTACTGTACAGGTTGTCATCAACTTCGGACCGCATATTTATTATCCCCGCTCTGTCATCAAAACCGGGAGAGAGCCTTATATCTGCCGAGCAGAAGATCTTTTCATGAGAAAAGTTATCCCTGAAATATTCACCCGTAATTTCAGGTTCAAGCAGCCTGTTATTTTCATCTGTTACAATTACCCTGGAAAAGGGGTCATCCCCTGTTTCATTGTCAGCTGTTTTCAGAAGGAGGGTGTAATTTTTCGCGCCCCTGACAGATACCCCTGCCACAGATCCCTTAAAAGGGTAAGGAGAACTTAACGTTTTCACGCCATTAATAAAAAGCCTGTACTTTGAGTTTGAGATGACCCATATTCTAACCGGGCCCTTTGCGGAAAATGAAGTGCCGGCATATGCTATCCCCCTTCTCTCCGGAAGATACCCGAAGGGAAAAAGGTTTCCGTTACCGCCCGCGGACCTGACAGCTTTAAACTCCCCGAAGCCCCTCTTCTCCTCGGGAATGAAGGGGTAATCTATATCACATCGCCCGTACCTTTGCCAGGGCCCTGACACAAGCCATTTTGAAATCCCTTTAAAATCAGAATCAGGCTCATGGAAACCTTTATCAATAAATTCAGAATAGAGGGTAAATAAAAAATAATATGGCGTTTTCTCTCTCCCCTTATCAGCAAGCTTTCTTGCGCAGGTTCTGAAAAGTTTTACCACCCCTGCCCTCCCTGCATCACGCGACAACTCTGCAACTTTTGCGATGTAGGCGCAGGAATTATCACCGTCCGGGTCTTTCAGAAGTTCCGCCGAGATCCTTCTGTAAAAGGCCGCAGTATCCTCCTCTCCTGAAAAGATCGCGTCAGTTCCTGCCGTAAGCAGAGTTGCTGTCAGAATAATTGCTGTTGCAAAGATAAAGTATAATCTCATAGATTTATATCCTTAGCTGCCGGTATGATAAATGTTTGACAGTGCATAACAGGTACAATAAATTCATCGTATTGTACAGAACAATTTACGGTAGACAATGTTAAGAATATACCCGCTTTCCCTGAAAAAGCCGCTTTCACCCATCTGCGCCTACTGGTCATACGCCACATGGTACATGTCCAGGGACATCCCGTTTACTGCCCTTATGAATGAATACAACCGGAGATCAGATGCCGCTTCGTACCCGTATTCATTTATCGCACTCTGGGGGGAACTCCCCGTTGGAATGGTATCAGTTAAGGAGAGTGAACTGGCGCAAAGGGAGGAGCTTTCCCCCTGGCTCTCCGCCCTCTATGTATCACCTGAACACAGGGAAAAGGGGATCGGAGACAGGCTGATACGCACAGTAATAGACGACTGCAGAAGAAAAAAAGTCAAAAGGGTGTTCCTCTTTCTCGACAGCCGCAACCTTGCGCGCCTTGAAAGATTTTACAGAAACAGGGGATGGATATACTACGACGACGAAAAAGACTCGGACGGCAACAGGACGAAAATCTTTTTCTACGAAATTTAGAGGCCTTTTTAAGGGCGTCCCATGCTCAATTTAAATTGCCAGGGGCGTATCGCCATACGCCCCTCAGTGTTTCCCCGTTTCCACAGTTTAATACACGGGCAGGCTTTATCGCCTGCCCTTACCCTTCAGTTCGCATGCCGGGCTGTCACCTCCAATAAAACGGTCGTTTTATTCCGGCTCCATCCCTGACGCGGATCACCTTAATCCCCGGTTTATTAAAAAAAATTAATACCCGACCACAGAAGCATGTTTGAAAAATTTTATTGTTCCCTCTTTATCTTTACTCTTCCTGGAAACATCAGTATTATAAGTCAGTAATAATTGCTTAATATATACTTTAGTGTAAAAAGCAAAAATTATATACCCCCGCCGCCGAAGGCGGCGGGGGTATATAATTTTTACCTGGAATAAGTTAAGGAATAAATACTGATTATAAGTATAATTAAAATTCAATATTCAGAGGGAACAATGAGCCCGGGAAAAAGACTCCTGCTTCTTATACTGATAATGATACTTGTGACCTTCATTGCTGAGGGGATTTCCATTGCTATCCTTTACAATACAGCATTTAATGAAGAAAAGGCAAGACTCAGGGAAACTGCGGGCAGCCAGGCCAGGCTGATCGAAGCTATTGCAGCATTTGATTCATTATACAGCAAAGATTATCCCGAAGGCTCAAGACAGGCCACTCTCAGCCAGATAATCAATGCACACCGTAAATATAAAGGTTTCGGCCTCAGTGGTGAATTCACGCTGGCAGAAAAAAAAGGGGAGAATATAGTTTTCATTCTAAGCCATCAGCAGCTGAACATGCAGGCAATTGAACCGGTCCCTTTTGATTCAGACCTCGCGGAGCCGATGAGAAGGGCCCTCTCAGGAGAATCCGGAACAACGATAGGCCCTGATTACAGGGGAGTGCCGGTACTGGCAGCGTATGAATATGTCAGCGGAATAGACCTGGGCATTGTATCCAAAATAGACCTTTCTGAAATCAGGGCCCCCTTTATTAGGGCCGCTGTAATCAGCGGGATAGCAGGATTAATCAGCATATTAGCAGGCTCCTACTTATTCCTGAAAATTACAAATCCCCTGATACGAAAGCTTTCTGATACGGTTAAAGACCTGAAAGATGCGCTGGCAAAGGTCAGGCAGCTGACCGGGCTCCTGCCTATATGTGCCTCCTGCAAAAAGATCAGAAACGATAAGGGTCAATGGGAACAGCTTGAGGTATATATCAGGGACCATTCAGAGGCAGATTTCAGCCACGGACTCTGCCCGGATTGCCTGGCAAAATGCAGAAGTGATGCCGCTACTTCAAATAATCGGGAAACTAAAACAGGCGAACAGCCGCCTGAAAAATCTATATAAAACGGAACTGCTTACTCAATATCAAAAAGCTGAATATTGCGGCAGTTCCTGCAGCGGCGTGCCCTTACCTGGTACTTCATAGAGAAGTTCCTTTTAAAAAAACCGCTGCTTTCATCAAAAAAATAAAGGCCATCCCCCCGCAGGTACCCCCATTCGTAAAGCATTTCCCCGCATATTATACATGGTTTATCTGAAAGATTTGAAATATCCATACAGCCCATCCTGCCCGGGTATATACAATGAAATCAGAAACAATTATTTTCAGCAGATTACCTACTTTTTCTTAATGCTGAAACATCTTATGTTGTAAAAAGTTTTAAAAACAGGTTCTTCATTCTCATCAGCAACAGTCTCGATCAGTTCCGGGTAGCGTTCCCATTTACTTTCCGAATCGAACAATGCGCATGTAAATTCTCTGCCATCTATAACAAAGTCCCCCGAATCTGCCACCATGGGGAATTTATGGACCTTTACCAGTGTTGCCTTATGCCCGTTGCCGTTCAGCCATTTTGCCAGATCTTCAAATTTATTAAATTTCTTTGAAAACTTATTTATATCATCACAGGATATAACAAACATTGAAAAACAGAAAATGAATAATAATAAAATTTTTTTCATCATTGAATTGGTCCTTTCTTATAGTTTTCCGGATTTATCTTTTCCGGTATATTGACAGCTACAAAGATGCTGCAGTTCTCATTTTAATATAATTTATTTTAATCATCACTATACACGACTCCCCCTGATGCAGGGGGAGAAACAAGAAGTGCCGATTAATCGTGGTGATGATGGCCGTGGCCATGGCTGTGTTTATGCGTGTGGTTATGACCCTGGCCGTCACCGTGATCGTGAGCATGCCCCTTTTTATGCTGAATGCCATGTTCAATGAAATGGACTACATTACCGATGTTCGTGCCCTCTGTTGCCGACACTTCCATGATTTCCGCACCCATGTTAAGAGCCCTTACCTGTTCCTGGAATATCTCTTTTTTAAAATTAGTCGCGCCGACGAGGTCCATTTTATTTAAAACAATCACGTCAGCCTTGCTGAACATAACAGGGTACTTGTGCGGCTTATCATGCCCCTCTGTAATTGAAACAAGCATCATGACATTATCCTCTCCGAGGTAAAAGTCGGCAGGGCATACCATGTTGCCCACGTTCTCAATTATCAGGCAGTCTATATCATGCAGATCAAAATTTACAAGAGCACGCTCAAGCATTGCCGCCTCAAGATGGCATATACTGTGAGTGTTTACCTGGTATATCTTAACAGGGAATTTTGACAGCCTGTCCGCGTCCGCGGTTCCCTGCATATCCCCTTCTATAATCCCTATTTTATATTTTTTTGTAAGCTCGGGAAGCACAGCCTCAAGCAGGCTTGTTTTACCCGATCCGGGAGCGCTCATAATATTAAGAACATAAACACCATGGTCATCCATGTTCATCTTTATATTTTCAGCAAGTTTGTCATTCTGCTGAAGAAGGTCCTTTTCAAGTTCCACGTAGTGCATATATTTCTCTCCTATTTTTCAATATCTATAGATTCAACGTACATCCTGTCACCTGTAATTACCCTTACCGCTCCTGAGCCGCAGTGGCCGCAACGCATCAGATAATCCTCCATTTCTGAATCTTTACCGCATTCACTGCAGTTAAGCATGGCCTTCTCTGTACGGATGTTGATCTTTGCATTCTCAAAAACAGACCCCTTTTTCGCAATCTCCATGGCGAAATCAAGGGCATCAGCTACGACCGAGCTGAAGCTGCCGACAACTATATTAACCTCGTTAACCTTTGATGAACCGTTATTCTTCGCGGCATCCTCAACGATTTCCCTGACATTCATTGCCAGACTTAATTCATGCATTATATACTCCGTATATAGCCTGACCCGCGGAAATACCCGCATCATTGGCCGGAATTTTTTTATTAATCAAAACCGCAAGCCCCTGTGAGGCAAGTCTTTTTTCAGTCTGTTCCAGCATAATCCTGTTCTGAAACACACCCCCGCTGAGGAGTACCACATTTATCCCCTTTTCCCTGCATATACCGAAAGCCAATGCCGCACCTGCCTCTGCAAGTGAATTGTGAAACACCTTTGCAATATCTGACAGCCCGGCTCCTTTTTGCTTTAATTTGAATATTTCATTAATCAGAAACTGTGAATCTATGACATAAACGCCGTTCTCTTCAGGCACGGGTATATCAATAAAATCATCCGTTTCTGAACCTAGCGCCAGTTTCTCAAGATAGATTGCCGCCTCAGCTTCGTAAGTAACGTCCCTTTTGAAACCGAGAAGCGCACCTGCGGCGTCGAAGAGCCTCCCCGCACTTGACGTGAGAGGTGAAAATGACCGGTTCCCTGAAATAGCATATATGTTGTCCCTCAGGCTTTTATCCACCCATGAACATGCTTCATCAAATTTATCCCTCTCCAGCAGCCCTGAAAGAATCCTCCATGGCTCCCTTATGGCCCGCTCGCCGCCGGGGAGAGAAAAGTGTGAAAGATGTCCCCTCCTCTCAAATGAATAAAGGTCCCCTGTTATAATCTCCCCCCCCCACACTGTGCCGTCTGTGCCGTAACCTGTACCGTCAAATATTATTCCCGCAGCCTCCCCCTTTACCATGTTCTCATAGTAGCATGAAAGAAAATGCGCATAGTGGTGCTGCACGCGGAGGAGCTTTAAATTTTTCTTTTCAGAATATTCCACGGCAAAGGCGGTCGACTCATAGTCGGGATGCAGGTCGGCAACCACAACTTCAGCTTTCACGTCATAGTAGCCAAGCATCTCATCAACGGTTTCGCAGAAATGGGTAAATGTTTCAGGTGTCTCAAGGTCGCCGATATGGTTGCTTGTAACAAGGTTGTCCTCTGTTGCCACCGAGACATTGCTTTTAAGTTCAGCTCCCACTGAAAGTATATTTTTTACTGAAGGTTCAGGGAGCTTTATAGGGAAAGGCATCCTCCCCCTCCCCATCCTTATGCTTATCTCCTCACCTTTATACACCCGGGAGATACTGTCATCAGCCCGCTTCAGGATCTCCCTGTTATGCACAAGGAAAACATCAACAATTCCGGCAAGCTCTTCCCTGGCCTTTTTATCATCTATTATAAGGGGGTCACCTGAAATGTTCGCGCTGGTCATTACAAGGGGGATGTTTACCCGGTCAAGAATTAACTGATGGAGGGGAGTGTAGGCGATCATTATACCGAGATACCCGTTGTCAGGGGCCACGTTTTCAGCTATGCCGCTCCCCTCTTTCAGTCTGACAATAACTATCGGCGAGACCTTTGATTCAAGGAGACACCCCTCCTCAGGTGAAACATCGGCGTACTGACGCGCCGCGTCAACAGACCTGAACATCAGGGCAAAGGGTTTACCCGGGCGCCTCTTCCTTTTTCGCAGCAGTGCCACTGCATTGTAATCAACAGCAGAACATGCTATATGATACCCGCCAAGACCCTTGATAGCCGCAACCTTACCTGAAAGCAGTGCATCCACAACCTCATCAATGCCTGATACGGAAGGCCCGCATACAGGGCATGAAAAACCCTCAATATGATACCTCCGATCAGAGGGGTCATTATATTCAGCGGCACACTTTTCACAGAATGGAAATTCAGACATTGTGGTCTTCACCCTGTCGTACGGCATGTCTTTCATGTAGGTATAGCGGGGGCCGCAGTTGCCGCATGTTATAAAGGGATACCTGTATCTCCTGTTGCCCGGATCATTAAACTCTGCGCGGCACTGATCACACATCGCGATGTCCGGAGGTATACTGAACCTTGTTGGGCCATTCTCTCTGCTTTCAATTATGGCAAAAGAATCTTCTTCGTTAATCGGGTCAATCTCTTCCTCCATGAAAAAGGCTATTAAAGCGTTTGGCGGGAGGAAGGAGTGGAAATCATCAACATATCCTTTAACCGAACTTTCAGTCCCCTGGATTTCTATCTCCACAGAGTCACGTGTATTCGCAACTGTGCCTGTGAGGCCCCGGAGAGAGGCCTCTTTCGCTATAGCAGGCCTGAACCCTACGCCCTGAACAATCCCCTTAACCGTAATCTTCCGTCTCTGTTTAATATATGACATAATTCCCATCCAGGCAGTATACGGTATTAGAGAAAAAGAAACTTTATTTGTAAATAAATTCAGCGGTTATTACTGAACTTTTTTCGAGGAGGTCACGGATTTCATGGAGATTATAAAAATTGAATGTTATAACACTTTTGTCATCCCCGCACCCGCGGAGATCCATTATAAGCTATAATTCCACACAGATTAGCACTGATATACCGGATAAACACAGATATTCAGTAAAAAATATAATAACATCTGTGTTTATCTGTGTAAAAACATTTTTTTAAAATTCAACCTTGAAGCCGTTCTCTTTAAAGATTCTTATGCAGGATTCAACAACCTCGGGATCAAAGTGAATACCCTTTTTATCCTGAAGTTCCTCAAAAGCAGCATCAATCCCCAGGGCGGCCCTGTACGGCCTGTGGGAAGCCATGGCCTCAAGCACATCAGCAACAGCGATAATCCTTGCCTGGATAAGTATATCCTCCCCCCTGATACCGTTCGGATAGCCTGAACCGTCAAATTTCTCATGATGCTGCAGCACTATATCCGCGATGGGCCAGGGAAAATCAATATTCTTCAGTATATCGTACCCCATCTGTGAATGAGTCTTTATGAGCGCAAATTCAATTTCGTTTATTCTCCCCGGCTTATTGAGTATCTCAGCGGGAATCGCGATCTTTCCAAGGTCATGAATCTGCCCGGCAAGATTAACACTCTCAATAACATCACGCCTGAGCCCCATTTCCTTTGCTATCTCCTTGGCAATATCCGCGACCTTTGTCTGATGGCCTGCGGTGTAGGGGTCCCTTGTCTCAACAGTCTTGGTTATGGCCTCAACAATCCCGTACATGGCCCTGGAGAGGGTCTCCATGCTCTCCTGGATCTTCCTGTCATATTCGACCTGCTGTGTAATGTCCCTTATAACAAGAACTGCTCCCCTCAGCTTCCCCTTGTCCATCCAGAGAGGAGTTGATGTAAAATCAACGGGTATCTGTCTTGCATCAGTCGTAAGATAATTATTGAACTCAATATAGTTCATAGACATGGGGAAGAATGTCTTGTCGTCCTCTTTCGCATCACTTCCGATTTTTATAACATCAACTATAGGCCTGTTTAATAGTTCGTCAGCCTCCTTTTCAAGCATCCTTAGCCCTGAAGCATTCACATAAGTTATCAACCCGTCTCCGTCAACAACCACAACAGTATCTACAATTGAATTCAAAATTGTAGATATCCTGTTTTCATCCTCTCTTATATGGAGCTCCATCTGGTGCCTTAGAAGGGCCATCTCTATTGTAGCACGAAGATCCCTTTTGTCAAAGGGCTTTATAATATACCCGTATGCATTACTCTCCTTGGCCCTTTCAATGGTCGAATAGTCTGAAGATGAAGTTATGTACACAAAGGGAAGGCTGAACCGGCTGCTGATGCTTTTCGCGGATTCGATACCATCAAGCTGCCCCTCAAGATTTATATCCATCAGCACCAGGTCGGGCTCTTTCGTTTCAATAAGCCGGGACGCCTCTTCGCCTGAAGAAACAGCTCCTGCGACATTGTACCCGATATCCAGAATATACTTCTGGATAAGCCTTGATGTAATCCTGTCATCCTCTACGAGTAGAATATTCCTCATTTACAAATCCACTTTTAAAACATTTTTACTTAATTTATTCTGCAAACTGCAGAATAATCCTGTTTATCAGTATAATACGCAACTTTTAAAACGGTTAAATTGTTCAATAGAATATAAAAATCGGCTTTAATGATTTTTATCTGTTTCAACTGTTAAAAAAATTCAACCGGCAACAAGTCTATATACCGAAAATTATTTAAATTATTTGTATATATTTTATCAGATATTTATTATATTTTAACTGTAAAGTTATATTATGGCAATAAAAAATTCCGGTATACCACTTTATAATGATTAGCGGAATTTATAACCTGATTACTTTAACAAAGGAATAAAGAATTTTTTTACACTAAATAAAAAACTCTTTATCTGTATAAATATTCTTTTTATTATGCTTTAAACCACATAAAACTCATACAAAAAAAGATAGACAATGTCACAAAACAATATTAAAAAATGTATTATATCAGGAGGCAGTAATGCATAGCTTGGGTATTAATATAGGTTCATCCTGCATAAAAGCTGTTCTAATGGATGAAGAAAAAATATTATGGCATAAAATCATCGAACATGAGGGTGACTTTCTCACAACCCTGAAAAATTTCATTACAGGCTCAAATATACCTTCAGAGACAAAACTCCTCGTTACAGGGACAGAGGGGCGATACCTCATTAATTCAAATAATGTTATAGAATCGATCTGCGTAGAGGAGGCCCTCCGCGAACTTGAAATCAAAACTGACGCCGTTGTCTCCCTTGGCGGAGAGAACTTTGTTGTTTATACAATAGATAATAACGGAAAAATTATAACAAGCTTCTCAGGAAACAAATGCGCATCCGGGACCGGTGAATTTTTCAAGCAGCAGCTTGGAAGGATGGATATGACACTGGATCATATCTTCAAAATATCAGAGACAGCGAAACCCCATCCCCTATCATCAAGATGTTCAGTGTTCATGAAAAGCGACTGCACGCATAAACTGAACAAGGGTGAGGCAACAAAAGATGATATAGTGCTGTCACTCAGTGATGTAATGGCAACCAAGGTATCTGACTTTCTCAAACGAGCCAGGGTTGAAAAGGGCACAGTCCTGCTCACCGGAGGAGTAACAAAAAACAGCCACATGATCAGGATGATAAAAGAGAAACTCCCGGAAGTTAAACTTATCATACCTGAAGAGGCAATATATTTTGAAGCTTACGGCGCAGCGCTCATGGCTTCAAAATCGGGCAATGAAATCCCCAGGATCGACATGCTCTTCAAAAAGCATGATATTGGGTTCGGCAATTACCCGTCCCTCTCAAAAGCGCTTGGAAGGGTAAAATATATTGAGCCCTTAAGAGGAAAAGTTAAGCAGGGAGGGGAATACATTCTCGGCATAGACGGGGGTTCCACAACCACCAAAGTCGCTCTCATAGATATAGAAACAGATGAAATCGTGGCTGACTACTACGGCAGGACCCACGGAGACCCTGTAAATGCCCTTAAAAAATGTATTGAAGAGGTCCTGGTACAGGTGAGGGAACAGATCGGCAGCACGGATATCAAAGTATCCGTGGCCGCAACCACCGGCTCCTCCCGTGAAATACTCGGAGTGTTCATGGAGACCCCGGCAATCTATAATGAAATTATTGCCCACGCCACAGGCACAACATACTTCAAGCAGGACATAGATACGATATTTGAAATCGGCGGGCAGGACGCCAAGTATGTATACCTGAAAAACAAGGTGCCCATTGACTACGCGATGAATGAGGCATGTTCAGCAGGAACAGGTTCCTTCCTCGAGGAATCTGCCGCGGGCGACCTTAACATTACAGACGTACGCCGGATAGGGGACATAGCGCTCCAGGCTGATTCACCTCTCAAATTCGGCGAGCACTGCTCCGCCTTTATTAACTCCGACATAAGAAAAGCGATACAGTACGGGGCCACACGCGAGGATATCACAGCGGGTATCATCACTTCCATAGTTTCCAATTACCTCAACAGGGTCGTCGGAAACAGGGCAATAGGGCAGAACATCGTACTCCAGGGAGGTGTTGCCAAGAACAAGGCTGTGCCCCTTGCATTCTCAATGCTTCTTGACAAGGACATCACCGTACCGCCAAGCCCTGAACTCCTGGGTGCATTCGGGGTGGGGATACTTGCAAAGCAGAAACTGGCTGACGGCCTTCTCGAAAAAAGCTCCTTTGACCTGGAACAGATACTTTCCAGTGAAATCGTCTATGAAAGGGAATTCAAGTGCAGGGCATGCGACAACTACTGCCCTATAAGGGTCCTTAAAGTCAACGGCCATACCTACATGTTCGGGGGCCGATGCAACAAGTACGCCAATTCAAGGAAAAAGAACACAATTGATGAAGCATCAATATTCAACTATATAGATACCAGGGACCACCTGATGTTCACTGAAATGGCCCCTCCGGCAGAAAAATTTGAAAGAAGAAAGGATTATGTTGTAGGTATACCCAGGGCCTTCTCTGTTTACACCCTGTGGCCCTTCTACTCATGGTTCTTTCATACTCTCGGTATAGAGACAAAACTTTCCGAAGAGATCCTCCCTGAAGGTGTAGCAAGAGTGGAAAGCGCCTACTGCTTCCCCGCGGAGATCGCGCACGGCGCTGTACAGAGCATAATAGAATCGGGGACTGAATTTATTTTTGTCCCTCACTTCAGGGACATGCCGAGCTATGAGGAGGATGTCCACGCGAACTTCTGCCCCATAACACAGAGCCTTCCATACTACATAAAGAAGGCCTTTACAGAAATAGATGACGAAAAGCTCCTTTCTCCTATAGTAACTTTTAAATACGGCACAGAAAAGGCCCTTAAGGGCTTCCTTGAACTTGCCCGGCAGTTAGAGGTTCCGGAAAGTGAAATAGAAAGGGCATTCAAAGTCGCCTACAAAAAACAGCAGGAATTCTTCTCCATATACAGGGAGATGGGAATAGAGGCCCTGGAAAGGGCGAGAAAAGCGGACCATCCTGTAATAGCCATACTGGGGCGGCCCTACAACGCCTTCACTAAAGACGCGAACATGGGGATACCGAAAAAATTTACAAGCAGGGGATACTCTGTAATACCATTTGACATGCTCCCCTTTGAGGGTTCCGATATATTCAGCAACATGTACTGGTACTACGGCCAGCAGGACATGAGGGCAACCTCTCTTTTAAAAGATGAAGACAATATATTCATCACCTATATCTCAAATTTTTCATGCGCCCCGGATTCTTTCATGCTCCATTATATAAAATGGATGATGGGTACAAAGCCATTCCTTATTCTTGAACTCGATTCACACTCAGCTGACGCCGGTATAGACACAAGGGTTGAAGCGTTCCTGGATATAATTGAAGGATACAGGCTGAAATACAGCGGTGAGGATGAGGAGAGATATGATAACGGGCTGAGGTTCATTAACAACGGCAAAGACCCGATTCACCTTTATGATGAGATTAATAAAAAGAAAATCGACATCTTCGGCAACGAAAGAGTCAAGCTCCTACTTTCAAACATGGGAAGGCTCTCTTCCGAACTCCTTGCCTCCTCTGTAAGGGGTATCGGAATAAATGCCGAGGCCATGCCCCTTCCTGACATCTATACGCTGCAGGCTGCAAGAAGCTACATGTCAGGCAAGGAATGTCTCCCCTCACAGCTTGTCCTGGGGAGCGCCCTTAAATACCTCGAGTCTGACAAATACAGGAAAGACGAAATCTACCTTCTCTTTGTCCCTACCACAACAGGGCCCTGCAGAACAGGCCAGTATTTCGTCTTCTATGAAAATCTTTTCCGGGATATGAAGCTCGAAAATGTGGCCGTAATCACACTTGAAGCTGACAACTCATACAACGAAATGGGCCCGCACTTTTCAGAAAGCGCCTGGTGGGGCCTTGTCATAGCAGACTACATGAAGGACATAGAAACATCGCTGCGCACATGTGCTGTTGACCCCGCGGCAGCAATTGCCAAATACGACGAGCTCTGGCAGGAACTCGCCACAATTGCTGAAAAGGACATAAAGAAAACGATTCCGGCCCTTCAAAGGATCGCATCTGAGATCGCCAAGATCCCTCTAAAGAGAAAGGTTCATGAAACTCCGAAAGTTCTCATTGTGGGCGAAATATATGTCCGCAGGGACGACTTTGCCGTTGACGAACTGGTAAGGATCATGAGCAGGAGGGGGATAATAGCCAAAGTTTCAGGTATCACGGAATGGCTCTACTACACGGACTTTGTGCGTTACAACGAGATAATGAAAAGGTACAGGCTCCTTCCCTGGTATAAAAAACCGTTCTCCGGAGAGATGCGGGAAAGGATCATGTTCAGAATTGAATCGATATGGAAACACAGGGTCGACCGGAAAATCAAGAACGCCCTTTCAGAAACCGGGCTCATCCCGCACACTCCTCATAACATAAACGAGATAATGGGAAACGCGCACGAACATTTTGTAACAAGTGAACTCGATTCCGAGATATCTATATCGAGCGGGGCAGCATCAACAGCAATGATGCACGATTACTCTGGGATAATCAACATCTCTCCATTCGCCTGCCTCATAGGCCGTGTTATTGAAGGACTTATAACGCCATGGAGCAGGGAGAGGAACTATCCTGTAATGTCTCTGGAGGTCGATGGAGCGGTATTGCCGCCGAATATAATCAGCAAGCTCGACATCTTTATGCTAAATGTACTGAGGTTCAGGCAGGAGATGGATGACAATGAATTTGTTGAAAAACAGGGATTTACAGACTCATCCTTCAGCAGAAAAATTATAAGGTAAAAGGCCACTCTCTCATAAGGCTGTCACAGAAGTAGAAGATGTCATCACGAGGAGGCCGGAGGCCGACGTGGTGATCTGTTTTTTATCTCTTTATAGTGTTATGAATTTATTAAAAAAACACTATTTATCCGATACAGATTGCCACGGCGCTTTACGCCTCGCAATGACAGGCCGGTTTTTGATAACCCCGGCTTTACTCTACTCCATATCCTCCCGCTGCCTCTTTTTAAATTCTTCGAGGTTACGGAATATATTTGATTTATCATCCTGAAATTTCTTCATAATCCTGTCATAGGCCTCTTTATAATCGGCCTTGACTTTTTCAATGGCCTGCCTGTTTTTAATCTGCTGTTTTAAAACCGCGTTTCCCTTTTTCACAGCCTTTTTAAAACGCCCGGCCGCGTCACTACCCTGGAAATCCTCGGACAGACTGTTCATATTGAATATGGACGCTTCGTTCATCATCATGCTGTCCTCAAGATCTGAATCTGACTGCGCGATTTTCTCACCCGATTTTTCAAGGTCATCCTTTGTTTTTGCCTTTTTAGTTTCAGACCTGAGATCAGATATCAGTTCCGCATCCTCATCCGCATCTTCTTCAAACTTCTCCATGTAGTTTTCATATTTTTCGGCCTGTTCGTCAAGGCCCTCCTCAAGGGACTCGTTACGGCTGTTCCCCCAGTCCGAGGCCTTTTCATCTATATCCCCTTTTTCGATCTCCTCCCCTATGTCAGCCTCAAGAGAAGAGCCCCCGTTTAAATCAGTATTGCCATAGGGATTACGCACTGCAAGTTTGCCCTCATTCAGGACAACATATGTGTCCCCCCCTTTACTCACGGCAATATCAAACTCTGTCCCCCTGACACCGCAGACAGTCGTGGGACTCCCGATTTTATATTCACCCTTTTTAAGTTTTCCAAATTTGCCGCTGATTTCGCCTGATACAACCGAAATACCGTCCGAGTCCTTCAGGTTTTTACTCCCTATCTGGACCGTGGAATCGGCCCTGACAGTAATAGTACTGGTCTGATCAAAAGCAAGCTCCACCATGGCACCTTTGCCTGTTTTTATAATGTCCCCGTTGCCCACGATGTCCCCGACCTTGACCGGCAGAGATTTGCCGCTCCTCTTAAGGGTCACCTGGCCGAGAAAAAATTTCACACTCATAGCGGAAGCAGCAGCCGGAAAAACCATCGCCATTACAAGAGCTGCCGCTGCAAAACGAAGTGAAGGTCTCATCTCACCCTCCGTATAAAATTTAATTTAAAGCCAAGACGCGCCGTTTAACCGGGTTAAAGGCTAATATAATATAAATGCACCCCCCGATAATTACAAGAAAAATAATAAAAGAGCGGCCCAATGCCCCTGCACGGTTCTTTTTAAATGATTGCGCGTATCACATGAAAATGTATTCATGTACAGTAATAATTCCTAAACATTTATTTTAGTGTAAAAAGTTAAAATTATTTACCCCCGCCGCCTTCGGCGGTGGGGGTAAAGGAATAAATACTGATTCATGTAATTAATTCAGGCATAATAGAATGAAAAAAAATTATGATACAATAATTACAGGTGCCGGCCCTGCCGGGCTTTTCTGCGCTATAACAGCCTCGGAAAGGGAGAGGAGAATACTTGTACTGGAAAAAAACCTTACAGCGGGGAAAAAACTTCTCCTTTCAGGTTCCGGCCAGTGCAATTTCACCCATTCAGGCGATCTCTCTGAATTCATTAAACATTACGGTGACGCAAAAAACTTTGTAAAACCCGCTCTCTACGCGTTCAGCAACAGTGAGCTTGTCAGCTTTTTCGAAAATAACGGAATAAAAACAGTAACAAGGCCGGACGGAAAAAATTTTCCCGCAAGCATGAAGGCGGACCATATACTCGCCCTTCTGCTGAATTTATGCGCAAAAAATTCCGTTGAGATAAAGTACAGCTCACCCGTTAAATCTGTTTCACACAATAATGGGATATTTTCGGTTCATGCAGGAGGGGGAAACTATACCTGCCGGAATTTCGTGATCGCATCAGGGGGAAGTTCATACCCTGCAACAGGTTCCACAGGTGACGGGTTCAGACTTGCCGAATCTCTCGGCCACAAAATAACAGATCCGACTCCTGCCCTGACTCCCCTTTTTATAAAAAACTACAGGCTCGGTTCACTATCCGGAATATCCGTGAAAAAAAGCCGAATAACAGTCTTCCACGATAATAAAAAAATATCTGAAGGATGCGGCGACATCCTCTTCACCCCTAAAGGTCTCTCAGGCCCGGGCATACTTGATATAAGCAGAGATGTAACAGTTGGAGACAGGATAACCATCTCCCTTACAGAAAAAAATGAGCAGCAGTGTGAAACACTATTCACGGAAATTCTTAGAAGTGAGGGGAAAAAATCAATCCGCAACATACTTAAAATTTTCGATATGCCTGAACGTCTGGCAGATGCCCTGCTTGAAAACGCCTCAATTGA
>DAIOFM010000001.1:117479-119153 GCA_036745755.1 Spirochaetota bacterium | reverse complement strand
CTCGGAATGGTTTTCCAGCATTTTAACCTTTTCCCGCATATGACAGTATTGGGAAATGTAATAGAGGCACCAGCAACAGTACTTGGCCTTAAAAAAGCGGATGTCATAAAAACGGCAGAAGCGATTCTCGACAAGGTCGGGCTGCTTGACAAAAAAAATGCTTACCCCTCCAAAATCTCAGGCGGACAGAAACAGCGTGTGGCAATAGCAAGGGCCCTGGGGATGAATCCTGACATAATGCTCTTTGATGAACCGACATCGGCTCTTGATCCCGAACTTATCGGAGAGGTTCAGAAGGTAATAAGCGACCTTGCTAAAGAAAAAATGACAATGTTAATTGTAACCCACGAAATGCGATTTGCCGGGGAGGTTGCTGACAGAATTATTTTCATGGATGACGGGAAGATAATCGAGGACGGCAAACCTGAACAGATCTTCAACAACCCTGAACACCCGAGAATAAAAACATTTATCGATAAGATCTCCGGTAAAGAAACGGAATAAGAACACCTGCTCTTTTATTGTATATAAGTGTTTCTCTTACAAAAAATTAAGATATTCCCCCGATTGACTGTATTAAAAATTTATGCTAAAAATTTTTAACCATTTAAGTTGTATCATATTCATGATTTTCTCTCAACCCCCGCGACCCGGGGGTTCTTCTTTTTTTCTTGATTTAATCCCCTGTCAACGCAAAATAAACCCATGAAAAGAACCGCTCATATCATACTTGCAGTATTGCTGCTGGTGCTGATCTCATGTGAAAAATCCGGCGTTAAAAGTGACAGGTGGGAGGGGTTCCACGGTGAAAAAATGCGTGTTATGATATCAGAATTTTTTATCCCTGATGAAAAAGACCCTCTTGCCATACCTGAGGACAAAATAAAGAAGAGAGTTTCGCAGAGGGCATCCCTCATGCTTGCCAGTTATATAAACATAAACCTTCCGCGGGAAAAGATCTCCCCAGCCTCCGATTCAACTTTCAACAGGCTGATAAACGAGACGCTGCAGGCCCCGGAAACAATCTCGTCCGAATGCCTGGAGAACAATCACTGCACGGTTATTACCGAATACGATATTACCCCCGTGAACAGGGAGTTGGAAAGGCTTAAAAAGAACTGACCTTCAGGTGCGGCAAATCACCTCCCTTTAAAAAAACAGGTCATGGCGTGCCAATTGCTTCCTTACGATCGGCTAAACAAGGACCTTTATGCTTAAACTCCTTGCCGACGGATTATACAGATAGAAAGCGCCGGTCAAACCCGGCCCCTGCTTATAATTTATCCCGCCTGCTGCGGGGCGATTCACTCAGTTTTACCGAAGTGTAACGCTTCAATCTCTCACACGAATCGCGGCTTATATCAGTCCCCTGTTTTTAGCCATCTGCATCATCTGCACCCTGGTATTTTCAGGAACAGACTTTCGGCTCCCCTCGGGCTTCTCGTTGAGCCTGACCGCCTCTACACTGCAGGCCATAAGGCAGAGGCCGCAACCTATACATCGCTCAAGATCGACCTCAGCCTTTCCGTCGTCATTCATACTGATCGCTTCCATGGGGCATATATCCTTGCAGGCCTCACACCCTATACAGTTATCCTGATCAATAGAAGAAAAATAGTTGGAGAAAACAAATTCCGCAGGTTTGGGGTTTGCCTTAATCGCCCCGAGAACAGC
>DAIOFM010000001.1:115190-117379 GCA_036745755.1 Spirochaetota bacterium | reverse complement strand
ACATCCATGCCATCGAGAATTTTTTCAACATCATTATATGAGGCTATATGCCGTTCAACCTCAACATATTTCTGAACAGGTATCACACGGAGAAACATGTCAGCATTATCAGCAATGTTCCTGTTGTAGGCTTCTTTAAAAAATTTCTGCAGAAGCTCTGAAAGTTCCTCATCGACCCTTTTTATCTGGAACTCCGCAAGCCCGTGCATAAAAGGTATTGCTCCATACCTTGTTTTCCCTCCTGAAGCCTGCCTGAATAGAAGCCCCTTCCCGGTAAGATCCTCAAGTTTCTCTTTTATTAACTCTTCCGGTTCATTAAGCCTTGCGGCAATCTCTGAAGCCTCCTCAAGCTTGAGAGAAAGTTTAAGAAAAAACTCCGCGTCAGACTCACTGAATAGTTTTTTCAGAAGTGTTATCTCAATACCTGACTCTGTTTCGGGAAACCCGAATGAATACATGTCAAGGCGCTCTCTTAACCTGTTATATATTGATTCCATAAACTCCCCCTTTATTTTCAGTATATAGATATAAAAAATGCGACTATAAAAAAAGACAAGTATTTAATGTCGCGTTTTAATTTTTATCATTTTTTCAGAGACACATTTTTCTAAAAAATAACACGGTTTTCAGGGGAAAAAGGTTCCACGACGGTGGAAACTGGAGAGAAAAAATTTTAAAAGTTAATTAATTTCACGAAACGATCCCGAAGTAAACACGAAGGAAATACGAAGAAACCCCTATCCTATCAGCTTTGCCACAAACCCCTTTTTAAGTTCAATGGCAGCCTCAGGGCAGATCTCCGCGCAGCAGTAGCATCTTATACATTTTGAATAATCGTATGCCGGGGTTTTTCCGTCTTTGCTTTTATCAATAGCCTTTGCAGGACAGATCCCCCTGCACTGGTAGCAAAGAGTGCATTTATCCGGCTGCGGGACAGGTCTCTCAACGAGGAGATTTTTAAAAAAGGGTGAATTGAACGGCCAGCTTGCAACCATTGACTTTGATTTGGAAGGAACAAAATTATTACTGAAATCTGAAACGGAATACCCTGTTACAGTAATTTTTTCAGGTGAAGAGATCCCGTAACCTCTCCTCTCACCTTCAATGCAGACGCCTGCCATTTTAAGATCAAGGCCCGCGACCCTTATGGCAACAGAGTCAACAGCTATGGCGTCAAATCCGGCTATAACAGCATTTGCAGCCTTAGGTTTACCTGAACTCCCGGGCCCCTCCCCCTCCAGCCCGAGGATGCCGTCCATAATATGCACTGTCCCCCGGTTCTGCAGGTAATACCACCCGCCGTATAAATCAAGAAGGAATGAAATAAAGTCAGGTGCGTTATTTGCCCTTACATGCCACTTCGATTTTTCAAGGCCGTGAATTGAACCGAAGAGGTTTTTTAAAGCACCTGTAAAATAGGTCAGGGAATGTGTTTTAAGTTTAGGGAGGTTGAAAATATAATCAGCCTTAACAAGGCCCTCTGCCACATGAAAGTATTTATATTTCACACCGGATTCATTAACAAGATCAGCGGTAATTTTTGTATCAGAGATCCGCACATTCTCCTCAAGAAGGATTTCCATGTACCCCCCCTTTGAAAGGACCTTATCAAGGGGAATAAAAGCGGGCGACTCAACAAGAATCGGTTCCCCGCCGTTATGCTTTATAAATTTTATAACTGCACGCAGAAATTCAGGATGGGTTGTTATCCCTTTTTCAGGAGAGGCAATAGTCAGAAGGTTCGGCTTTACAGCTACTGTTGAACCCCTGAGTCCCGAGGGATCAAATTTTATATTTTCAAAAGATTTTTCAATGGAATGGTAAAGTGGATCCTGATCATACGAATCAACCTTTAAAAGAGATACTCTGCTCATACAGCCGCCTCAGTGGAGAATATCTTCGTTTGAGGGATAGTAATGCTTTCTTGCCCATTCAAGTTTCTTCTTCTCTTCAGGGGTAAGGGAGCTCATCCCGCTTCTGGCTATTTTTCCCAGCGTCTCATCTATTACTTTTTTTGCTTCTATTCTCTCGTCTATCTGCCTCTTCTTCTGCTTAAGCCTGAACCCCTTTGTCAGCCTTTTAAAAAAGGAGAGTTTAACAACGTTGCTTTTACCCCTGTTTTTCATAAAAGAACGGTAAAGGATAAAACCTGTAATAAGCCCGCCAACGTGTCCTATGTGGCTTATATT
>DAIOFM010000001.1:0-115090 GCA_036745755.1 Spirochaetota bacterium | reverse complement strand
GTATGATTCTTCATTATCTCAAACTCATCAGGAGTCAGCGACCCCTTTTTAAGAAGAATCTGGTCCGGGATACCTACTTTTCCTATATCGTGAAGGACTGAAGAATCATACAGGTCACGAAGGAACCTGGCGTTAATTTCAGGATGATCTCCGTCATATTTATACAGCTGTACAAGATGGACCGAATAATTCCTGATCCTCTCCAGGTGATCACCGGTTTCAGTATCTCTTGCATCTGCAAGACTGCTCAGGGCGAATATCGTTGTTCTCTGTGTCTTAAGAAGCTGTTCTGTTCTCTCGGAAACCATCTTTTCAAGGTTTCTTGAATGGTCCTCAATTTCCTTCATAAGCTCAGCTCTCTGCACGCTGAGAGCTATCTGACCAACTATCGATTTAACAAACGTTATGTGGTAATCCCTGAAAGAGCCCTTTGAACATGACAGGAAAAAAATTATACCTCTGACCTGGTCTTTCAGTTTCAGGGACACAGCAAGTACTGAATTAATACCGCTTCTGAAAAGCTCCATGAAGACTTCATGCGCCTCATTAGCCTTCAGATAGACCCCGAAATCCGGAATATTTACAAAATCTCTTTCCTCCTCCAGGTATGTACCAAGTGTAAACTGAGAAGCCAGGAACCTGTCCCCCTTGCGCAAAAGGCTGTGAAAAAAACCGTGGTTAAATATAACATTTTCCACATTCAGAAATGTATTGGTCTCGTTGAGCAGGGTCAGAACCATGCCGTCAAAAGGGATTACCTTTTTAAGGGAGATGGTCAGCATACTGAAGATTTCATCAGTACTCTTCCCGCTGTTCAGCATGGATATAATTTCATTTATCTTTTCAAGCTCCGCAAGGTGCCTTTCCCGCTCCTCCCTCAGCTTCTTGCTTTCAACCGCCCTCTTTATGGAATATTCAAGAATACCAAAGTCATCAATAGGTTTGTACAGGAAATCATAAGCGCCCGCCTTAAGGGCTGCTATAATATCATCATTTGTGCCATGACCTGTAAGAACAATCTTGGGTACATTGGGATAATCATTGGACATGGTACTGAGAAGTTCCCTCCCGCCAAGCCTGGGCATCTGGAGGTCTGTAAGGACAAGATCATACTGCCCCGCCCCAAGCATCTCAAGAGCCCCCTTCCCGTCCTCTGCAGTCTCAACGTTATAACCGAGTCCGGCGATATATCTTTTCAAGACTTTTCTGACAAGGGGATCATCATCAACAACAAGTATACTCTGGGCTGAATTATATTCAATTTCTGATTTCATTAAAACAATTTCACCTTTTATCTTGTAATCTTTTTATTTCATCAAAGAGTCAACAATTTTTAATCATGACGGAATTTATAATCCAGAAAAAGGGGCTATAAAACCGTTAATAATAATATATATGAACTTCAGACACAGGTACTGATTTTTTTATTGCCCTGCAGGATATTATTTTTAATTAATCCAAAATAACTAATTTCAGGAATAAAATCAATGTATTCAGAATACGACATAATCGTTATAGGAGCAGGACACGCGGGATGCGAGGCGGCCCTTGCGCCCGCAAGGATCGGGCTCAAGACTCTTCTGCTCACAGGCAATCTCGACACCATTGCCCAGATGAGCTGCAACCCGGCAATAGGGGGAATAGCGAAAGGACACCTGGTAAAAGAGATAGATGCGATGGGCGGAGAGATGGCAAAGACCATTGATGCCACAGGTATCCACTTCAAGATGCTTAACAAAAGCAAAGGGCCCGCAGTGTGGGCGTCAAGGGCGCAGGCGGACAAGAAGGCTTATCAGTTTAAAATGAAAGAAGTCCTTGAGAAACAGAAAAACCTCTACATCATCCAGGACATAGCGGAGGAAATTCTCGCGGAAGGGAACAGGGTAACAGGCGTAAGAACGATCCGCAACAACGAACACCTTGCAAAAGCGGTAATAATCTGCACAGGCACATTCCTCAAGGGGCTTATCCATATAGGCGAATACCAGGAAAAATGCGGAAGACTGGCGGACTTTTCATCTGAAGGGCTTTCTGATTCGCTTAGAAAACTCGGCCTTAAAGTCGAACGGCTTAAAACCGGAACCCCTCCCAGGATCAACAGCGACACCATAGACTTCTCAAAGTGTGAGGCCCAGTATCCTGATGAAACACCTGAACCGTTCTCATACAGTACTGAAAAAATTATCGCAGACCAGATTCCATGCTGGATAACATACACGGGCGACCGGACCCATAACCTGATAAGGGACAATATACACCGCTCCCCTCTTTACGGCGGCAAGATCAGGGGAATCGGACCGAGGTACTGCCCCTCTATAGAAGACAAGGTTGTAAGGTTTTCCGACAAGGGGAGGCATCAGCTCTTCCTGGAACCTGAAGGGATGCACACAAACGAATACTATTTAAACGGATTCTCCAGCTCTCTGCCGGAGGAGGTACAACTCCAGATGATAAAAACAATCCCCGGACTTGAAGAGGTGCACACCATGAGGCCGGCATATGCGGTTGAATACGACTTCGTGCCGCCGGAAGAGATATACGCCACCCTTGAGACAAAAAAGATTTCCGGGCTGTACCACGCGGGGCAGATAAACGGGACATCAGGATACGAGGAGGCTGCCGCGCAGGGACTTGTTGCAGCCATAAACGCATCGGCTAAAATCATGGGCAAAGAACAGATAATCCTTACCAGATCCGAGGCCTATACAGGCGTACTCATTGATGACCTGATAACAAAGACAATAACCGAGCCGTACAGAATGTTTACATCAAGGGCCGAGCACCGACTTCTTCTCAGACAGGATAACGCAGACAGACGGCTCATGAAATACGGCCACGACATAGGCCTTGTTGCCGATGACGCATTCAGTATAATGAATGAAAAATACAATGAAATAGACGCCACAATAAACAGGATAAAAAGCCGTGTACTTGAAATTGACGACAGGATATTATCCATACTGAGAAAAAAAGCGCCGGACCTGAACATAAAGGGAAGAACGCCCCTGGACAAGATACTTAAAAGGCCGGAACTGGGTATCGAAGAGGTTCTTGAAGCATCAGGCGAAATATGTCGTCCCGAATTTGCCCCCATTATAGAAATGGAGATAAAATATGAGGGATATATATTCAGGGATATGGAAAGAATAAAAAAAATAGAGAAGATGGAATCAAAAAAAATCCCTGAAGATATTGACTACTCTTCAGTCAACGGCCTTAAAAATGAGGCAAGAGAAAAACTAAAGAAGTTCAGACCGCAGACAATCGGACAGGCGTCAAGGATATCAGGGGTTGACCCCTCCGACATATCAATTCTTATAGTTCACCTTGAACTCCTGAAAAAAAAGGGATGAGGTTCCACGTGGAACATCTGCAGAAAAAAATAAAAGAAGCTCTTAACCTTTCCGGTAGCGAAAGTAATGATATCACAGGGAGGCTTATTCTGTTCGGCAGGATGATCCACTCCGAGAACAGTAAATTCAACCTCACGGGCCACAAAACCCCTGAAGACATTCTTTTTAATCTTATAATTGACAGCCTCTCCCCCCTCAGCCTCGCCGATGTTCCACGTGGAACATCGGCGGCGGACATGGGAACCGGGGCCGGAATTCCCGGAATACCCCTGTCTATTCTTTACTCCGATATCAATTTTACCCTTTTTGATTCCAACAGCAAAAAAATACGCTTCATTGAACATGCGATAAGGGAGCTTGAAATTAAAAACGCAAACGCTGTCTGTGCCCGAATAGAAGAGGCTTCAAGGGAAAATAAATACAGAGAGCACTTCGGCATTGTTGTTTCAAGGGCGATGTCAGACATATATATGGCAAGTGAACTCTGCTCCCCCTTTGTAAAACCGGGCGGGTATATCTATTTATACGTAAGTGAAAAACAGAAGCAGATCCCCCCTCCCCTTGTGAAGCATCTTGCAGATGTATCCCTGGAAACGGCAGGCCTCACAGAATATGAAAATTCAGTCTATATTAAACACAGCTCCGGCCTTCTGCTTAAAAAGACCTCCCCTGTTGCCGATATTTATCCAAGAAGAATATCCGCAATAAAGAGAGGCGCTGCTGACATTGAAAAAAATCGTGCTTAACCTTCTCCTCACAGTATTGCTTGCGTCATGCAATACTGTCGGGAACCGCGAATCAGAGAAAGACCGGACCCTTGTGATACCCGGACAAAGCTGCGAAGGTTTTGCCCTGGGGAAAAAAACCGGCATCTCCGGATTCACATCTATTGTTGACCCCACAAAAAAAGATACGCCGCTCTCCGGAATATTAAGCAGGCACCTTCCCCGGCTTAACTTCAACCGTATAGCCTATATGAGAAACCGCTATGTTCTGTTCCTGCATGATGAAACAGTTAAAGCTGTTGCCGGTCTCTCATCAATCAACAGGATAACGGATGAGGCGGTCAGACTTTCAGAAGGAGCTGACATCTTTATAATGAACTACGGCAATTCCGGTCTTGAAATAATAAGAGACGACCGGCATCGTATATACTTATACAGAAAGCTCGGGATTGCTCTCTTTGACGATTATGGAGATGATACTATTGATATGTATCTTGTCTTTACTCCTGAAGAATAAAATTTTCAATCGGAAGAATGAGACATAAAGAAGAGCATTGCCTGTAATGACAACTGATAAGACAGGACAGCAATGCCGTACAATAAGAGACATAAAACCAGCCAAGACACATTGATTAAACAGTCCCTAATCTTTCGATACAGGCGGAGAGGTGGAACCACGACATTCTTTTGCATGTCATTACATGAAGGTCCGGCATTAACGCATTAAACTCCTGTAGATAATAATTCATGTTTCAGGTGCTGCCGGAATAGTAACAGATACCCCTCCCCTTCATGTCTTCACTACCACGCTTTGTTTATTACAGAAAGAGAAAGATCTACTTGAAATGAAACATAAAATATTATCAGTATTTATTCCTTAACTTATTTCAGTTAAAAAATTATATAGCCCCGCCGAGGGCGGCGGGGCTATATAATTTTACTTTCTACACTAAAATGAATGTTTAGGAATTATTACTGAAATGTTATTGAATATCCTACACTGAAAATGAAAATCAGACGATAATAAAATGATCATAAAACCTTTTTAAAAGCAGAGAAAAATGAATACTATCAATATCGATTTCAGCAAAAGCGGGGGCATTGTCCCTGTTATTATTCAGGATTATAAAACATCAGAAGTCCTCATGCTTGCATACATGAACGAGGAGGCCTACTCTCTTTCAATGAAAACCGGCCTTGCCCACTACTGGAGCAGGTCAAAAAAAAGAATATGGAAAAAGGGTGAATCCTCGGGACACACTCAGGAGATTAGAGAAGTAAGGATCGACTGTGACAGTGATACAATACTTATGAAGGTCAATCAGATTGGAGACGCAGCATGCCATGAAGGATACAGAAGCTGTTTCTTCAGGCGGGTTGAAAACAATAAAACAGTGATTGACGGCGAAAAAATATTCGAGCCGTCAGAGGTATACGATAATAAAAAATGAATCTTGAAGATCTTAAGTCAATCGGTAAAAATGTGTATGAGCTTCCGCGGGGAGGCTACCTGGTGGACACACCGGCAGGCTACCTTCAGTTCGGCTCCCCCCCTGAAACAATAAAGGACACAATGCTTCTGCCGGGAGGAGTTCCTGAAATATTTGTACTGCCGGAAAAGATGTTCAACTGGATAAAAGGAATCAGCATTGCCGAAATTGAGTTTCCCCTGTACTTCAACTATTTCATCAGAAGCAAAAAAAGCATAATTATATGCAGGGACTATCAGTTCTCCAAGGTGAAGAAGGTTCTTGAGGAGTCTCTCTTCGGACCTGAAAAATTTAATATTTCCGATGATTATAACTCTACCGATCCTGAGAAAATCCCGGACATAAAATCCGAGATGAATTTTTTCAGGAGGGGCAACAGACTCTCCAATATGCTGCAGTTCGGAATATTTAAAAACAATGTTTTCTCATACAAAGGTCTCTCTATAAACATTACTAAAAACGGCGATTATCAGATCCATTACAACGGGGAACTTATAGGTAACGTTCCCGGTGACATCGAATATAAAACAACTTACTGCATTGGAGAGAGACTGAGCGAACCGTTTAACCCTCCCCTTTTTGGAGTAACATGCCTTGGCCCCAGTCACGGATTTGATCCCGATGAAAACACCTCAGGTTTTATTATATGGCTTAACCACCAGGGGATAATGGTGGATCCTCCCGTTAACTCAACGGAATGGCTGGAGGACTCGAACGTAAGCGCAAAATTTATAGACAGTATAATTCTGACCCACTGCCATGCGGACCATGATGCCGGGACATTTCAGAAAATTCTCGAGGAGGGAAAGGTCACTGTCTACACAACTGAAACTGTTATGAAAAGTTTCCTGAGAAAGTACGCTTCACTCAGTGACGTTGAGCCCGACTACCTGAGCAGGCTTTTCGATTTCCACCCTGTTAAAATCGGCACTCCGGTCTACATTAACGGCGGAAAGTTTGAAATATTCTACACGCTCCATTCAATTCCCACAATAGGGTTCAGGATGGAGTTCCAGGACCAGTCTTTTGTCTATTCATCAGACCATAACAATTCCCCGGATCTTCACAGGGAACTCTACGAAAAAAAGGTAATCACAAAAAGCAGGTATGACGAGCTGTGCAGTTTCCCCTGGGACTCTAAAGTAATCTACCATGAATCAGGAGTACCGCCGCTTCATACACCAGTGAAATATATGAACGCCCTTCCCGAGGATCTGCAGAAGCGAATTGTAATTTATCATATTGCTAAAAAAGATTTTCCTGAAGACACATCTCTCACCCTGGCGAAGTTCGGAATGGAGAACACTTTATATTTTGATACAGAACCACCCCCCTATGAGGAAGCATACCGGATACTAAGCGTGTTCAAAAGGCTCGACTTCATGCAGGATATGCCGATATGGAAAGCCCAGGAATTTCTCGATATAGCGGAGATAAAAAAATATTCCAAAGGTGAAAAGATCATCGAAAAAGGGAGCACCGGAGACGAGTTTCATATAATCTATTCAGGAAATATTTCCGTAGACAGCGGAGGACTTGAGAACAACAAAATCTATGGCCCCTACGATTACTTCGGCGAGGTTGCTCTCATCACAGATCAGAAAAGGGCCGCACATGTATATGCTGCCACAGATGTAATGCTTATAACAATTGAAAAGAATAAATTTCTGAACTTTATAGAAGGAACAGAATTTAAGAAAATACTTAAAAAGGTTGCTGAAATTAGAAGCAGTGAAACCTGGAACCTTCTTTCAATAAATCCGATGCTTCGCAGCTGTACATCAACCCAGAAAACCTGGCTTGAATCTATTTTCAATAAAACTGAAATTCCGAAACCTGGCATATTCCAGATGGAGGGGGAACTCCTGAAAAGCATCTACCTTATAAGGGAGGGAGATGTTGATATGAGAAGAGAAAATATCCTTATCTGCAAACTCGGCAGAGGTGATTTTATCGGCGAACCACACAGGCTGTATGCCAATCTTGAATCACAGTATACATATATCAATACAACGCCACTGAGCCTTTACGAAATTAAAGGAGAGGATCTTAAAGAATTTCTTGATAAAAATCCGGGGCTGATTATGAAATTCAGACACGATTTTATGGCAAAAAAATGATAAAAAAAGTATCTGTAAATTTCAGGCCTGACGACTCACATTCAATCAGAATTATTAAAAGAATCTGCGAAATTCTCTCTGACGTGGGAGTTAGTACAGCCCTTCCCTATTATGATATTCTCCACAACGAGGGCCTTGAACATTTCATCCCTGATGAAAAAGAGTATCTCAAACCCGACCTCGCAATCGCAATCGGAGGGGATGGTACATTCCTGAAAACAGCCAGGATATTTCTTGAAAGCGGATGTTTAATAATGGGGATAAACAGGGGGAAACTCGGATTTCTGACAGAGTTCAGTCCTTACGAATTTGAAAAATATCTCCGGGATGTCGTTTCAGGAAATTATACTGTATCGGAAAGGACCGTAATGAAAGCTGTTCACAGCAGTAACGGTACGGAAGAATCTCTCTACTTTTTCAATGATGCGGTTATCACAAAAGGGGCATTTTCGAGAGCGATTGAGATTGAACTTCAGGTTGATGACATGTTTCTCAGCAGGTATAAGGGGGACGGGCTTATAATCGCGACAGCAACCGGGTCAACAGCATACTCTCTTTCCGCAGGCGGGCCGATCATCGCGCCTCTTGATAATGACGTCTGCATAGTCAATCCTGTATGCCCGCATTCGCTGTCAATAAGACCCGTTGTTCTCCCTGCGAAATCCGTTATAAGGGCAAGGGCGCTCTCGGAACTGACAAATTTATTATTGACAATAGACGGTCAGGAAGCTATTAAATTCAGCGGCGGGGATGAAATTATATTCCGCCGTTGTGAAAGGAGAATGAAAATTATTCTCCACCCGGATAAAAATTACTACTCCATTCTCCGGGAAAAGCTCAACTGGGGCTGACACATAAATCCCTCTGAAGGTTAATTATGCTGCTCGATCTGAGAATTAAAAATTTCGTAATAATAGATTCACTGACAGTAAACTTCACGGAAGGGCTTAACATCCTCTCCGGTGAGACAGGTGCCGGTAAATCGATACTCATAGACGCAATCTCCGGAGTTCTTGGCGAAAAGCTCAGCACAGACCTGATCCGTACAGGATTCGACAGGGCGTCCCTTGAGGCGGGTTTTGACATCTCCGGGAATAACGCTATAGCGGAAATTCTTGACGAAGCAGGGATAGACATTGACGACGATCAGCTTATCCTCAGAAGGGAAATCTTCGCTAACGGCAGGGGAAGATGTTTTGCAAATTCAATGCAGATCCCTGTAGCTAAACTTAAAGAGATTTCTGAAAACCTTATAGACATCCACGGGCAGAATGAACACCAGACAATTATAAATATCGCAAAACACAGGGAGCTTCTGGACAGTTTTGGAGGGCTTCTCGGCGATGTTGCGAAGGTGAAAGAGGTACATGAAAAACTCTATTCCATAAGAAACAGGATAAGCTCGTTTGAAATAGATGAAAGAGAGAAGGCCAGGAGAATTGAATTCAACACCTTCTCAATAAAAGAGATAGAGGCAGCGGATTTAAGGCCCGGGGAGGAGGAGGAGCTTCGCGGCGAGTCAAACCTCCTGGCAAATGCCGAAAAGATATTCAAAGAGGTCAACGAATCAGCTGACCTAATCACCGGCGACACAGGGGTGATCCGCAACCTGAAAAAGGCCGAGGCAAACCTGTCAAAAATATCCGACATTGACCCTGACATAGCATCCATGCTTGACAGGATACGGGAGGCGCTCTATTCCCTGGAGGACTCATCCGCGGAACTTCGTGATTACAGAAACAGCATAGATTTTTCACCTGAGAGGATCAACCAGGTTGAGGAGAGGCTTAACCTGATACAGGGCCTGAAAAAGAAATATGGCGACTCAATACAGGAGATCATCCAGTACGCTGAAAAGGCAAAATCCGAGCTTGACGCCATAAACTCAAGCGATGAGGAGATGGAGCAGCTGAAGGGGGAAGAGAAGAAGACCGTAAAAGAGGCAAAGGAACTGGCCCTCTCCCTTTCAGAAAAAAGAAAGAAGGCAGCCCTCAACCTTGAAGAACAGGTTATAAAAGAACTTCAGGATCTCGGCATGAAGGGGACTGTTTTCAGAATATCGATTAAAAGAGAAACAAGCCCTGACGGTGACATTGAAAATGAGAACAACAGATATATTCTCTATCCTCACGGAATTGACAGGATTGAATTTCTTCTATCCGCAAACGAAGGGGAAGACCTGAGGCAGCTCCGCAAGGTTGCTTCAGGAGGTGAGATGTCAAGAATCATGCTTGCCCTGAAAAATGTTATCCAGGCAGCGGATATTGTTGAGACCCTGATATTCGACGAGGTTGACGCAGGTATAAGCGGCAAAACAGCTGAAATAGTCGGAAGAAAGCTGAAAAATCTTTCAAAGGACAGGCAGGTGCTCCTTATCACCCATCTTCCCCAGATAGCAGCAATGTCGGAAACACACTTCCTGGTACAGAAAGGGAAGAGTGAAGGAAGGGTGACCACGGTAGTCAAAAACCTCTCCGAGAAGGAGAAGGTCCGCGAAGTGGCAAGGATGCTTGCAGGAGAGGAGATCACAGAGCTCTCCCTGAAACACGCTGAAGAGATGATAGAGAAGGCCCTGGCTAACTGATGATCCTTTCATCAATAAATCTCACTGACACTCTATCCCTGATTACTCATGAAATGATTCTCCGCACAGAGGAGTTCAGAAATTATGATATAAACAGGATGCTGATCTGCTGCTCCTCAAACAGGAGGGACAGCCGCGGCGGGATTTACGGAAAGCTCGTTCCCCTTAAATTCGAGGACGGCTCAAACGTGATAAGATACCACGGCAGGCTCTACACCATACCTGAAATTATTCATAATGATATTAAAATCCGGTATCTGATCTATTATTATCACCCTAAATTTTTTGACCTTACCGCAAGGGAGAAAGTGAATGTAATGTTCCACGAACTCTACCATATAAATCCCGATTTTAACGGCGATATCAGGAGAATGGGAAAATTTAAAAAGGCCCACGGTCATTCAAAAAAAAGTTTTGAAGAGAAGTACCTGAACTTTGCAGAGGATTTTTACTGCTATGTAAAGGAAACGCCATACCACGCCTTTCTTGATATGAACAGTAGGGACCTGAAAAACAGCTTTAAAAAGGTAACCTGCAGAAGGATGAAAAACGTCAAACCGGTACTCCTTGAGGCAGCTCAGAAGAGATAGTCTCCAGTAACCCTTCCTGCATAATCTGTAACATCTATATCAGTTATTCTTCCGTAAAAGGGATACCTTTCCGGATTTTTAAGGAGCGCATTTATATATATCCCTACAAGTCTTTCATCATCAGAATCGAGAACAAGCCTGACAGAGCCGTCCCCCATATTTGTCGCAGAACCGTGAAGACCATAATGACGTGCGTAAACTGCACAGAACCCCCTGCAGCCAACTCCCTGAACTCTTCCTTTAAGAATAACTTTTTTTGCCATATTACCTTTTGAATATTGACAGTATAGTTATGTAAACTATTTAGTAATCAAAATGTCATTACAGGGAGTGTTAACGACGAAGCAATCTGTTGAACGCACATCATTTTTAGTTTTAAACATAATTTTATTAATCCTTAACAGATTGCTTCACTCCCTGATAGTCTTTCGCAATGACAAATTAAATTTAACGATAGTATAATTATATCTATAGTATAAACTTAAAAATGAACGATAAAAAAAATTATTTAATTCAAACCGCTGACGGAACTTCAACCCTTTTTCTTGAAGAGTATGACCAGACCATGCATTCAGATTCGGGGGCCTACGAGGAGTCTCTGCTTAAGCATGTATACCCTTCAGGGGTACTTAAACTTCATCAGAAGAATATAAATGTTCTGGATATTGGTTTCGGCCTTGGATACAATGTGCTTGCCCTTATTTATGAATTCCAAAAAACTAATAAAAATTCAACTCTGAACATTGTCTCTCTTGAGAAAGATAAAACTCTGCATCCCTTTATTAAAAAGATAAAATTCAATGATGACAGGGACATAATTTACAGCTTCATAAGGGATGTTTACCTGGAAGGAAAAGGTTCCATGGGCAATATAAATCTTGAAATACTCTTTGGTGACGGAAGAGAATTCCTGAAAGAAATGTCAGGCATAAAATTCGATGCCGTGTTCCAGGATCCCTTCTCCCCATCAAAAAACCCGGAAATGTGGAGCGTGGAATATTTTTCCTGTATAAATAAGCTTATGAGTGAAAGCGCGATTCTCACCACATATTCAAGCGCGGATCATATAAGAATGGCAATGATCGAAGCAGGATTAAAGACAGGCATCGGACCATCCGTGGGAAGGAAAAGAGAGGGAACCCTGGCCTCAAAGTCTGAATTACCGGAACTTCTTCCGGAAGAACGAATCAGGCAAATTACCGGTAACATTAAATCCGAACCTTACCGGGATTTCAGGCTGTCAATGGAAAGGGAGGAGATTCTTTCAGAGAGACTTGAAAGAATCAGGGCAAGAAAACTTAAATAATATCATCAAGCTCATCAAGAATTGAATCTTTTTTATCAGAGCTTCCTTCTGAATCAGATTCCGCACCAGTCGCACCTGACTCCTCGGGAAATTCCGTATTACCTGTTAAATCTCCGCCTGGATTCAACCTGTAAGCCAGAGCAGCCGAAAACCTCTGTGCTATCTGAATAGCATCATATATCTTCTTATCTTTGAGTTTTTTCTCTCCTTCAATTTCATAATACAGTTCAAGAATATCCTGCGGATTATTAATATAGAACTGCCGATGGTTCATATCATCTACGAGTTCTGAAAGGACTGTTGACACATTATCCATGAAGACTCTGATTATGTATTTGCATTGTGTACCGATGTCGTTTTTCCTTTTTGTTACTTCATCAAGACGCTTGGTATATGTTATATATTGTTCATTACTTACAGGCTTGGCGTTTCTTATTTTATTATACGATGCATAAGACTCATAGTATGAAAGAAAAGCTTCATGACACTTTCTCATCCTGTTGAAAAGGTCCTGCAGATTACTTCTGTAATCGACCTTTGTTGATGATGAAAAGTCGACATTGAATTTAATCTGGTTTGTTGTAAGAATAACCGAATACTCATTTTCAAATTCCATAAACAGGAGATATGCAAGAAAGGTCTTGTCATTATCATATATAAGATCAAACCTGCTTTTCTTGTCATAGATCTTTCTCAGAGTACTGAAATCAAGCCTGTACATCAGCTTCAGACCCTCTTTAACAGAGACATCCTCATGTGATTCCTCTTCATCTTCAGCTGCCAGTTCAACTTCATTTTCAACCTGAACTGTTGCCGTATCATCAGAATATCCGCTAGAAGATCTTAAACGTCTTCTTCTTCCGCCCGGTTTTTCTGAAGGAGCTATGGATAGAAGATCCTCTATCCTTTTATCATCTTCTGTAAAAAGAATACCACAGTACTGACAGAAAAGGGTATGCAGCCTGGGATAGAGCTTATCAAAAATTATAAACAGGGCGTTTCTTATATCCTTCTTCTTTATATTCTTTATATTTTTAGAATCAGCAACATCAGAATAAAGATCAATAGCCCTTTCAAAGGCATTCATAAGTGTATTTTCATAAGGCTTCAAAATAAATAAAGGCCTGAAAAGATCTATCATGTTCTCTTTGAGTTCTGTAATAGATTCCGGCACAGAGGGGAATTCAAGATATTTCTCGGTTATCTGATCAATTATCATAGGTTCATAGATTTCACCAGCCCTTTCAAGCAGTGCATAAAAGAGAGGAGAGGCTTTATCAAGCCTTGTAATAATTCTACCACCTACCGAAGGGTCTCTCTTAAAGAGGGCAAGATAAGCCATCTGCATCTCCATAAGAGACGTTTTATATATTCCGGTAAAAGCATCGAGATATTTTTCATGAAAAAAATGAGTATTAAAACCTGTGACCCTCATAATACGGAGACGCATTCTTATCCTGAATTTATTAAAACCTGTATCCTCGGTTATCTGTCTCCCCTTATAATCCGCCTGAACGGGCCGCCTGACATTTGATGATTTCTGAGGGGTACTTCTCATGGAACTGAAATGAGCATCAAGCCTCTTCTGGTGCTGTTTCTGCTTATCTCTGTCAATTACAAGATTCCGCCGGGCATCTTTTTCAGAGAGAACTTTTCCCCCTGCGTCTGTAAATTTCTGAAAAAGGTCCTTCCTCTGTTTTTCATCAATCTCATTGAGTCTGATATTTTCTTTTGTTTTATCTATTTTTTTCATCTGCTGATACCCGGTTATTTTATAAAAAACTCAGTTCTATGCCCGAATATAAATCCTAGTGTCTGAAAAGAGATTTTAGTGCGAAAATTTTTAATCATTTACCTCTGTCATCATAGACAGGTGGGAATTTATACTGCCTCATATTAAGTTGTTAAAAATAAATACTTTAATAAAAAAATCCTATTATTTACATATTTATCATCAAAATTATAAACAGAATACTAATATATAGTTTTAAAATATGAATAGAGTCAATTATTTTATTGTTGATAAAAAAGTATCAGGCTATATTGTAAATTATTATACTTCATGGGAGATTTTTTATGAATAAGCTTGGAATAATAGGGGCAGGAGTCATGGGCACGGACCTTGCTCATATGACAGCTGAAGCCGGATTTCATATTAAAATATATGATATCAGTAAAAATAAAGCTGAAAGATCCAAAGAATTAATCTCTTCCAGGCTGGAGGAATACTATAAAAAAGAAAGGATAACATCCGAAGAAAGATCACGAATCCTTGAAAATATTAAAATTACAGACAGTATTAATGACCTCTCTGATTCAGACATCTTTCTTGAAGCCGCAAATGAGGATCTCGTTGTAAAAAAAGGGATATTCAGTGAAATTGATGCTATTTGCGGCCCGGGGAGTATCATGGCATCAATAACATCCTCTATCTCCATTACTGAAATAGCTGCAGGTACAAACAGGCCTGAATCTGTAATAGGCCTCCATTTTTTAAATCCTGCAAGAGTAATGAAACTTGTTGAAATAGTACCAGGTTTCTGTACAACAAGAGAAACTATCGAAATGGCAAAATCATTTCTTAAGAAAGTAAAAAAGGAATTCATTGAAGCAAAAGACTATCCCGGATTCTACCTTAACAGGATTCTTTATCCCATGGTCAATGAAGCCGCGTTTCTTCTGTATGAAGGAGGGGCAAAGCCTGAAGTAATTGACAAGACAATGAAAAAGGGGCTGAATATACCGATGGGCCCCCTTGAAATTGCGGACATGGTAGGCCTAGATGTAATCCTTAATATCGGTGAAGAGATGTTCAGGGGATATGCGGACTTTAAATACAGGCCATGTCCCCTGCTCAGAAAATATGTCGCATCAGGCTATCTGGGGAAAAAAACAGGAAGGGGATTCTATATCTATTAAATTAATGATATGAAAAATCTCTTCAAAATAATATTTATTCTGTTAGCTCTTTCAAGCGGAACAGGACTTTTCAGTTCCCAGTTTGAAGAGCTTGACAAGCCCCCTGAAGGGGCTCACGAAGGCCAGATGCTTCTTGGCGGTTTCTTTTCTATAGGTATACCCGCAGGTGATGCTATCACTGCTGAAGAGGATTTTGTCGAGGGAAACACATACACATTCAGTGAAAGCCAGATAACAAAAGAACTGGTTCTTAACCATCTCTCATATGATTTCGGGGTCTTTTTTGAATATATGCCTTTCGATCATGTGGGAGCGAAATCAAAGCTCAGAAGATCTGTGGTGGTGCAGAGAACAGCCTTCGGTTCTGATTACCAGAACTGGACAGAAAACCTTTACGAAAATTATTCATTAATTCTTGGCCCATCTTTTCACCTTACCTCAAGAAAACAGTGGGATATCGTTTTTACGCCTGAAATCGGTTATGCCATAGCACAGTATCATGCCACACCTATTGCTGCTAAACTTGTTTCAGGTTACGACGGGGACAGGGACAGGGATGTAAACGGGATAATATACGGGGCGGAACTTTCACTGGCAATATACTTCAGCGGAGGTTTCCACCTTTCCCTTGGAGGAGAGTGGACAAACTACCCCCTTGCAATAAGCCCGGGATATAATCTAAGCCAGAATGGAAAAACCTATGAAGCGCCATCATCGCTGCAGACAATGAATTTTACAGTTTCAGCCGGTTATGCTTTCTCCAACTGAAACTTTCCGCATGAAATTCCTTTTATAACCCGAAGCGCGTTTAATGTAACCCACCGGCTTTCACCGGCCTTCTCCCTGAGAAAGCCGTGGTTTTTATTTTTCGAATACCAGCGTCCGCTGCGACCCTGAAAAGTCATGATATAATTAAAAATCTCTCCTGCAGATGAAATATTGAGCTTATCCGCCGCGACAATAAGCCTGAGGATTGAAATTATATCAAACTGTGACATTACAGGATAACCGGGAGAAAGAGGATCAGTAACAAGACCGCATCTTGCCTTTAGATTTATCATGCTCTCTTTAAAATTCTTACGCAGAAAATAATCAGCAGCTTTCTTAATTGAATCCGAATATCGGGGATCAGAAATCTCCACCAGTGCGGACATACATGCAAATGTTGCAACAGGGCAGCTGGGGATTTTTTCATCTGAATCATCATGGTGCCCTTTCCCAGGTTTTTTCATAAGCACCAGCTTTATTACTTCTGCCCCTCCTCTAAAAGGACAGTGGAGCCAACCTCCGTCCCCTCTCTGGTTTCTGACGATCCAGGAAATCCCTGATTCTGTTCTCTCGTCCTTTATACCTGACCTGACCAGTGCGGAGACAATATTTCCTGTTCTGCACCCCACGGATAATAAGGGATTACAGTCAAAAGAGAATCCCCCGTCAGCAGCCTGAAGGCGGGAAAAAATAAAATCACCAGTGGTCCTGATAAAATCTGTTCTGCTGTCAAAACCTGATTCAGCCGCAAGGAGGAAGTGCCAGACGCTTCCCCTGTACAATATATCAGGATGTTTCCTGTCTCCGAGAATATTACCCGAACTCTCTTTATTAAAGTATTCATAAAGTGGGGATGAAATCAGTTCTGTATATAACCTCTCCGGATCCTCTCCGTCAATTAATTCCATTTTCGAAAGATATGTTACTGCCGGGTTCTCTCCGTCAGTGAGCCAGGGAAGAGGGTCTCCGTTAAGATATCTGCTGATCATGCCATACCCCTTGATGCTATAAATTCAGCAATCCTGTAATCATAATCAGTTGTTATTTTGAAATTCATAACTGATCCATTAACGAGTTTAACATCATGCCCTGCAGCCATTACCAGGGAGACATCATCTGTTACCGTGATATCAAGCTCCCCTCTCCTGTACTTTTCATGGGCATCTTTTATAATATTGTACCTGAAACCCTGCGGAGTCTGGGCATAATATACATCCCTTCGGTCAGGGATGGAGGAGACCACTCCGCTTTCAGCAACAGTTACTGTATCTACAGCCGGGATATATATGCCGGCAGCCCCGGAGAGCCTGACCTCCTCAATTTCAGCTTTTATCATATCAGCTGTAACAAAGGGTCTGGCCGCGTCATGGAAGAGGAATATGTCATCAGTATTGAACTCTCCTGAAACAAGGGCATTGTAGGATGAGTCTGACCTCTCCTTCCCCCCTTCTATAAAACGTATAATTTTTGGAAAATTGACTGCTGGGAGCATCTCCTTTACGGTTTTCAGGGAGCTTTTTTCTGCAACAACTATAATATGGTCTATTTCATCAACTGAATGAAAGGCCTCAGCAGACCACGTGATAACAGGTTTGCCCCCAAGGGGCAGCACCTGCTTGGGAACATCCCCTCCAAGCCTGAGCCCCTTCCCTCCTGCCAGAATAACCGCGTAATTCATAATTTATTTTCCCTGTTCCTATTCCCTGATAAAAAATTGAATTGAAGTAATATCAATCTATATTGAATATATTTCAATAAGTATTTATCCGGCCTACTACTAAACTGGTGATCCCGCCTCAACAGGTGCTTTCACAGAAAAGGCAATAGGCCATGAAGAAAGATTAAATAAAGGCGGAATATATACCATGGAAAAAATCATTGCAGGTATAATAACAGTTAGCGACAGGTCCTCAAAAGGGGAAAGGGAGGACCTTTCAGGCCCGGAGATAAGGAAATGGGCGGAAAAAAATGATATCCTGGTAAAGGAAGAGGCCATCGTTCCTGATGAAATTGATCAGATAGAGGCTAAACTCATTGAACTCTCTGACAAGGGTATAGAGCTCCTCCTTACAACCGGGGGCACAGGTTTTGCCCCCAGGGACGTGACACCGGAGGCCACAAAAAAAGTGATAGAAAGGGAGGCCCCCGGCTTTGCAGAGGCAATGAGAATGAGGTCTCTTGAGATTACCCCGCACGCCATGCTCTCAAGGGCAGTATCAGGGATAAGAAAAAATACGCTTATCATAAACCTTCCGGGGAGCCCTAAAGGCGCAAGGGAGAACCTTCAGTTTATAGAAAAGGCAATTCCCCATGCTATAGATCTTCTTAGAAACAGAGTAACAGACTGCGGGGGGCTGTAGGAGGATTTATGGAAAAGACTGATGCTCTCAATAAAGTTTCAGTTACAAAGGGCGACATCACAAAAATTAAATGTGATGCAATTGTAAATGCGGCAAACCCCTCTCTTCTCGGGGGTGGAGGAGTTGACGGAGCGATACACAGGGCCGCAGGCCCCGGGCTTCTGGAGGAATGCAGGAAACTCGGCGGGTGCAGGCATGGCGAAGCGCGGATCACGGCAGGATATAATCTCCCTGCAGGGCATGTTATACATACTCCAGGCCCGATATATAATGATGGAAAGCATGGTGAACCGGACACCCTCCGCAGCTCATATTACAATTCAATGAAGCTTGCAAAGGACAATGCTCTTAAGTCTATAGCCTTCCCTGCAATATCAACAGGGGTGTACGGATACCCGAAAAAGGAGGGGGCTGAAATAGCGATAAAAACTGTTGTTGACTTCATGATTGATGAAAATTATCTGATAGATGTCATTTTTGTTCAGTTTGACAATGAAAACTATGAAATCTACACAAAACTTCTGGAAGGTATGAAGAATGAATTATCCTGAACTGCTCAAAGAAAGCGCCGCTAAATTTTCAAGTATCGTGTGCATGGGCCTTGATCCGGTTATTGAAGATATCCCTGAAACTTCAGGCACACCGGGTGAAAGAATCTATAAATTCTACGAAAAGATACTCAACGCAGTTGTAAAAAGAAAAATCTATCCCGGTGCGGTGAAACCTAATTACGCCTTTTACGCCCAGTACGGAATTGACGGAATTGTGTCCCTTGAAAAAGTTATAAATATCTACAGGAAAGAGGGAATACCTGTAATCCTGGACTACAAAAGGGGGGACATCGGAAAAACAGCTGCCGCATACGCCAGGGAGGCCTTTGATTTTTTCAGAGCAGATGCTGTTACACTCTCACCTTACCTGGGTTACGATTCAATTGAACCTTACATAAAAAACTATCCTGATAAAGGGTACTATATCCTGACAAAAACATCTAACGCAAATTCAGGGGAGATTCAGGATGTTAAAACTGAAGGGAAAGATTTCTTCCTTCATATAGCTGAAATGATCGTTAAATGGTACCACCCCGGAATCGGTTCTGTTGCAGGGGCAACGTATCCTGAGCAGCTGGATAAGATCAACAATACATTTATCAAATCGGGAAAAGAGATCCCCTTTCTTATACCGGGTGTGGGAACCCAGGGGGGGAGCATTGATGAGGTCATGGCTGTATTAAGAAAATGCCCTGATGTCAAAATCCACAGAATAAATGCATCCAGTTCAATAAACTATGCATACAAAAAAATAAAGGATATGGACTACGATGATGCCGCTGTTGAGGCATTGAAAAAAATGAATGAGGAGATCGGGATTTAATTTTTCCGGTATGACCGGTTGCCGTGCGATGCACTGAGTTTATCGAATGTGTACCGACATAGTCGGTGTATCGAGGCACCGGCAAAAAACCGGAATCTCTTCACTTAAAACAGTTATATGAAAACCTGTATTTTATCTTCTTTATAAATTTTTGATACCGAAAGAATAGGGAAGCTTAACATACTCCTGTCCTATATCATTGAAAAACATCTGCATCTCATTTTCATCACTGAAGGCAACATGCTGAAAGTCCTCTGAATAATACTTTTTCAGAAAGCCTTTTACGCGGTTGTACATACCTTTTTCTATAAGAAGGGAGAGCTCCTCCCCCCCCTCTGAAGGGAGGATGGAAACTGTCTTTTCATTTAACCTGAAAAGAGGAGTAATCATTGCGCCTGACATAATAACTGAATTATAAACTTCCGGGTCCTCTGTTACCTGGAAGAAATGAAAAATTGAACCGTCAGTATAGCCCGTATAGAGGTTAATCCTTCTGTAATAGTTGTCCCTTTCATTGCTGCTGATTATATCGAAAATGATTTCATTATCAATAACCGCATCTGAATGTATTATGATGTTATAAAACCTGTGGGGATCACAGTCTGAACAGAACCTCCGGAACGCATTGTAAAAATCCGCAGCCTTATCAGTATGAATATGTATATCTGCCACAGCTGTATCGACTGTTGAGGTAAACTGCTTCATTGAGGGCCACTCCCCTCCTCCACTTATGGATATCCCCTTTATAAAGAGGGGACTGACTGTTCCGGTAAAATCGGGAAGATAGAACAGGCTTGATGAGAGTCCGGTTTTCTCCTCAAGGTATATTGAAACATCGGAAATATCACCTGTAGTAAAATTCCACCCCTCGAGAAAAAAATACGGCGGCTTCTGCTGATACGAAACACCATCCCTGTCAGCCATCTCCCTTATAGCTGTACCGGGAAGAACCATAAGAGGGTAAAGTTCAATACTTTCGCTGAAACCGTTTTCAACCAGTATATCTATTGTACGGATAAAATTTTCAGGATCATCACCGGGGAGTCCCGGAATTATCCCTATCTTAAGGTCTATCCCCGCGTCACGGAGACGGGCCATACCCTCAAGTTCCTTTTCAGGGGAACTGTTTCTGTTTACTGAAATAAGCGCCCGTTTATTAAGGGACTGCAGGCCAACCTCGAGGCTACGGAACCCGGCATCGTAAACAAGCTGTGCTGTTTCTGCCGTAATTCTGTCTGTACGCATCTCCGTGTGGAGGCGCACTTCGTGATTAAGGCTTTTGAGAACTTTCAGGTTTTCAATAAAATCGGGAGACCTGTCAAATGTCGGGCTCAGGATATATATCTCGCTGATGTCCTTCCTTTTCCTGATAACATCCGTAAGAGCGGAAAAACGGATCTCCCGCACCTTTTTATAATTGCGGGAGTAGTAACAGTAACTGCACCTGTAGGGGCACCCTCTTGTAAGCTCAAGAAAAACCGAACCGTCTGACATTGTATTCAGCCTGTTCCCTGACAGAGGCTCAAAGATATCTTCAGTTTTTATGAGAGCACCAACCGGCTGTACCGCTACCCTGTTTCCCCTTATTTCATTTATTTCTGGAATTTCGCCTGAAAAAAATAGCCGGAAAAACCACTCACCCTCACCTGATATAAACCAGTCAACTGAAGGCCTGGGTTCACTTAAGATATATGAACCGTTAGATATTTCAGGCCCGCCGAAAAAAATCTGGATTGCAGGATTAATCTTTTTCACCCTTTCAGAAATTCTAAGGTTTCTCTCCACGTTCCACAGGTACGATGTGAACGAAAGATATTCAGGGGAGAGGGATAGTATATAATTGACAATCAGCTCATCCGAACCAAAATTAGCAATTACAGACGGCAGGGTTTCACATGAGACAGAGGGAAACCTGCGGGAGATAAAACCTGAAACCGCGGCAGGAGCGTATTCAATATTCCCGTTAATATATCCGTGGGAGTGGTCCTGCAGAGGAAGCTGTATAAAAAGTATTTTCATTATTATCCGCTAAAAAATAAAACTGAGTTGAAATTTATCTGTTCCCATTCTATCCTAAACTGAAATTTACGAATGATTAAAAGAAGCAGATTGCGGTACAAAAAATAAGATAATACAGAAATTTAACAATGATAAAAAACCTTGTAAATAAAAAGTATCGAATCCTCTGTATTGACGACAGCAGGCTGAACAGGGCTTTTATCGTTAAAATTCTCTCCCCCCTGAACATAGCAGTTGATGAGGCTGAAAACGGTATTAAGGGCCTAGAAATGCTCGAAGAGAGGCAGTACGACCTGATCCTCCTTGATATAATAATGCCTGAAATGGACGGGTTCGGTTTCCTGAAGGAGTTCAGCAAGGACTCAAGGGAGCAGTTTACACCTGTAATACTTATGACAGCGCTTGATGACCTTAATTCTAAGATAAAGGGCCTCAGCACAGGCGCAGATGATTACCTGGTGAAACCCCTTAATGAGCAGGAACTGATAGCAAGGGTATTCTCCCTCCTCCGCCTTAAAAATGCAAATGCCGAACTTTATGAAAAGAACATGCTTATAAAACGTGAGCTTGAGGCAGCAAAAAAAATCCAGCGATTTATTGTACCCAGTGATTTCAGCTATATAGATTACCCTTCAGTGAGCGGAGTCTACAAGCCAATAGAGGATATAGGAGGGGATTTCTTTGACTGTTATAAGATCGATAAAAACCGATCAGCCTTTGTAATAGCGGATGTTACGGGACACGGCATCCCCGCAGCTCTCACAATGACAATGGCCAAGATGCTCTTCAGCATATCCGCGCCTAAATTTTCAGAAACATCTCTCCTTATGAAAGAGATAAACAGGGAGCTGAAAGGGACCCTTCTCGACACCCAGTATGTTACAGCCTTTTATCTCATTTACGACAGGAGTACCGGCAGGCTCACCTATACCAATGCAGGACATACAAGGGCGTTATTCTACAGGGAAAGTAAAGGGCAGGTCCTTGCCCTTGATTCATTCGGATGGTTTATCGGGATATCTGATGAAAGCGACTATGAACAGAAATGCGTCAATGTGGCTAAAGGGGACAGGCTTTTCATTTATACTGACGGAATCACGGAAGCAAAAAACAGCAGCGGCGATGAGTTCGGCGAATCACGCCTTGCCAGGTTTATAAAAGAGAAAAAAGACATTAAAGGGGAGGATTTCTGTCATGAACTGATTAACAGCGTGAACCTGTTCATTGAGAAGACTCCTGTTAATGATGATATAGCTTTCCTGAATATCGAATTCTGAAATGGATTCCCCTTTCATTCTCTCCAGGATTATAACTGAATTAATTTTCCCCGGAATATCCGCTTATTTCAGCAGATTAAAATTTCACCCCTCCTACTCATCAATAGAGCCTGCGCGAAGCCGTTGCATCGCAGATTATATACTTAAAATCAGAAGACTTAAAGAGACAATCAATATCCAGATCTCAATATCTGGAGCCTCCGGTATTAATAAAGAGAAGATATACCAGGCGCTGAACAAATCAGCAAAAGACACCGCGTTTATTCTGCAGGTGATATCGGGAAGGGAGATTCGGGGAGCTGAAATAACCGAAGCTTTATCCGGCAATGAAGAAAAACAACATCTTTATCAGTACACAATTGCCTTAAGAAAAGATTCCGGTGAAATCATTATCACCGTAGACCTCGATCCCAGGTTTTTCAATATTCTAATCCCCTCCCTTGATACAACCCTGCCGGACTTTAATATTGCTGAAACATTAACTCTCTTTTTCAAAAAACCGGGAATCCTGGTACCTTCAATCAGGGTACTCCTTGAAAAACTGGATAGTAAAGAACTATCAGAAATATTCGAGATAATGAAAAGAAAGAATGAACTGTCTGATTACCAGCTTGTACTACTGATAAACGGCTTTCCGGAAAATTCACTGAAAATAAAAAATTCTCTTTCAAAAAACGGTCAGGCCAGCCTCAGGGAGGAACTCGATAAATACAGGGGAAAAGTAACGAGGGAGGATATATCCTGCGGAATATACTCGGTTGAAGAGAGCCTTGGACAGGTTTTAAAAAAGGGGGAGAACAGGTTTTCCGAGAATTTCAGGATTCTCTCGGATCTGGTAAAAAAAATTTCAGATTACGAACTTTATTTCAGGAAGGGGTGGGATTTATGGATTGAAGAGATTTCCGGAAAAAATCTTCTCTATAAAACCCTGCTTAAATGTGATGACAATATTATCAGAGATGCATTCAGCGATTATACTCATGAAAAATACCGGTTCTTTGATAAATTTTTCACACCGGAAAGGATTGATGAAATTTTCAGCAGCTATGCCTGTAAATACAGATCCGATATTACAGATGCGAGAATTGAATTTATAAAAAAATACAGGGCACTCCTTGTCTCTTTATTCAGATCCGGCAACGAACATTTTTCATTACTTATATCATCAATACAGGAGAAAAAAGACTTCGAGATTATTCTCAGGCAAACAGGATGGTTTATCCTTTCAACAGCATTGAAGCAGAGTAACAGAAAACTGCAGGATAAAGTAACAGAAAATATAAGCTATCCGGCATCAGCACTTATTAAAGGTGTAATTTCAGGCACGATTAATCCTGATATTCTTCATGATGAAGTTCAGGTCAATCGCGCCAGGAATGAATGCGTCAGAATAATACTGGGCCTTTTTGAGGACGGAATAATAGAACCTGAAATCTAACTGTTTTCATCCTCATCGGCCTTTTCCTCCTCCTGATCAGGAATCCCTTCAGAGTAATCAGCTTTATGAACTGGAGCGGGCTGCTCAGGAACAGCATCTCCTGCCTTGTCTTTTATATACTCCTCAAGCTTCAGTATTCCATCACGCAATTCACTGAATTCAGAGATATTAAGTGCTACACCTTTCTGGGTCGGCTTATAGACATCGTTACCGTCCATATCCCTCCCCGCAACATACCATATACGGATATTTATAAGCTCTTTCCCTTTGAATTCTGAAACCTCAATTCTTATGATTTCATTGGAATTTCTCTGAATATCTTTTATTAGTATAGACATGATTTTCCCCTTTTGATTACTTTATATTTATAAAATCAGTAATAATTCCTGAATATATATTTTAGAGTAAAAAAAATTATATACCCCGCCGCCTTCGGCGGCGGGGGTAATAGAACATTTTTTATTTTAAATAGATTAAGGAATAAATACTGTTATAAAAATACATTTTCAATTAATTAGAATATAATTGTCAAAAATAAAACCTGATTAATAATAATTCCTGAACAGATTATAACTTTAAAATGCAGACAAAACATTATTGATTCATCTGTATATAATAATTAACTTGCAATAAACGGATAAATGGAGCGGAAATGAAAGACTTCCTTATATGTATTATCTCAGACAACAACATAGAATTCATTAAAAAGGCAATCCCTGAGATACAGAATGTTGATGATGTGGATCTGCTTATAGTGGATGACGGGTCCGAGTACGATATTATCGAAGAGATTAGCGATTACAAATTTGCCAAATGCATTATTCATGAAGCTCCCCTTGGCTACGGGACCAGTATAGACTCGGCATTCTGTTTTGCCAAAGATATGGGGTATAAATACCTGATAACCCTTGATCCTTCAACACAGGGGATGATCAAAGACGTTCCACTGATTATGAATAACCTTAAATACGGTTATGACATGGTAACATGCAGCAGAATGCTGGAAAATTTTAACCTTGATAAAAACAACAGGGAACTAATAGAGGTATATGAGGTAATTGCTGCTGAACTGAACAGCGTTACAGGGCTTGACATAACCGATCCCCTTTCATCAAATAAAGGATATAATATGGAATCGTTGAAGGAGATTGAACTTACAGACAGCGGTCACGGGGCCCTGTTGCAGCTTTTTGTTCAGAGTGTTTATTTTGCCGGCACAATTATAGAAGTGCCGTCTGAAGCTGAACTTCCTCTGGGAGTAGAACTTTATGAATATGATAATCCGCTTGAAGAATTTCATGCTATTATTGAAACTGAAAAATATTTATACAATAAAGGAACTATTAACTGAAAGATAAAATTTCCGGATTTACTGAGTATTCCGGTATCTACCTTTTTATTATTGACAAATAGTTTAAATCATAATTTATATCGTAATCTTTTAAGAATCTAAAATGACAAAACCGGTAATAGTACAAAGCGATAACACCCTCCTGGTGGAAGTTGACAATCCAGTATTTGAAGAGGCACGAAATTCAATTTCACGCTTTTCAGAGCTGGAAAAGAGTCCAGAGCATATCCATACCTACAGAATAACGCCATTATCACTATGGAATGCCGCTGCATCAGGCCTGAATTTAGAGGATATAATCTCAAGCCTTGAGACATACTCGAAATATGACATACCTGCCACTGTGCATACAACTATTACGGAACAGATGAAACGGTACGGGATGCTGAAGCTTGTTATGCATAATGATGAACTGACACTTGTTTCATCAGATCCTGTCCTTATAAATGAAATACTTTATAATAAAAAATTCCAGAACTACATTATTGAAAGACCTGACGAGAACAGTCTTACAGTAAAAAAACTGTTCAGGGGTCATATAAAGCAGGCCCTTATAAAAATAGGGTTTCCCGTAGAGGATCTTGCAGGATATGATGACGGCGATCCCTTTGATGTGGAAATCAGGCCTGAAGGAGTTGACGGAATCGGTGTTACGCTCAGAGACTACCAGATCAGTGCCGTAAATGCCTTCCATCAGGGAGGGGGACCTGAAGGGGGGAGCGGCGTTGTTGTTCTCCCATGCGGTGCAGGAAAGACAATTGTGGGAATAGGAATAATGAGCCTCATTAAGAGTGCCACTCTCATACTTGTCACAAATACTGTTGCCCTCAGGCAGTGGAAAGAGGAACTCGTTAACAGGAGCATGGTAACAGAGGATATGATCGGCGAATACTCCGGAGATAAAAAGGAGATTAAACCGATAACGATTGCTACCTATAACATCCTCACATACAGAAAGAACAAGAAGGAGGGATTTGTACATTTTGATCTCTTCAGTTCAAAAAACTGGGGTCTGATAATATATGACGAAGTTCACCTCCTCCCCGCCCCTGTTTTCAGAATGACATCAGAAATTCAGAGCAAAAGAAGGCTTGGTCTTACTGCAACCCTTATACGCGAGGACGGACTCGAGTCTGACGTATTCAGCCTTATCGGGCCCAAGAAATATGACATGCCCTGGAAACTTCTGGAAAAATCAAACTGGATCGCCACTGCCCTCTGTACTGAGATACGTATTGATCTTCCCGAGGAGAAAAGGATCCAGTACTCCGTTTCAAAGGACAGGGAGAAATTTCGTATAGCCTCTGAGAACCCGAGAAAAACCGATATTGTTAAAAGTATATTATCACATCACATTGATGCTAATATAATTATAATAGGACAGTACATCTCCCAGCTGGAGGAGTACAAAGCAATTTTCGGCTTCCCCTTAATAACCGGAAGCACTCCTGTGGCTGATAGAGAAGAACTTTACAGAAAATTTAAAACAGGTGAGATTAAAAATCTCATTGTATCAAAGGTAGCGAACTTCTCTATTGATCTCCCTGATGCGAATGTGGCAATACAGATTTCAGGAACATTCGGCTCAAGACAGGAGGAGGCCCAGAGGCTCGGAAGAGTTTTGCGCCCTAAAAAAGAGGACAATTTCGCTTATTTCTATACAATCATCACGTCTAATTCCGTTGAGGAAAAATTTGCCCATAACAGGCAGCTTTTTTTAACAGAACAGGGCTACGCATACACTATTATGAATGAAGAGATGTTCAACAGAAAGTTCGGAGCATAAAATGTTCATCAGATTTGAATTACCGGCAATAATTATCTTTTTGGTGATTATGCTCTTTTCCCCTTTTAATTCCTCCCCGGATTCTGAAAGAAAAATTTTCGCGGTTTCATCCTCAGAAGGTATTCTTGTTTCAGAAAACGACGGACGATCATGGAGCCGGTTTAATAAAGGTCTGCCCGGCAACACCTCTGCTATCAGATTTTACAGTGGAGGAAAGGATATATACCTTGCTACTTTCTCTTCAGGGATCTTCAGGCTTGAAGATGAAAAATGGATCAACATAAGCTCTGATAAATTCATGAGGAGGAGCATATACAGCAAAAACCCCGGCTACAGAAAAATTTCCGCTTTTGCCGTGGACCCGGATAACGGTGAAAGCCTTGTACTGGCAACCAAGCATACTATTTACAGAAGCCCTGATAAGGGAAAAACATGGCTGGAAGTTCCGATGAAAGGATTAAACGGCAGAAATTATATTACAGCCCTTGCTGTTACAGGAAAAAAAATCTACGCCGGCACATCATTCAACGGCGTTTTCGAATCTTCAGGGAGAAGCTTTAAATCTTCAGGCAATGGCCTTCCGGGAGAACCCTATTCAGGAACAATGAAATTCACAGAGCAGGTTTCATATTTATTTACGGACAAAAAAACTTTATACGCAGGATTTGAGTTCGGCGGCGGTTTATATAAAAAAAGCATAAACTCCGGAAAATTTTCTTCTGTAAAAAAAGCTGATAATAGAAGTCTTGATTCAATAATATATGATATAAAAAGTATTAATGGAAAAGTCTATTTTTCAGACTGGAAAAAAGTCGAAACAGCTGCAGGTTTAATTGATGATTTCTTAAATGAATACAACCGCACTGCGGAAAAAATATCGAAAAGGAAAGACATTCTTTCCGCAATTATAACAGATAAGAAAAACCGGATACCTGCATTATCATTATGGATTAATAATCCGGTAATAAAATCTGCAGATAAAACAGCGTCTGAAAAAAAAGCAATATATCTCAGCGTCCCGGCTCTTCGAAAAAACCTTAACAGATATCTTAAAATAGCCGCCGAAAGTGAAATAGACACTTTCGTTATAGACATGAAAGATGATTTCGGAAATGTCTATTTCCCCACAGAAAACCGGGTGGCAGCAGAGATACGAGCAATTCGAAGACCGGTAAATCTCAAATCGATTATTGAAAAACTAAAAGCCGGTGGAATCTATTCAATAGCCCGTATTGTAACATTTAAAGATCAGAAAATGTTCAACGCGTATAAAGGAAAGTACGCAATTAAAAACATAAGAACAGGCAGATCCTGGATCGGTGCGGAAGGGGAATACTGGGTCGACCCATATTCGGTTTTTGTTCAGAACTATAATATTAATCTTGCCAGAGAACTGGAAAAAGCCGGTTTTGATGAAATACAATTTGACTATATACGTTTTCCTTCAGACGGACCTGTTCATTTATGTAAATTTTCATTTCAGAATGATAAAGAAACCTATAAATCTGAAATTTTAATTGATTTTTTAAAAAAGGCTAAACAATCTTTAACTATTGCTGTATCGGTAGATATTTATGGTTTTAATTCATGGTATCATTTTGGCAATATGATCGGACAGGATATAGAGGATCTTTCACATACGGTTGATGTAATATGCCCCATGGTTTATCCATCACATTTCGGGTCAAGGTATTATAAAAAATATAACAGATACGAAAGACCATACAGAATTGTAAGAGATGGCGGAATCAGAAGCATGAAGATGGTTAACAGAGGAGTGCTGCTCAGGCCATATATTCAGGGATTTAACCTGATGTCACCGGCATGGGGACCTGATTATATAATAGATCAGGTTAAAGGAGCTGTTGATAGCGGATGCAGCGGCTATACAATCTGGAATGCAAAAGGGGATTATAATGTCCCGTATAAAGCCTTAAAGGGAAAAAAATAGACTAGAATATGAATCCTTTCAACATTAAATGGGTCCTGGAAAAAGATATTCCTGTTGTCTTTCTGGAAGGAGACATCACGTCTGAATCTGACAGTTTACTGAAAGAAACCTACGCAGAAATTAAAAAAAAGAACAGATCAAGAGTATATATTTTTGATTTTTCCAAATCAAATTATATAAATTCATCAGGAATTTCATCCTTTATAAAAATAATACATATCCATAAAGAATCTAATGGAGAATTCATCTTTACAGGATTATCAGATCATCTTCTTAAGGTTATGGATATTGTAGGATTAACTGAATACATTTCTATATCTGAAAACATCGAATCCGCGATAAAAAAAATTCAGACCACTCACTAAAGAGGAGCAACCTCATGGCTGGGAAAAAAAAATCCACCGACGTAGTCCTTTCCATAGACGCCGGAACACAATCTATTCGCCTTGCATTAATCGACTTCAGTGGTAATATCCTGAAAATAGTTAAAACAGAAATTGAACCCTATTATTCAGTGAGTCCGGGTTGGGCCGAACAGGATCCCGAATACTTCTGGAAAAACCTTGTTAAAAGTTCAAAAAAATTATTCCGGGATCTTCCTGTTAAAAATGAATCCATTAAAGCAGTAACCATAACCACACAGCGGAATACAATGATAAACCTTGACATTAAAGGGAAACCTTTAAGGCCCGCAATAGTATGGCTTGACAGGAGAAAAGCTGAACTGGGGAACTGGCCTCCTCTATATTTCAAAACAGCTTTAAAAGCGCTCAACCTTTATGAAGCGGTAATATATGCAATAATGGAAAGTGAGGCAAACTGGATTGCCCAGAATCAGCCTGAATTATGGGAAAAAACAGATAAATTTCTTTTTCTTTCAGGTTATTTAACATACAGACTCACAGGTGAACTTACCGATTCAACCGGAAACCAGGTTGGATATGTCCCATTCGATTTTAAAAAACAGACATGGGCGGATGAGAAAGATATAAAATGGAAAATGTTCCCCGCAATCAGAAAGGAACAGCTGCCGAACCTTGTCAAATCTTCAGAAACAATGGGGAGAATATCAAAAAAGGCATCTTCTGAGACAGGTATACCGGAAGGCATTCCGGTAATAGCTGCCGCAACGGACAAAGCATGCGAAGTTCTCGGTGCAGGATGTCTCACTCCGGATATTGCATGCCTCAGCTTTGGAACAACGGCTACAATAGAAACCACAAACAGCAAGTATGTTGAGATTATACCTTTTCTCCCCCCCTACCCCAGTGCAGTACCGGGTTCATACAATACAGAGGTAATGATCTACAGGGGATACTGGATGGTCAGCTGGTTTAAAAACGAATTCGCCCAAAATGAAGTTCTTCTTGCGAAAAAGAAAGGGATATCGCCGGAAATTCTTCTGGATCAGATGGCGGGGAGCATTCCACCCGGATCTATGGGGCTCATGCTTCAGCCCTTCTGGTCACCGGGAGTGAAGGTACCGGGACCCGAGGCAAAAGGGGCCATTATAGGATTTGGGGATGTTCATACAAGGGCACATGTATACAGAGCAATACTTGAAGGTCTCTCCTATGCTCTTAAAGAGGGAGCCATACGCACAGAAAAAAGAAATAAAGTTAAAATAGAAAAACTGCGAGTTTCAGGCGGCGGTTCTCAGAGCAGAACTGCAATGCAGCTCACTGCGGATATATTCAATCTCCCTGCGGAAAAACCGCACACATATGAAACATCTGCGCTTGGAGCGGCTATTGATGCAGCAGTGGGAATAAAAGCTTTCAGTGATTTTAAAAGTGCAGTCAACTCAATGACAGGTGTCTCTGAAACTTTTGAGCCGGATAGAAAAAACAGTGAAATTTATGGAGAGCTTTTTGATAAAGTATATATGAAAATGTATAAAAAAATGCAGCCTTTATATGAAGAAATCAGAGATATTACAGATTACCCTCCGTTCTACGGAAAAGGCAAAAAAAAAGGGGCTTAAAGCCCCTTTTCATTTTTAGTTGAGTATTTTATTGATCATCTTGATTACAACATCAATATCTTCCTGTGACCCTTTATCGAGAAGTCTCTTAAAAGTAACAAGTTCATTCCCGTAATTGTGTTCAGTGGCATTAACAAATTTCTCACCAACCCCGTAAAGCAGCCAGTCTAATGAAATCTTATGCCTGATGGAAACACTTCTCAGAAACTTAAATGAAGGGTTCTGTGAACCACATTCGACCTTGGCGACATACCTTCGGTCGATACCTGCTGATTCACCAAATTCTCTCTGGGTAATTTTAAGTTCCTTTCTTACCTCTTTAAGTCTTATCCTTATCTGCCTGAAAAATTCCTGTTCTTTCTCATCATTAAGAACGCTTTCTGACAGAAACTGATGATCGTTATACCTTTCTCTGTACTTGCTCTGGTTACCGGTTGTTGTATTCATATTCCCTCTTTAAATTTTTTTTATTTTATCAAAGCTTATAAATTCACTCTTTTTTTTCAAGGAAAATACTAATAATAAAGTGTTAATTTATATTATTACTCTCTATAAATCGACATTAGTAAAAACCCTTAATAACTATATTATAGTAATTATAGAAATAAAGTTACACTTAAAGAGTTCAAATCATAAAAAAATTTACTTTACATGAGGATTTTTTTTTACATTTTTAACCTTATAAACTAAAAATTCGGGTAAACTATATGATTCCTGTTCAAGAAGCCTATGAAATTATTCTTTCATCAGTTAAACCACAGACTAAAAAAGAAAATGTAAATCTGCTCGATGCATTCAACAGGTTTCTGGCTGAGGATATTACAGCGTCCTTTAACGTACCCCCTAAAGATAACTCGTCCATGGATGGCTATGCTGTACTCTTCAGCGACATAGAAAAAGCAGGAGAAGACAGACCGGTAATCCTGAAAATAGACCACGAAATACGAGCCGGAGGAGAGAGCAATGGCAAGCCTGTACAATCAGGATATGCTGTCAGAATTATGACGGGGGCAGCAGTGCCGGATGGTGCTGATGTAATAATACCATTTGAAAATACAGAAGAAAAAGGCGATTCCGTTATTATCAGAAAAGCCTTTGCCAGATATGAACATGTACGCTTTGCAGGAGAGGATATTAAAAAAGGGGAAAAGGTTTTAACAAAAGGAACAAAGATCGACTCTGCCGAAATAGGTCTTCTTGCATCTATGAATTTTGCAGAAGTACCTGTAATGAAAAGACCTGAAGTTGCGATTCTATCAACAGGAGATGAAATTCTTGAACCGGGAAATGAAAACCCGGGAGATAAAATTTATAACAGTAATGCATATGTGCTATATTCAGAAGTAAAAAAATATGGAGGAAATCCTCATTACGCAGGAATCGTCAGAGATGATAAAGATAAAGTCCTGGAAAAGTTCAAAGAACTTTTGAATTATGATATTATTATTTCATCAGGCGGAGTTTCAATGGGTCGTTATGATTTTATTCCTGATGTATTAAAAAAGCTTGGTGTTGAAATTAAAATTAAATCAATACTTATGAAACCGGGAAAACCTGTAGTTTTCGGAGTCATAGGAGACAGGCTTTTTTTCGGATTACCGGGAAACCCTGTCTCTTCGATGGTCTCCTTTAATAAATTTGTAAAGCCCTCTCTTCTTAAAATTTCAGGTTCCGGAAAAATTAATAATCCTGTAATCCAGGCTATAACAACTGAAGATCTTAACAAACAAAAAGGGAGAAGAAATTTTTTAAGGGGAATTTTCTCTCTAAATAATGGCATATTTACAGTAAAATCTACCGGGTTACAGAGTTCAGGAATTTTAACATCAATGAGCAGAGCAAACTGTCTTATTGATATTCCTGAAGAAGCAGAACATATCAGCGCAGGAGAAACAGTCAATATTGAGCTTATAAAATATGGTGAAATCTGATGTCGCGAATAAAAGGAATTGTCCTCTACTCAGGAGGTCTTGACAGTATACTGGCTGCAAAAATACTGATGGAACAGGAAATAGAGATAACCGGTTTATACTGCATCCTTCCCTATTATGCCCCACATATGAATCCGGAAGAACTTGATTCATCCAGACTCGCTGAAAAAAACGGACTGAAACTTATTTTTCACCGCTGTGGCAAAGAATATATAAAGATGCTTAAAAACCCTCCTCACGGTTATGGAAAACATATAAATCCATGTATAGACTGTAAGCTTTTCTTTATGCAAAAAGCCGCTGATCTTATGAACCAGATGAATGCTGAATTTGTGGCAACAGGCGAAGTTGTTGGCCAACGGCCTATGTCGCAGCAAAAGAACACAATGATTCATATTGAGAAAATCAGCGGTTTAAAAGGAAGACTTCTCAGGCCCCTGTCAGCAAAAATTCTTGAACCGACGATTCCTGAACTAGAAGGAAAAATTGACAGAAACAGTCTTCTTGATATTTCAGGAAGAGGACGTAAAAGACAGATGGAACTTGCAAAGCTTTATGGCATTGATGATTATTCCGCCCCTGCAGGAGGCTGTTTATTCACTGACAAATCCTATTCAATCCGAGTCAGGGATCTTTTTGAATTTCAGAAAGAGATAACAGAAACCGATCTATATCTCCTGACAATAGGGAGACATCTCCGAATAAATAAAAACCTAAAAATAATTGTCGCAAGAAATGAAAAAGAATCAATTGAACTCGAAAAACTGATTCTTCCCGGTGATTCAGTAATCAGGCCTGAATTTAAAGGCCCCTCTGTTTATGTAAAAGGAATTATGGATGATAAAAATATTAATATAATTCTCTCAATAATATCAAGGTATGGCAAACCTGCTGTAGGAGAAGACACCGTATCTATATTTTCTTTTGACAAAACTAGCAAAGAAATAAAAACAGTTGCTGCTATTGAAGACGACAAACTTAACACTATGAGAATATAATATGAAAATAAAATCTGATAAAAAAAAAACCGTCTCCTTTCTCGCTTCAGGACGAGGCTCCAATTTCACAGCAGTAGCTGAAAATATTATATCAGGAAATATTTGCGCAGACATCGGCGTCCTTATAACCGACAAAGCTAACGCAAAATGCAAAGAAAAAGCTGCCAGACTTGGTATTGATTCTTTTTTTATAGATCCTAAAAATTTTAATTCACGTGAAGATCATGAAAAAGAAATCATTAAATACCTGGAAAAATATAATACGGATCTCGTTGTTGCTTCCGGATATATGAGACTTCTTACTCCTCTTTTTATCAATAGATACAAAATGCAAATCATTAATATCCACCCGTCACTTCTCCCCTCCTTTGCCGGAAAAAATGCCCAGAAACAGGCCCTGGAACATGGTGTTAAAATCTCAGGATGCACAACACATTTTATGGATGAAGGTACTGACACAGGGCCTATTATTCTACAGGCAGCAGTAGAAATAAAAAAAGATGACAACGAAGATACGCTTTCAGCAAGAATACTGGAACAGGAACACCGGATACTCAGTGAAAGCGTTAAACTTTACTGTGAAGATAAAATTTCAATATATGGCAGAAAAGTTATTATCCTGAGTTGAATTATTTTTTTTCAAATTTTTCCCTGAGACCGGAATCTTTTATCTGAAAAAATATTTCTATCCCTTTTGCTGTATTTCTTTGAGAAAGAATCTTCCCTTCTTTTAACGGTTTATCAAACTCTGCACTTATCTTTGTAATGTCAGTATATCTGCTTTCATTAATCATTCTGACTTTAACAATATCCTGAAGAATTTTATGTTTTGCCGCCTGTTTCGCTTTATCAATATCCTCGGCAATAACAGAAACCGTATAGGTATCCCTGTCCGTCCATCCGGTTGCAGGTTTAACCGTCTCTATAATTTTATTATCATTTACGGTATTATCCGGTTCTTTAATTGTTTCTTTACCCGTACACCCAACCAGAAAAATAAAAAAAACAAGAATTGAAATTATTCTCATAATTAATCCCCCTTGATAGTTTTTTCCAATCACATATATTATATTGTTTCAAACAAAAACAAACTTTATCTCTTCTTCAGGAGTCTGAATTGAACTTGGAAATTTTATTAATACTGCTCTTTTACTCAGTTTTATCTTTTATTATTACATATTATTTCAATCTTTTCATCTCAAAGAATGAATATACACGTAATGATATAAGTAATATTATACCTCAGCTTGGAGAGATGCTTAATAAAATTTCAAGCAACTACCCTCTTTTCAGACTTACAGTTATAGTACTTCTATCCGCTTTCATTGCAATAATTATTCTCTCTTTTTTTACAAACTGGATAATAAATTCAGCGCTCATGCCGGCAATTATCTTTTATTCAGGTCCTAAACTTGCTATGTATTTTGAAGAGACGCGAGTCACCATATACAATAATTTCACTGATATTATTGAAACAATCTACTCAAGATATTACAGATATATTATAGCAGGATTTCTGGCCGGATTCGGTTCAAAACTGATAGATAACTGGCTGAATATAGGAATTATATCGTTTTACTGGTTTATTGTCAATTTTCTCATAAATACAATATTATTGATTTTTATACTCAGAGAAGACATATTTGAAAACTAAACAATAAAAAAACTCTAAAATGAGCAATTCTAGATAAAAATTAAATATAAAAAATCGCAATTTTGGGTTGACTTGCTTAAAATTATTTTTTATTGTAAAAATGCTTAATAAACTCATGAAAAAAACGAGCATGAGTATAAAATATTTAACTTAAACCGAGGAGGTTCTTCTCATGAAGAAGTTGTTTGCTATGAGTCTCGTTCTTGCAATGGGCCTTATGTTTACTTTCACATCCTGTACAGGTAAAATAGGCGGACAAGTACAAGGTGAATCTTTTAACACAGAAGGCTGGGTAGATGACAATACATACAGACTTGCAGCTGCTGGTGTTCCAAACTCCAAGCTGAAAAATAAAGTCGCAAGAAGGGAAAGCGCAAAAAGAGCAGCTATACTGAACGCACAATATCAGGTTCTTGAAAAATTTAAAGGTTCAAAAATCGAAGGTGCTGCCGGTATGTCTGATTTCGAGAATACAGGTATAGCTATTGCACAGGAAGTTTCCGGTATAGTAAAAGGCGGCTCTGTTAGAAAAGCTACTTTTGATGAAGAAGATAACTGTGAAATAATTTACGAAGTAAAAGCTAAAGGTTTGAAAAAGAAGGTTTCTGCTGCTGAGTGGAAATAAAATTAAATTATTAGTTTGATAAAAAGCTGCCATGATGGCAGCTTTTTTAATAAAAAAACTATTATTTAAACAAGTTTAAAAAAATAAAAAAGACATCATTAAGATGTCTTTTTTTATATGTAAACCCGGCGACTTCCTGCTCTCCCACACAGCTACCCGTGCAGTACCATCGGCGAATAAAGGCTTAACTTCTGTGTTCGGAATGGATACAGGTGTTGCCCTCTCTCCATAATCACCGGGAATTATTCTGTATAAATTCTAATGAGACATATAATAGAAATCTTTATTTTCAGTCAATAAAAAATAATTTAATCATTTTAAAAATTATTTTTTTATCTGTTTCATCGTAAACCTGAAGAAATATTACTTCCTATCAGTTGTGTTTACAGTATTGAGCATAGCAAAAAGCAGATTAAAGACAATGCATAGTATTATCGTAATTGAACCTGCAAACAGCTCTTTTTGTATGAAAAAAAAGTAAACACTTGCCAGTAAAAAACCGAGGGCCAATATTAAAATCATTCTATTCATATAGAAACCCTATCTATTCCTCATGATCCGAAATAACTGCAAAATCTGAAACTATATCTGTTTCTCCCAGATCCAGAAGTCTTATGCCCACTGTTGATCTCCCCTGTGATGAAATATCACCGGCAAGTAATCTTATTGTCATCCCTGAATGAGATGTTATAATTATCTCATCCTTTATCATAACAGATCTGATACCTGCAGCATCACCGTTTTTATCAGTTATCTTAAGATATGCCATTCCTTTGCCGCCACGGCCCTTATTTACAAAATTATTATAAGAAACCCTTTTCCCAAAACCTTTATCAGTTATCACAAAAAGGGAGGAATTTGATTTAACTATATCCATTCCTATAATATAATCATCACTGGCAAGTCTCATCCCTATTATCCCGGCAGCAGTACGCCCCATAGATCGCATTTTAAGAAGATTTGTACGAAGAAGAGAGCCTTTTTTAGATGCTATTACAATATCACTCTCTTTTTCAACAACCTTAACATCAACGAGTTCATCATCTTTTTTAAGATTTACACAGATAATTCCCCCTTTTTTTGCATTCACAAATTCATCAACAGCTGTCTTTTTAAGTATACCGAATTTTGTTGCCATGCAGAGATAATCATCAGTATCAAAACTTTTAATTGAACAGATAGCTGTTATGTTCTCGCCTGATGCAAGGTTTATTATTCCCTTGAGAGATTTACCTCTGCTTGCTTTTGAAGATTGAGGAATTTCATATGTCTTCAGCGCAAAAATCTTACCTTTATTTGAAAAAAGAAAAACAGTATCATGTGTTGCAGCAACGGTCATCATTTTAATAAAATCTTCACGTTTGGAAGACATCCCCATGACACCTTTACCACCACGGCCCTGTTTTTTAAAAGTATCAATTGGCATTCTTCTGATAAAACCGTCATTTGTTATTGAAACAACCATACTCTCGTCAGCAATGAGGTCTTCTATATCAAAATCTGTATTTGATGCGGCACCAAGTAATATTTCAGTTTTTCTTTTATCAGAATATTTGTCTCTTATTGTCGTAAGTTCTGTTTTAATAAGATTATTTATTTTTACTTCACTTTTCAAAAGTGCTTTAAGCTCACTTATAAGTTTCTGGAGTTCTTTTAACTCATCTATTATCTTTTTAACTTCAAGACTTGTAAGTCTCTGCAGTCTCATTTCAAGAATAGCTTTTGCCTGAATTTCCGTAAGTTGAAATTTTTTAATGAGTTTACCGGAAGCTTCATCCGGAGTTTTAGAACCTTTAATTATAGCAATAACTTCATCTATATTTTCCAGGGCAATTTTCAGACCTTCGAGAATATGAGCTCTCTCTTCTGCTTTTCTTAAATCATATTTAGTTCTTCTTATAACAACTTCACGCCTGTGAAGAATATAATTAGAAAGAAGCCCTTTAAGATCCAGAATTTTCGGCACTCCTTCAACAAGAGCAAGAAGTATGATTCCGAAAGAAGTCTGAAGAGGCGTATGTTTAAGAAGTTTATTTATAATAATATTGCTGTTAGCATCTTTTTTCAGGCCGATATATATTCTCATACCGTTTCTGTCAGATTCGTCCCTTAATTCTGATATTCCTTCAATGATCTTGCCATTTACAAGATCAGCGATTCGTGTTATAAGATTGGCCTTATTTACCTGAAAAGGTATTTCAGTAATAATTATCTCCTCTCTTCCTTTCTTACCCTCTTCAATACTATATTTTCCACGTATAATAACGCTTCCACGCCCTGTTGAATAGGCTTTAACAATTCCCTCATTTCCCATAATTGAAGCACCTGTGGGAAAATCAGGACCTTTTATAAATTTCATCAGATTCTTTATTGTGGCATCAGGATTATCAATTAGGTGAACTGTCGCATCTATTACTTCTCCAAGGTTGTGAGGAGGAATCTTTGTTGCCATCCCCACAGCAATACCTTCTGAGCCGTTTACCAGGAGATTAGGATAAGCTGCAGGAAGTACAACCGGTTCCTTCCTGGTATCATCAAAGTTCGGAGTGAAATCAACTGTTTCCTTGTCAATATCATGCAGCAGTTCTTCTGCCATTTTGTTCATTCTTGCTTCAGTATACCTGTAAGCTGCAGCTGGATCTCCATCAACAGATCCGAAGTTGCCCTGGCCGTCAATTAAAGTCATTCTCATTGAAAAATCCTGGGCCATCCTGACCATTGTATCATAGACAGCAGCATCACCATGGGGATGATAATTACCTATAACTTCACCGACAATTTTCGCTGATTTTACATATGGCCTGTCGCTTCTCCAGGCTCTTTCGTTCATGGCATGTAGAATACGCCTGTGAACAGGTTTAAGCCCATCCCTTACATCCGGAAGAGCCCTTCCTACAATTACGCTCATTGCATAATCAATATATGCAACTTTCATCTGGTCTTCTATTTCGACATTAATTACACTGCTATTCTGTGGCTTGTATTTATCTTTTTTCGATGGCACTTCTTATCTCCGGTAAATATAATATTAAAGGTCAAGATTCTGCACGTTACGGGCATTATCTTCAATAAATCTTCTTCTTGGTTCTACAGCATCACCCATAAGCACTGTAAAAATCTTTTCAGCTTCAACATCATCATCAATCTGAACCTGAAGCATTATCCTTTTTTCAGGATCCATGGTAGTCTCCCAGAGCTGGTCAGGATTCATTTCTCCAAGACCTTTATATCTCTGAATTGAATATTTCTGCTCTTTAAATTTTTTCAAAAGAGCATCCTTTTCATCATCAGTATATACATAATGCACTTCTTTCCCTGATTTAATGTTATAAAGAGGGGGTTGTGCTATATATAGATAACCGTTTCTTATCAGATCAGGCATATACCTGTAAAAAAAAGTAAGAAGCAGTGTGCGGATATGGGCACCATCCACATCAGCATCTGTCATTATGACTATCTTATGATATCTAGCCTTGGATAGATCAAATTCACTGTCTCCTATCCCGGTACCAATAGCAGTAATAAGAGTTCTTATTTCATCATTCGAAAGTATTTTATCAAGCCTTGATTTTTCGACATTAAGAATCTTTCCCTTAAGAGGAAGTATTGCCTGGAAATTTCTGTCTCTTCCCTGTTTAGCAGAACCTCCAGCTGAATCTCCCTCAACAATATATATTTCACATTTTGAGGGATCCCGTTCAGAACAGTCGGCAAGCTTTCCAGGGAGAGTATCGTTTTCAAGAGCACTTTTCCTTCTTGTAAGATCCCTTGCTTTCTTTGCTGCAATCCTCGCCCTTGCACCGAGAATACATTTTTCTATTATTTTTTTAGCATCCTGTGGATTCTCTTCAAAATACCATGAGAGGTTTTCAAAAGTCGCTGATTCGACAAGGCCTTTAACCTCACTATTGCCAAGCTTCATTTTTGTCTGACCCTCAAATTGAGGTTCCGGTATTTTAACGCTAATGATGGCGACAAGTCCCTCCCGTACATCATCACCGGAAAGCTGTGTAATATTTTTATCAAATTTTCCTTTTTTCAGATTGTCATTTATAACCCTTGTAAGTGCAGACCTGAATCCTATGAGGTGAGTTCCTCCCTCCTTGGTATTAATATTATTGGCATATGTATAAACATTATCATTATATGAATCTATATACTGTATAGCAACTTCAACATCTATATTATCTTTAACTGTATGAAAAAATATAGGTTTCTTAATTACCGATGTTTTATTTTCATTAAGAAACTGAACAAATGAAACAATACCACCCTTGAACTGAAAAATATGCTCAGTTCCTTTAGCTGTTTTATCTTTTATTTCCCTCTCGTCCCTGAGGGTTATTTTTATTCCTCCATTAAGAAAAGCAAGTTCCCTCAATCTTTTTGAAAGAGTGTCAAAATTATATTCAACAGTATCAAATATTTCAGGGTCAGGCCAGAAAAGAACTCTTGTGCCTTTGTTTGTTGTAGTCCCTACAGTTTTAACATCCTTTAACGGAAGGCCCCTCTCATAGCTCTGAACATATTTTTTTCCATTCCTGAACACTTCAACAGTCATCTTCTTCGAAAGGGCATTAACTACTGAAACACCTACTCCGTGAAGACCTCCTGATACCTTATATGTATCGTTATTAAATTTACCACCTGCGTGAAGCTTGGTTAATACAATTTCAAGTGCTGATTTTTTATATACAGGATGAGGATCTACGGGAATCCCCCTTCCGTTATCAAGCACCTCTATGGAATTGTCTTTATGTATTGTTACGATTATATTATCACAATGACCTGCAAGGGCCTCGTCTATCGCATTATCAACTATCTCATATACAAGGTGATGAAGCCCGTAAACATCAGTAGAACCTATATACATTGCAGGTCTTTTTCTTACAGCTTCAAGTCCTTCAAGAACCTGAATGTTGTTGGCACTGTAATTTTTAGTCATCTTTTCTGCTCCATACTAATTCATCATTATTAATAGATTCCCGTTTAATAACAGTAAATGGTCTTACACCGGTTGCTGTAATTCTATTTTTTATATCAACGACAATCGACTTTTCATCTTCACTGAATTTATCAAACATCCAGTTGTTAACATCCGATTTCTTTAAAGTTTCAGTATTAAATATGCCTACGCATTTTCTGTCACTTATAAGGACATTATTTCCAATATGAATAAACACTATTTATTCCTGTTCCATCTGCTTTTCTTAACTTCAAACCTTATAGCATTAATATAACCTGAACCGAAATCCTCTTTTACTTTTTTAAGTATAAAACCCTGATGCATAGAAAGCTCATTGGCATATACGGAATGGTCTACTCTGATAAACAGGATATTACTGAATATCCTGTCAGGAAAACTATGAGTTGAAAGAATGTTGCCAACATATTCAGGCCACCTTTCTCTAAGTCTTTCCATGAAAAAAGATTCATTTAAATCAAGATCATCAATAATATCAGAAACCAGATTACTGAAAGAAACTGTATTTTTTTTCCTTTTATCTCCAAACCTGAATTTCAAATTTTTTTCCTGATCAATTATTTTGTATTATTCCGCTTTCAACAGAAAATCTTTTAATATCACCTGGAATGTCGCTCTTAATATAATCAGTTGTGACCATGGTAAAAATAATCTGGTTTTTATCTCTCAGTAGATCAATCATATTACCACGTCTCTTTTCGTCAAGTTCTGAAAATATATCATCGACCAGAATAATACTTTTTTTACCTTTTATCTGTCTTATAATCTCAAATTCAGCAAGTTTTAAAGATATAGATGCCGTCCGTCTCTGTCCCTGTGATGCAAAATTATTAAAATTTACTAAAGAGCTGTTATGAAAAATATAATCGTCTCTCTGCGGACCAGTACCGGTATTCCCCTTTCTCATATCCTCTTTTAACCTTGCCTGAACAAAACTGTATAATTCATCAGCATTTTCAAAATTTGCAGAAGCATACCTTATTTCAGGTGACTCTGGTTCACTGCTTATCAGGGAATAGGAATCCTTAAAATAACCGTTAAATATTTTAATAAAATCTTTACGTCTTTTAAATATTATAAATGCCTTATCAGCAAAAAGCCTGTCCCATATATTCAGCTGCTTACTGTCAGAATGACCTTCTCTTATTTTTTTCAGAAGTACATTTCTTGAATTTAAAACAGACCTGAATTCATTCAACTCATCTATATAATCAGGATATATTTTAGATATAACTGAATCAATATACCTTCTGCGTATTTCAGGAGCCCCGTTAATTATATTTATGTCAGAAGGGCTGAAAACCACTGTGAGAAGTTTGCCGTAATAGTCAGAAGCCCTGGTAATCTCTCTGCCGTCTATTTTAATTTTTTTTTTTATCTTTTCACTGTCATTAAAAAAACCGACTTCAAATTTTTCATATTCAGATTTTTCAATATCCCCGCTGCAGTAATATGATTTGTTTCCCCATTTTACTATATGCGAATCTGATATATTTCTGAAAGATTTCAGGTTTGATATTACTGAAACGGCTTCAATAATATTTGTTTTACCAGATCCGTTATTTCCTGTAATAAAATTAATATCAGGAGAAAAACTGATTTCCAGAGACTGGTAGTTTCTGAAATTCATAAGTTTAAGAGTCTGAAGTATCATTACTATTCAGATGCGGTTTTTATCTGTATAGGCATAATAACAGATATATAGTTTTTATCATCCTCTGGTATAATTGTTACAGGACTCATCTGTCCCGTTATACCGCATACGAATGAATAGGAATTTACCTGTTTAAGGGTATCCAGAAGAAACTGAGCGTTAATCCCAAGAATAATTTTTTCTTTGCTGTCCGATTCAAAATTAATCTCCTCTTCAGCTTTTCCAAGTTCAGGAGTATTTGCCTCGATTTTAAGATTATCCTTATTAAAAGTCATTATTATTTTATAAGCAGGCTCCCGTGTAAATATCATTGCCCTTTTTACAGAATCAAGTATTCGTGTGGTTTCTATAACAGCCTTCAGGCTGTATTCTTTAGGTATAATCTGTTTATAATTTGGAAACTGGCCGTCGACAATTCTGGATATAATTTCAGTATCATCAATTTTGAAATAACACTGATTACTATCAAAGGATATTCTGCAGGTACCTGTATTATTAAGAAGTCTGAAGACCTCATTTATAGTTTTAAGCGGAATTATTATTCCTTCCCCTACGATTATGTCGCTATCTATACTCCGTGTTATCATTGATAATCTTCGGGAATCAGTAGCGATGGCTGTTATTGATCCCGGATTTTCAGAGACAAGATAAATACTGTTGAAAACCGGTTTTATTGTATCGTTTGCTGCCGCATATATTACTTTTTTTATCATCTCTTTTAATACGGCCTGATCCAGTTCCATGGAATTATCCATACTTATCTCAGGGAGTTCAGGATATTCATCTGATGCTGTACCGTAAAGAGTATAATGTCCTTTTACGTTTGCTGATTTAATTTCTATAACATTGGAGTCGTTAATATTAATTACAATTTCATCATCAGGGAGTTCTTTCACAATGCTTGAGAATTTTTTTCCGTTTGCAGTGAATGATAGACTGCCATTTGATACCGCTTCGATTTTTGTTTTAATAGCCATTTCATTGTCTGTTCCGATTATTTCAACCTGATCATTTGAAATATTAAACAGGCAGTTGGACAGGACTGTGTTTATATTTTTTGAAGATATTACTGAATCAGCTATACCTATACCTTTCAGTAAAAGATCCTTGTTAACATTAATTTTCATTCAGTGACTCCTACTATATATATTATATTAATTTTTTATTATTAATTAGCAGTAGTTGTAGTTTACTGTATATGTTAATAATGATTGAAACTTCTGATTTAATCAGGAATTTATTATAATTAACCATGTTGATATTTTTCAATCTAAATTCAAAAAATTTTGTTTTGTTAATTTGTTTATAAGTTTCAAAGATTTATCAGATTATTTTAACAGATTATTAAGAGGAAATTAACAGTTTATTAACTGCGCAATTCCACCTTCAGATCTTCTATCTGCTCTTTAAATTCGAAATTATTTTTCATATCTTCTTCAATTTTATTGATTGCATTTACTACTGTTGAGTGATCTCTGTCTCCAAACTGTTTACCTATATCGGTTGTTGTCATATCAGTAAGTTTTCTTGTCAGATACATGGCAACGAAGCGAGGTGTTACAACTTTACTCTGTCTGCTTTTTGATATTATATCTTCAACACTTATACTGTATATATCAGCAACCTTTGATATAATATCGTTTGGAGTTACTTTTCGACTTGTTTCTTCATCAAAGAGATGTTTAAGGTGTTCCTTAACGTGTCTTACTGTAATAGGCTCCCTGTATATGTCGTAAACCATTCTGAGGTTTGCAAGAGCTGATTCCAGGGCCCTTATGCTTGATGTAATTCTACGGGCAATATAGTTAAAAGCCTCGTCTGATATTTCTATAGTCTCTTTAGAGGCCTTATTTCTGAGAATTGCTTCCCTTGTTTCAAGGTTAGGAGTCTGTATATCTGTTATCATGCCCCATTCAAATCTTGTACGGAGCCTGTCAGCAAGAGTGGCTATCTGTTTTGGAGGCCTGTCACTTGATATAACTATCTGCTTTTTGTTTTCATAAAGAGTGTTGAATGTATGGAAAAACTCATTCTGGGTCTCTTCTTTTTTTTCAAGAAACTGAATGTCATCTATCAACAGAATATCAACATTCCGGTATTTTATTTTAAAACTCTGCTGGGTGTTGGTCTGTATTGAATATATAAATTCATTAATAAACTGTTCTGTTGATATATAAAGTACCTTCAGGTAGGGGCGTTCTTTAAGGATATTATGCCCTATTGCCTGTATAAGGTGGGTTTTTCCAAGGCCTGTTCCCCCGTAGATAAAGAGGGGGTTAAACTGTGTTGCGGGAGATCTGGATACTGATTTTGCTGCAGCGTGAGCCAGCTGGTTATTTGGTCCTACTACAAAGTTTTCGAATGTATAGTTGGCATTAAGAGGTGAAATTCGTTCATTTTCAACTTTTGGTGTTGTTGATATACCGGTAAAAGGTGAATTATTATTCTGCTCCTTCTTATCGGGAATAGAAGATTCAGTTACAAATTCACAGATATATTTTTTTCCTGTTGCAGATTCCAGTATCTTTTCTATATCCTTTTGATATTGATCCTGAAGATGTCTTACAGCAACATCATCTTTGACTTTTATTTTCAATATGTCACCCTCTATGGAGAGGGGGGCAGTGTCTTTAAGCCACATTGCGTAAGACTGTTTATTTATTCTTTTTTCGAGATTTTTAAGAACATTATCCCATATAGCCTGTGCCAAGATTATACCTCATTATGTTATCAACAATTGTTAATAAGATTGTTTATAAATACGACAACTTTCCATAATATCTTTTATCACGAAATCATACATTTAAAAATGAATATTTCAATTCACAAATCTTTAAATATCAGTTTTCTATAAAAACTGTTTAATGGAAAATCATTAAAGCAGAAATATTGTAAAAGATTAATTTGGATATTTTTTGTATAAAAATTTCCGGTTAGATGACCGGATTAATTATGTAGTTTTAGAAAGCGTTTTTGGCAACAAATTAATTAAATGATGGTCATAGGATTTCTAAAAAAGTGAAAATGTATTGATAATATTGGTATAAGATGTTTATAACTTAAAGATTCTGTTAATATCATTGTGAATCCTGTTAATAATTTTTTAATAACATTTACGGTGATTTTTAACACAATTAATTAAAAAAACAGGTTAAGGATATGCCGGACTCGGGAAGATCTTATATAAGAGAACTTGAAGAGAAGTTTTTTCAGGTAAAGATGAATTATTACAGGTTTGTAATAAGGAATGAGGATAAAAATATTCTGGGTAAATTTTTAAAAATTCCTGAAGACTGGGAAAACTATATCCCGGCTGAAGGAACAAAATTGAATGAGGATATTAAAGTTAGACTGAATGATATTAAAAAAAAGAAATCCTGGGAACTCAAACTTGAAAGTCTTTATCTTTTTTATATAACTGATATAGAAAATAAAATTATAGCCGTTATGCAGCAGAAAACGGTTGATGAACAGGAGATTGATGAAACCATAGATTCACTTAACAGCCTTATTCTTGAAATAGATGGGGAACTTCTGAATTTTAAATATCTTATGCTTACACTTGCTAAACGTTCGGTCAGTGATTTTTATTATATTCTTGGTTCTTACAGCAGATTTTTTTATAAACGGAATTTTACTTTTGAGAAAGACGTTAAAAATATACTAGCTGATTTTGTTAAAATTCTTTCCGGGTACAGGAATACTGAAAAACTTGTAGGGAAGTTTTCCGAATACAATGATGAAATAAAGTCTTTATTTCAGAAAAGTTCGAATCAGTTGGGCTGGAGAATGAATGAATTCGCGGTCAAGGAATATCTTGATGGATCGAACCATGTTGTTAAAATAGCTGAATTTAATAAAATAGTAAAAGCTGGTTTTGAATATAAGAAACAGCTTACTTCTTATTATTCATTTTTAAAATATTATTATAATGAAAATGACGGCAAGCTTTTCCGGCTTAATTTTATAAGCGATTCCCTGAAATCAAAACTTGAAGAAGGTAGAATAACAAAAGATATATATGATTCCTATGAAGAGATAAGGGGTGCTTTCAGGGAATATAAATTATACTTTGAAAGTGCCGGTTTACTGGATTTCGGTCCTGACAGAATGTCTTATTCTGAGATTATTGATTTTATATACAGGGTGAGCAAGATAATTGAATTTTATTATCTGAGAAACATGAAATACGATCTCCTTCAGAAATTGAGAAACGAGATTCTTTATTATCTTGAAAAAGAGATTTTTTCAATTAAACAATGATTATATATCTTTTTTAGACCTGAGTTCTTTCATATGTTCAGCTATTTCAGTATTAAAGGGGAGTTCGTTTAAAGCTGCATTCAGATGTTTTTCCGCCAGATCATAATTTCCTGATTTCAGATAGATATAACCGAGAGTGTCCCTGTATGCGGGATTATTTCTGTCGCGTCTGTATATGTAAGCGGCAATTTCCAGGGCTTTATCCAGGTTTATTCCCTGTTTTGCCATAAGGTATGCTGTTGAGTTGAGTGTGTTTATATTGGTTTTATCATATTTAAAAACTTCACTGTAAGTTCTCAGTGAATCGTTAATTTTCCCGGATTTCTCCAGAGAATAACCTTTCATATTCAGAGCCTGTATATCTGAGGGAAAATCCTGAAGTACGCTGTCGAGATACTGTATAGCTTCATCGTATCTTTCCATATGGATAAGACAGAAGGCAAGGTTCTTTTTTACATGCTGTATATCAATAAAACGGATTTCCAGGGATACTACCCTGTTGAAGTAATCAAGTGCTGTTTTAAAAAGGCCTAATCTGGTATATGTTATTCCAAGGTTATATAGTATTTCAGGATTATCTTTATCTTTTACTTCTGCTTTTTTCAGTTCTTCCAGAGCTGAATTATAATCAGAGGAGATGAGATTACCTGCTGCAGATTTCAGAATTGACTGGATTGAGCTGTTTAAATCGTCCATTTAAATTTCAGGTCCCCCTGAGGCTGTAGATGTATCCCTGTTTTTCAGACAGTTCATCAATTTTTTTATAGTCAGTTGAATCAATAGTCAATGGTGTTATTGATATATATCCTCTTTTCATAGCATCATCGTCACTTCCCTCAGAAAATTCTGTCTCTATTTCGCCATTAAGGGAAACCGCTGTTTGATTCGGTGCGATTTCTCTTTTTATGTATAAATCCCTGTAGTATCTTTTTGATAAAAAGGTATATTTTATACCTGAAGTTTCTGAATATGGTATATCGGGATAATTTATATTAAGAAATGTGTCAGGTGAAACAGGAGTGTTTTTTATATATTCAGCAAGAAATTCAGATGCTTCAGGCATGTTTGGAGAAGCCTTGTGAAAACTGTCTATTGAGAAAGCAATACCAGGTTTTCCGAAGATAAAGGCTGTCCGTGCTCCTGCGACAGTGCCGGAGAAATGAACATCGTCTCCCAGGTTCGGGCCGTGATTTATGCCGGAAATAACAAGATCTATTTCAGGTATAAAATCTGAATGCATGGCAATGCTTACACAGTCTGCAGGGTATCCGTTTATTGAGAATCTGTTTTTGCTGATTTTTGTTAATATAAGTTCATCCCTTATAGTAAATATATTTGAGCATGCGCTCCTCTCCCTGTCAGGAGCTATGATATAGGTTTCATGATATTTGGAAAGGACCCTTTCAAGAATTATAAGTCCTTCTGCATTTATGCCGTCATCGTTTGTAAGAAGTATTTTCATTTTAATTCCTTTTTTTGTATTTCCTGTTAAATTGGATCTTCTGTCAAGTATTCAATTATTAAAAAGTTGAAACAGAATAAATGATATGGGGGAACGTAGTCTCTCTTCCCTGAAAGAAGTTAAGAAATAATGAATTTGAAATAGAAATTTAGGTTTTAAAGTAAGGAATCTGAAAATTATAAAACATTGACAGGAAAAATAAATTATATTTACTATTGATTTTTTCCGATTGTTTTATAAATTTTCATATGAAACCGGGATTTTTCTCCGGTTTTTAACAAATATCCATGGAGGATTGCTGTGAAAAATTTTTTCAAAGTATCAATAATTGCTTTGGGATTTGTTTTTTTTGTCACAACTAACAGTTTTGCCCTTGTTGATGCAGCGGTATGGGGCGGCTATGTTTTCAAGGGTGAACTTGAAGACAATAATGATGATCCTAAAGGCGGGGTATATGGAATTAAGGGCCATTATAATACATCCCTTATTCCCTTGCTTGAGCTTGGTGTAGGAGCATACTATCAGTATTCCAAGCTTAAAATTGATATCACAAATTCGGATGAGGATATCACAAGGCAGACAATGGGTCTTGATGCGAACCTGATTCTTGGCCTTCCGATAATACACCCTTATGTAAGGGGGACCTATTCATTTTATGACAAGATGGAGGTGGCAGATTATTCTGACACTGAAAAATTTAAGGGATACGGGTTCGGTGCCGGTGTGGAATTCACTGTTTTCCCCTTTCTCAGGATTTTCGGTGAATACATGTATGACTACACGGAACATGATTCGTATATAAAGGCACAATCTATTAATTTAGGTCTTAAAGTTGACATATAAAAAATAATTGTGCTTTTATATGTTACTGAAAAAATTCCGGTACTAACTTTACCGGAATTATTTTTTTTAAAGGATGGTTAAAATGGACAACTACAGCGGGATTAAGGTTCTTTTAATCGGAACAGGGGCTATAGGCAGTTTTTACGGAGGCAAACTTTCCCAGGCAGGAGCAGCAGTCTCAGCTGTATGCAGGTCTGACTATAATATTGTAAAAGAGAAGGGGATTAGAATAAAAAGTATTAATGGTGATTTTGATTTTAAACCTGATTCTGTTTTTAAGAAAGCCTCTGAGTACAATGATACCGCGGATTTTCTGGTTGTAGCAACAAAAGTTTTGCCTGATATAGATGTTGTGTCTATTATAAGAGATGCGGTTAAACCATCAACTTCAATAGTTCTTCTTCAAAACGGGATTAATATTGAAAAGGAAGTTACTGACGCGTTTCCTGATAATGAAATAATAAGTGCACTGGCATTTGTCTGTGTTTCGAGGGTTGAATACGGACTTATAGATCACCAGGATTACGGAAGGGTTGTAATTGGTTCTTTCCCGTCCGGGGTTTCCGGTAAAGTTAAGCTTCTTGAAGAGATGTTTAAGGCCTCCGGGACTCCTGTTGAAACAGCTGATGATATAATTTCTGCGCGCTGGAAAAAACTTCTCTGGAATGCCCCTTTTAATCCTGTTTCGGTTATAGGGGGAGGGGTAAGCACAAAAGAGATGCTTGCTGATCCTCTTACTGAATCATTTATTGAAAATATAATGAAGGAAGTATATGCTCTGTCGGTTGCTGACGGTCATCCTGTTGATGAAAATCTTATAAAAAAGAATCTTGAAGATACATATAAAATGGTTCCGTATAAAACGAGTATGCTTCTTGATTTCGAGGCAGGCCGTCCCATGGAGGTTGAGGCAATTCTCGGAAATGCTGTCAGAATTGCGGATAAATACGGAGTCGGTGTTCCCTATCTTAAATCAATTTATGCGCTTCTTGATCTTATAAACAGAAAAAATATTTCAAAAAATAAAGAATAAATTTATATTAACTCCGAGTTTCTTTTCAGTTCCTTTCTATATTCAGGATATTTCCCTATAGTTTCGCATGATTATTATTTTTTATTAATATTTTCTTTATAATTTCTTAATAAATATCCCTTTTATTCACGTTAAAGAATAAATACGTTATATACAGGTGTTGTCGTGAATGAAATTGCGGAAAAAAAAATTAAAATAAAAAGTCTGAAGATCGGGATGAAGTATAACAGTATTGTGTTTGATGTTTTTATTGAAAAATTTTTCCTTGTTGTAGGGCTTTCATGTCTCTTTATACTCTTTCTGATAATGATTTTTCTTATTAGAGAAGGTGTGCCCCTCTTCACTGAAATAAGCGTTTCGGATTTCATTGCAGGTAGTGAATGGTATCCCACAAGTGAAAATCCAAGATACGGAGTTTTTCCTCTTATCATGGCTTCTGTTTCAGTAACAGTTCTTGCATCAGTAATTTCTATCCCTCTCAGTCTTGCTGTTGCAGTTTATCTTGCGGAACTTGCAGGAAGCAGGGTCAGAGAGATAGTAAAACCTGTTGTTGAGATAATAGCATCGATTCCATCAGTTGTTATCGGTTTTTTCGGGATGGTAGTGGTTGCTCCTTTTCTTATTAATGAATTTAATATCGATTCTGGCCTTAATATGTTTAACGCTTCTCTCATGCTTGCTTTCATGGCTGTTCCGACAATTGCCAGTATATCTGAAGACGCAATATCATCAGTACCGGTAAACCTGAAAGAGGCGTCGTACGCTCTGGGAGCCAACAGATGGCAGACTATATTTCACGTTACCCTTCCCGCATCTCTTTCCGGAATCTGGACAGCAATAATACTGGGTATCTCAAGGGTTATAGGGGAGACCATGGTTGTACTGATGGTCGCAGGTGGAGCGACCCTTATACCTCATTCTGTTTTTGATCCAGTCAGGCCTCTTACTTCAAATATTGCCGCTGAGATGGCAGAAGCGGAAGTGGGGGGGATTCATTATAATGCGCTGTTTGCTATCGGTATTATTCTTTTTGTGATAACATTTCTTTTTAATATTGTGGCGGATTATCTGTCGAATAAATATAAGTTTAAATCGAATTAGGTTAAAGTTAATGAGCAAAAGATTTAATAAATATAATGTTGAGGAAAAAGCAGCATTTTTTCTGATAAGGGTTTCTGCATTTACAGTTATTGCTGCTCTCATTTTTATACTTGGTTATATTTTTCTTAAAGGAGCTTCCGCTATTTCCTGGGAATTTCTTACAGAGGTACCGCGGAATGAGATGACAGAAGGTGGTATTTTTCCTGCCATTATCGGTACATTTTATCTTATGATAGGTTCTTCGATTATCTCAATACCTGTTGGTGTAATTACTGCAGTGTATCTTTCAGAATACGCTGGAAATCCCCGCCTTGTTAAAATTATAAGAATGGGTATAAACAATCTTGCGGGTGTTCCTTCAGTTGTTTTCGGTCTTTTCGGTCTCAGCCTATTTGTTATTTTTCTCGGATTCGGCACCTCTATTCTGGCCGGCTCTCTTACCCTTGGGCTGCTCAATCTTCCTGTTATTATCAGGTCAACAGAGGAAGCTCTTATGGTTGTACCTGATACCTACAGAGAGGCTTCTGTTTCTCTTGGTGCAACTAAATGGCAGACTATATATAAAATAGTTCTTCCCAGCGCGCTTCCCGGTATTCTTACTGGTGTAATGCTTTCTCTTGGCAGGGCTGCAGGTGAAACGGCCCCTATTATGTTTACGGCGGCGGCGTTTTATACGCCCGATCTTCCGGTATCAGTATTTAACGAGGTGATGGCTCTTCCTTATCATATATATGTTATGGCCACGGCAGGTACTCATATCCAGGCTACAAGACATCTGCAGTATGGTACTGCAATAGTCCTGATAGGACTGGTTCTTCTGCTTAATATGTTCGGTCTGGTTCTCAGGTACAGGTTCAGGAGAGGGCTCAGATAATTCTGTAGATAAGTGTTATTATAAATGGAACCAGTATTGTCAGCACAACTCCGCTGAATACGGCAATTACCGCATATTCTTTGCCTGAAAATTTTGCTATTACAGGGAGAGTTGTGTCCATTGATGTTGCCCCTCCTGATGCTATGGGCGCCAGTTTGCCGAAATACCTGGCAAGGAGAGGAGTGGCTATGAGTGTAAATATCTCCCGCGAAATATTAGAAATAAGGGCCATAACACCGAGCGTCTCGTTGCGTATTTTTGATATAATTATACTTGAAAGGGAGTAATAACCGAAACCGGATCCTATTGCCAGAGAATCGGCGAGGGATAGATCATTAAAGAAAATTGAGCAGATTGCAGTGCCGGTCAGTGTTCCGATTATAATAATAACAGGAACAAGGAGTATTTCAAAATTCATTCTTTTAAGTACGGACCATACATGACTGTCGGCGCCGATTCCTATACCCACGAGGAACATCAGAAGGTAGAGCGCGTATACGCTCGGATCTGTTGAGGTAATACCGGTAAGAGAAAATCCGTTAAGGCCGGCTAAAAGCCCTGCGCAGAAAAAAAGAACAATAATAATACTTCCTCTCATTAATCCTCTTTATCTTTGAACATTATAATGTATAGAATAAATGCCAGGATTATACTGCCGGCAATTCCGGAAATTGTAAGAATAACTGACTGAAATCCGATGACTCCGAAATTCTTTATGACCTGCTCGTTGGTTCCGACAGAGAGGCCAAGGAGAAACAGCAGCAGGTAGATTGCCCACATGGTAAGTTTTTCCGCCGAGGCAATTAAGGTTTTCCTTTTCTTCAGAATTATACCCGCCGTTATTCCGGTTATCATTATAATAAGAATTTCAGTCATTTTTTTTCTCCGGGAGAACAGGAGAATTCCCGTTGATGTAACAGTCAAGTTTTTTTAATTCTGATTGTTTTTATATGGCGGGGTTTACCAGCTGAATATGATAAAAAATGATTTTACTTTTTTTGGTTTAGAAAATATAGTAATCCAATCTTCAGGCAGGTGAAAAAAAAGTGAAGCATATAACTACTAACAAAATCCTCGGTTTTATAATGAAAGCCAGGAATCTTGCGATATACAGGTTAATATACAGATTTCCAAAGTTTTTTGTGACAATGCTTATACTGTTTGGTATTATTATATTATATACATTTGTGAATTTTGTATTAAAATATGTGATCTATGTATAAGTGAAAATTTATATGATATCTTCAGAGAATTTATATAAACCTTTTCTAATTTTATTTTTTTCCCTGATCATTTCCCTTTCATCTTCCGGTCTGTCAGCTGAAATATTTCGCAGTGAATATCCTGTGGAATACAGATATAAGTACAGAGGGACAAGTATTAAGACGGTTAATGGAAAATTTTATGCCTACATTGTACTTCTTTTCAATGAGAATCCTCATTTTGTAAATCTTATACAGAAGGGGACCATTCCCATGAAAGAGATGTCATATGAAGGCTTCAGTATTAAGGCTTATAAAAATTATATGTTAACAATTCAGGATCAGAGGCTGCGGAGAGAGGCGGAGCTTATACTCAGGGTCTTTCTTGAGCCGGACGGTTTCGATGATTCACGATTGAAAGTAATAGAGAACAGCCTTGTTAAGCGCAGTATTGTTTTAAAATTTTACAGGGAAGGGGTATACAAGGGGGCCAGGCTTACCCTTGATTACTGTATATACGGAGAAAAGGTAAGAATTGATATTAAACATCCTTTTTTTGAATCAAATGAAGTGATGTATTACATAAAGCCTTATATCTATTATGATGAATTTTCAACCAGTAATTCCACTTTCTATCATGACATGATTTATATAAATCCTGAAGAGGTCTATAATGATTATGTCATTGCGAAAAATATAATTAATGGAAAGGATATTAAAACAATGTTTTTTGTCGGTTCAAAAGTGACTGACGATATTAAATACTGTCTTAATATGGCATTTAAGGAGAGGCAGTCTATTAAAGATGAAATCTGGAAAATGTTCGTGATTCATGAGCTGACTCATAAATTTATGAACAACAGGTTTAATAATTACGATCAGATAACGGGAGAGGAGATCTCGCTTTCCAGTACTATATATGTCAATCCGTATCTCGGTCTTTCTGTTATGTTCAGTTATCTTAATTACGGCAGTCTTAATCCTCACAGAATGGCTGCAATGAACTATATTACTTTTGTATCAGAAAATACGGGAAACAGGGATCTTGTAAATAATCCGGGACAGATAAAGAATATTTCCTCTGAAAAAATAAGGGATATTACAAAAAGGCATTTTTATCACTGTCTTGATAAAATTAAAAACCGGAGGTAAACTCCGGTTTTTTCTAAAATTCATATTTTGTTTGAATTGATTTATTCAGGCTTCATTGTAGGGAATAATAGAATGTCCCTTATTGAGCTTTCACCTGTAAGCAGCATTACAAGTCTGTCTATACCGATACCCATTCCTCCTGTAGGGGGCATACCGGCTTCAATGGCCTGTACAAAATTTTCATCCATTGGCGGAGCCTCTTCATCCACCTCTCTTCTCAGAGACTGTTCATAAAGAGTCTTTCTCTGGAAAACGGGGTCGTTTGATTCACTGTAGGCATTGGCAAATTCTGTCCCGTTTATGAAAAGTTCAAATCTCTGCAGGAACCTTTCATCTTCAATGTCAGGTTTACAGAGAGGTGTTGTCTCAACGGGCTGATGGGTAACGAATGTAGGATTGATGAGCTTGTCCTCGACGAGGAGTTCAAAGAGTTCATTTATGGCAAGGCCGCGTACATAATCACCTTTAAGTTCCCCGCCATGTTTTTTTACCTCTTCCTTTAACTCCTTATCGCTCATGGTCATTACATCAAGACCTGAATATTCCTTTATTGCGTCAGTCATTTTTATCTTTTTCCAGGGCGTTGAAAGGTCTATCTCTTTGCCGTCAAAATTTACCTTTGTTGAGCCGTTTATTTTTACAGTTGTGTCAACAATAAGCTCCTCTGCCAGGGCCATCATGTCGTTGTAATCTCCGTAGGCCTGATAGAGTTCAAGCATCGTAAATTCAGGATTATGTGTGCGGTCAATCCCCTCATTTCTGAAGCACTTGCCAATTTCGTATACCCTGTCAAATCCTCCCACAATAAGCCTTTTAAGATAGGGCTCAAGTGATATCCGGAGATAGAGATTTATATCAAGAGCGTTGTGGTGAGAGGTGAAGGGTGAAGCTGCAGCTCCTCCGTAAACAGGCTGAAGTACAGGGGTCTCAACCTCAAGAAAGTCCCTGCTGTCCAGAATTCTTTTAATGTTCTTTATTATCTGTATTCTCTTTAAAAAGGTTTCCTTCACACCCGGAGTTACAATGAGGTCAACCTGCCTGTTTCTGTATCTCAACTCCTTATCCGCAAAGAGGTCGAAGGTTTCCCCGTCTTTCTCTTTTACAACAGGGAGAGGGCGGATGTTTTTTGTCAGCAGTGTAAACTCATCTGCGAATACTGAAATCTCACCCTTTTTTGTTTTTTTTACGATACCTTTAACACCGACAATGTCGCCAAGATCGAGTTTTTTAAAAATGCTGTATGACTGCTCACCAATAGCATCGCCTGCAATATATGTCTGTATCCTGCCGTCCCTGTCCTGTATTGTGCAGAAGCTGGCTTTACCCATAATTCTCATTGCCATTATACGACCGGCAACTGAAACCTTTTTTTCCGATTCTGAAATCGAATCAAAATTTTCAATTATACCATTGCTGTAGTCAGTGACATCGTATCTGTAGGGGAAGGGGTTTACCCCGAAATTTTCCCTGATTTCATTGATTTTATCAATCCTGATCTTAATCAAACTGCCTGTGTCTTCCATTTATTTCACCTGATAGTTATATTCCGTATTCCGGTTATCTGAAAGTTTATTAAGAGTAATCTGTTCCCTGTTTTTTCTGTATAATTATGTCCGGTAAAATTTATTAACAGGGAACTAATAATCACCTTTTTTTTTAAATACGGCTATGTCAAATTAATTTTAAAGAGAAGTTTTAAAGTCTTTACTATTTCATAAATGATATAGATTCTTTCCTTTAGATCGAGGTTTAAGATTTTAAAATAAAAAAAACTGGTAACAAAGGCTTATCTTGAAAATCTTAATAATTTCCGGTTTTATTTTTTATTCTGAAAAAGAGGAGGGATGACTTTTGTATGAATTTGAACTTGGGCCGATAAGGCCCCCCAGCGAAGCTTACAGCATCCTCTTGAGGATTACACGGAACTGTCCCTGGAATAAATGCGCCTTCTGCCCTGTTTATAAGGGGCAGAAGTTTTCGCTCAGGAGCGTTGAGGAGATAAAAGCTGATATAGATTCAATGTATGCCATAGCGGAGAAAGTTTATGAAAGAATATCACGGAATGGCACCGGACAGCTGGATGAAAGAACGGTGTCGCTGCTTCTTAATGAAGACAACATTCCGCAGTATTATCTTCAGCAGATGATATTCTGGATGCATTACGGCATGAAGAGCCTTTTTCTGCAGGATGCTGATTCTATGGTTATGAAACCCGGAAATCTTGTGGAGATTCTGAAGTATATAAGGGAGAAGTTTCCATCTATTGAAAGGATAACCTGTTACAGCAGATCAAAAACACTGGTCGCCAGAACTCCTGATGAAATGAAAGAAATAAGGGCTGCAGGCCTTAACAGGATTCATATAGGTATGGAGTCCGGTTCAGATGCTGTACTTAAGCTGATAAAAAAAGGTGTTACAGGTGATGAACATATCAGTTCCGGCAGGAAGGTTGTTGAGGCCGGCTTTGAACTTTCAGAGTACTTTATGCCCGGTATAGGTGGTAAAGCTCTTACAGATGAGAATGCCGAGGATACGGCAAGGGTCCTTAACGCCATTAATCCGTCATTCATAAGGATAAGGACAACTACGCCTGTTCAGGGTACAGAGTTAAGAAGAATGATGGATGACGGGGAGTGGATCCCTCTTTCTGAAAAGGGGAAGGTTGAGGAGATACGATATATGATCTCACTTCTTGAGGGGATTACGTCATTCGTTCAGAGTGATCATATGATGAATCTTATTGAAGACGCAAACGGAAAATTTCCTGAGGAGAGGGAAGCTGTTTTAAAGCCGTTTGACTCTTTCCTCAGTATGAGCGAGGATGATCAGGAGTGTTTTATTGTGGGAAGAAGGACGGGTCAGATCCGTTTTCTGGCGGATTACAGAAAAACTTCCCAGCTTGAAGATTTAAGAGATCGGATGAAGAGCATGTACGGCACCATAGACAATGCCGCGATGGAAATGACAGGACGTTTTATCTGAAAATAAAAAAGGCGCCCCATAACGGGACGCCTTTTTTATATATATGATCTTTCAGGTTGCTACTGTGTTATTTTTTTTGCGACAATTTCAAGTTTGTTGGGCCTTGATGATTTCACATCAATTTCGAACCCCATGTTTGATGCTTTAGCAGAGAGTTCCTCTTCGAAATCACCTGTTTTGCCTGCAAAGAGGACTTCGAGTCTTGCTGCTCTTCCAGATCGTCCTTTCTCCAGAACCTGGCTTACGCCCCTTACCCGGTTTGATACCTGGCTTCTGAAATCGCGGAGTTCCTTTGCGTCAAGGCCTGCGATGAGGACTTTAATCTCTCTTTTATTTGCTGCTTTGACGAATTTATTGATTATGGTTTTCATAAAACCGGCAGCCTGGAATTTACCGTTATCATCAATTTTTCCAAGTACCTGTTTAAGGGCGGCTTCAATGGCTTTTTTGGAAGCAGTTTCATCTTCAATGTGAAGGCCTGGAGCCTGTTTACTTGTTGAAGCGAGGATATTGCCGGTGTAGACATCAATGGCCTTGATCCTGATTATGGCTGACCTTGATTTCATTTCTGTGGCACCCATCCTGCGAAGAGTGGCAGCTCCCTGAGCTTTCGTTTCAGCTGTTCCTACAATAATAACCTCGGCGCCGGCATCATCAAGGAGAAGATCCTGAACGTCATCAGATACCTGACCTGAAACCGCTTTTTTCATTTTGCTTTTCTCTCTTTTCATCAGTTCCTGGGTCATTGCTGCATCAACGAACTGGAAGCCAGAGTTGCCCATGATCTCCTGAATGAGCATTTCTGTTTCTGTAAAACCGGGGATGTTCTGCTTGCCGTTAAATTTTTCGCTTATCAGAACCATGAACTTCGGTCTGCCGTATCTTTCAAGAGCATCTTCAATAGCGTCTTCAACAACAGCAGGTTCAACAGTACCTTCGATAATTACGAAGTATTCTGTCCCCTCCTGCCATTTTTTTATTATTTCAACATTTTTAACAAGACCGTATGATTTTGCCTCAACAATATTGGCCACAAGCTCATAGTTTTCCATGATACTTGTTCCGGATACTGTTTCACCGAGTACTTTTCTTACGAGTTTGGATTTAGCGTCATCCGTTGCCCTGTCTCTTGCAAGGGCTGTATCATTGTCAAAAATTGTGGCGTAACCGGTTTCCTGACCTCTGTTCATATTTTTAGATGATTTGCCGGATGAGTTTTCATCCTTAACATTTTTCCCCCCCCCGCATGAAGCGAATACCGTGAGGAGAACAAATGATAATGCCAGTATTAAACCCTTCTTCATTGTTTGGCTCCTTTCAAAATGTGTGATATTTAATCCTGATTCAGGATAATAACATGATATTGAATTTAATATTTTATAAGGGCTGTAGTCAATTATTTTTATTATATGTATGTGCAAAACTGTATGTAAACCCGGGTTATGTTTATAAAAATATTTTAATATATATTTGCTTGATTAAAAACATGGAAGGGTATACTCTTTACTTAAAATATGAAATGAGTGTAAAAAATTGAGCGATGAGAAAAATTTTCTTCAGTCTATAAAACTTGAAATAAGCAGAAATTTCAGGCTGGAACCCTATGAACGTAAGGCTTTTCATAGAATTCTTGCACTTGTGAAATCTGAGCAGGGGAGGGATATTCTTCTTAGGGAATTTGAAAAAGGAGAGGATCTTCGTTTCAGTGCATTAAATGTCCTGTCCGGATTCGATGACCCTTCCCTGACAGATATTTTTATTCAGCTTCTGGAGAAAGATCTGCCGGATGAAGAGAATATAATTATTTTAAATTATCTTTCAGGAATCAGGGATGAAAAGGTTCTGGCTCCTGTAATCAATCTGATTGAAAAGAACAGAAGTGAAAGGCAGAAGGAATATCTCATAACAAGGGCATTTAATACCCTGAAAAAAGCCGGTGCAGGGAGTAGTTCTCTTCTGGAATACCTGAATTCTTTAATAAATGATCAGATCACTCCGGAGTTTCTTCTTGCCGGGGCAATAAATACTATATCGGTTTTTAATAATACTGCTGTTTTTGAGGATCTTCTTAAGAGAAATGACGATCGCATTTCATACCATGTTTTTCTCTCTATTTATAACTTAAACCTTTCATTAAGCCAGTCAGTTGAAGAGGATGATGATTATTCATCATCCGAATGGACTCCCCCTAAGAACCTGACTCCGGAAGATGAACTCCTTCTCCAGATCAAGGTCCTTCTCGGGAAAGTCACATCAAGGTATGATGATTATCCGGTATATGTAAAAATAGCGTACCTTAATGCAATGCTTTCATGTAATCACAGGGAGGCCGTGATATATGTAATGAAGGCCCTTGAATCCAGGGACCTGGAACTGGTGAAGCAGACCCTTTATTCACTATACAGCAACATTACGTCTCTCAGAAATCCTGAGAAAATATTCAGAAGCCTGATTTCAATGAGTGTTGAAAGCGAGAGATATAATGAACTTATTGTTGATATCTTCACCAGGTATTTCACGGAGAGGTCTGTTTCAAGAACAGATATACTTTTCAGGGACAAACAGTATGGAAATATAGCATCGACTCTTGAGAATTTTTTTGAGACATACAGGCGTGAATTTATGATTCCCGATGTTGTTGAAAAATCGTTTTCTGAAAGTTTCAGGCTGGTTAGACAGTATGTTCTGAAAAATCTTGACCCTGAACATAAAAGAAGGCTGGTAACCTCTTTTAATGACGAGGGAAAAAATCGTGTCAGGGATATGATATCAATAATCTCAGACTGGGTAATGTTTGTGCGGGACAATGAGAAGGAGGCAGTGTCCCAGCTTCTTGACCTGATGCTTGACGAGGACAGGGTTTCACTGGAGAACAGCGCTTCCAGAATAGATTCGGTTAATTTTGAGAAGAGGTACCTGCAGTCAAGGATAGTCAGGCTGTGCAATATAATCAGCTCTCTTAAAATAGAGGGCGCGGCAAAATCCCTTGTCTTCATCTATAATTATCTGAAAAAATACCCTGACAGGGAAATTTTTGAAGCAGCGGTAAATGCCCTGTGCCGTATGAACTACTCCTACATGCTCAGTGAAGTTGAAATAATGCTGACAGCGGGAAGCCCTGAAGAGCAGGAGCTTGCCGTAAGGCTGCTGCCTCTTTTTACTGAAAAGAGGCTGATCAATATCCTGGTGGAGTACCTTAAAAATAATGTTGTTTCAGACAGCAATATTACATACGGGATTGCCTCGATACTTGCGATGCAGGATATTAAATCAAATATTAATGCAGTGAGCATTTTTAAGGAATTAATAGAAAGTAATCCTGATTTAAAGATAAAACAGATCGCCATTACAGGTATAGGGCATTGTGCCTTTACAGAGGATATTGAATATCTCAATTCTCTTTTTAAAAAATTTACTGAGCAGAGCGTCAAGGAGAGTATTGTTAAATCGATAGCTTCAGTAATGGCCTTCAGGACCGATTATAACAAGCAGAGCCTGGGGAGGATGGTACAGGAGTATCTTAAAGATCCCGGTATAAGGGTAAGGATTTTTTCGTGCATGATTCTTATCAGACTGGGAAACAAGGACGCCTTCAGATCTATCAGGGAGATGCTTATAATCAAAAATAAGGGCATTCAGCGTGAGATACTTTCTATTCTGAGGGATATACGGACCCCTGATTTTTATTTTTTTCTTGTCTCTCTTCTAAGGGAGGAGTTCGGGATCAGCATGGACATTACCAATGTTCTTGAAAAACTCCCTCAGGAAGACCTGAAAGAGCTGGAAACCTTTATCGTTAATATGTTCCGCAAGTTTGAGCTGCCCCAGGGAAGTCCGGCCCAGCAGAAGGAGGGGCCGAAGAGCGGCCCTGAAAAGAGGGACTGCAGTGTGCTTCTGGTTACTATTGAGAATTTTGAAAAAATTTCATCAGGAATGAATTTTTTTCAGATGATAGAGCTTTATCTGAATGTTGATTCTCTGATACTTCCTTCAATAACAGGTTTTTCCGGTATTATATCCCACAAGGACAGCAGTTATGTGGCTGCGCTTTTTGATGAAACAGAAAGTGCCGTTAAAGCCGGTTACTCTGTTTTGAAAAATATAGTATTGTATAACAGTTCAGTAACCTTTGACAGGCGGTTGTCTATTCGTATCAATATTATGACAGATAATTTTTCTGTGAAAGGGGATGAAATTATTGAGCCTTTAAAATTGAGTGTTAACTGTAATCTCACAATGCCTCTTGCTAACTGCATTATTCTCGATTCAAAAAGCGAGGAGATCCTGAGGGAGAAATATTATACTACACCGATTCCTGAACTTCTTTATTCAAATAAACTCTCGGACAGGCTTCACCATGAACTGGTTTCACCTGTGAATTTTAATGATATTGTCTTTGAGATGCTGAGGGTAAAGGAGGAGGGGATTGCAAACCAAAAGGAGCTGAAGGCCCAGATCGATGCGCAGGTAAAGATGCTCAGTACGGGCAACAGGTCGACCACCTCTATAGCTATTGCGGGAGAACTGGAGAATGTCGGTATAAAGATGAAGGGCATGCTTGATGAAATTGAAATTTACATGAACAGGCGTTCCACGGACAGGGAACTTAACAGAAACGTCAGGCAGATGCTTAATAATGTTTATAATTTTTACAGGGTAGAGGTCTCCAAGCTTCAGATAAAGTAGTTTATCTTTCGGCGAATCTTCTTGAGAGTTCAAGTTTGTGCTTAATGAGGAGCGCTGAATTTATAAGAAAAAAACGGTCGTTTTTATATTGCAGCAGTTTTTCATACTGAACGGCCGCTGTTTTGTAATCTCCTGTTTTGTATGAAGACTCCGCATAGTAATAATGGAGAGCTTTGTCATAATCTTCTTTTGTATCGACAGATTTAATAAGAACAATGGCTTTAACATACTCTTCATTAATGAAATGAATTTTTGCCAGTCCCAGCAGTCCGTTGGGAAATGTATGGTTCAGGGAGAGGGCGGCTTCATAATATTTTCTCGCTGTTGAAAGCTGTTTACGGTCAAAGTGAATATCTCCCATAAGGATATATGTATTGAGTTCCCGCGGGTTTAGTTTCAGGGCCTTTCTGAAGTACCTGAGAGCTTCACTCTCTTTTCCCCACCTGTTGTATATATATCCCACCTGCAGGTATGTCCTGTAATAACCGGGAACGAGGTGAATTGCCTTTGTGAAGTGCATGAGCGAGAGGTCAAGCCTGTTAAGGTAGAGCAGGCATATTCCAAGGTTATAGCGGAATGGAAAAAAAAGGGGGGCATGGATTATGGCCTTTTCAAGTATCGAAGCTGCTTCGTCCCATTTCCCCTCCTGCATCAGCACAGCTGCTTTGTTGTTTTCCCTTCCCGCTATATCATCCCCTGTGCAGAAAAGGATATCATCCTGCGGGTATATCCTGTATTTCGGATAGCTCCCGTTTCCGGTTATATCTTCACTGTTCCGGGCGTAAAGTCCGGGACGGGCAGCCGGGGCATTCAAAACAATAAGAAGTATCAGGGCTGTTGTCTTATAAAACCTGTGCATAGTCTGTTTATAACTCCCTCTTTTAAATAATATCGGCAGAAGGGTCAGCGGTAAATCAATGTTCCGGTTATCAAAATTAAATAAATATAAAAAAACGTTGAAAAGGAGAGGGGTGTTAATCAAATGAACATAAATTTTAAATTATAAAGAATTATATGAAAGTATATACAGAAATTCCGGAAAATACGGGCCAGTTTAAAAATCCTGTTGTTACAATAGGCAATTTTGACGGTGTGCATGTGGGGCATGGAAAGATAATATCAACCCTGCTGAAAAAGAGTGCCGAGCATAAGGGTGAGCCCTTTGTTATTACATTCAGGAATCATCCCAGAACTGTTATTCATCCCGGCTCCGTGTGCCGGCTGATAACAACCGTGGAGGAGAAGCAGAAAGCGTTATTTGAGCTCGGTGTTGCCAATGTAGTAATGCTTGAATTTACTAAAGAGTTTTCAGAGCTGACGGCTGATGAGTTTTATAACGGCCTCCTTGTGGAGAGGCTGAAGGCCAGGGAGATTGTTATAGGCTATGACCACGCTTTCGGCAAAAACAGGGAGGGGAATATCGATTACCTCCTCAGGCTGTCTCAGGAGACCGGCGTTGAGATTACGCAGATCGGCGAGGAGTCGTGCGACAGTGAAATTATTTCATCCACCCTGCTCAGGGAAGAAATTGACAACGGCAATATGGAGAAGGTGGAAAAGCTCCTGGGCAGAAGATATACTCTTTCAGGTAAAGTCGTGAACGGTGCCGGCAGGGGAGGAAAGAAGCTCGGGTTCCCCACGGCGAATATTCTTCCGGATAATCCTGATAAGATTATTCCAGCAGGCGGTGTTTATGCGGTGAAAGTGTTTTTCCCTTCAGGTGAGGAGAGAAAGGGGATGCTCAATATAGGAATGACGCCGACTTTTGACGGAAAGGAGAAAACCATTGAGGTCAATATTTTCGATTTCAACGGGGATCTTTACGGTGAGAACCTTTCCCTTGAATTTTATGACAGGATAAGGGACGAGATGAAATTTCCATCAGCTCAGGAGCTTGTTGATCAGATTACGAGAGATGAAGTTGTAATCAGGAAGATTCTGGATGAAAAAAAATAAAATTTATTTCGGGGACTTTCTTTATGAATATTTCTGCGAAATAAACGGTTTCAGGTTCAGGATTGTTTCTGATGATCTGTTTCTGAAAGAGGTAAGTTTTTTCAGGGGGAGGAATTTCAGGGTATCGGAGGAGTCCCCGGCTTCTGCACCGGTAAAGTTTATGAAAGAATACCTTCAGAATTATTTCAGCGGCGAAAGTGACGAAAAGTTTTCTGTAATCTTCAGGTTCAATTATAAAGACATTATGGTCAGGAAGGGGGTTTCACCGGTTGGAAGTATTGTCCTTGATATGGAGGGTTTTACTGAAAAAGAAGTCAATGTATACAGGGAGCTTGTGAAAGTCGGTTCCGGGAAAACGATCTCCTACGGTGAACTTGCGGCCAGGTGCGGTATACCCGGAGGGGGGCGTTTTACCGGTAATACGATGGCAAAGAACAGGTTCCCGGTAATAATCCCCTGTCACAGGGTGATAAGATCAGATGGTTCCATGGGTCTTTTTTCAGGGGGAGAGGAGATCAAGGAAAAACTCCTCCGCCACGAATCTGCTTCTGTTAATCTGTCTTAATCTCCGCCTTTCTTTTTTTTAATCCCCTTACCATTGCAATTGTAAAACCGGCTGACATAAGAAGCGTGCCAAGCCATACCACCCAGATAAACCTCTTCATCGATATATCGAATATGGCGAAATCGGGAGGAACAACAGAACCCTTTTCCGGCTCAAGGTAGATTTTCACCACTTTGTGTGTAGCATCGATCCCCTCAATTCTTAGAAGACGGCTGCCGTTTACATTCTGTGTTATCTGCTCGCTTTCCCCTTTGCTGAATCTTACAGCAGGGAAGTATTTCATCCCCTGAATGAGAATATCAGCCCTTATAATCATCCCCTGGGCACCCATGTTGTTAGTGATGAATCCGTTGAATTTAACAGGGAGTCCGCTTACCATTTTTTCCTCTTTCTCATGAAGGAGTGCCGTGCTGTAGTTTACTGAGGAAAAATTATACTGCTGCGGTGTTATGTAGATGTCCCCGGCAATTCCGGTCATTATAAAGGGTTCCCTGTAAAGGGACCGGGTTTTACTGTCAATGTAGTAATACATTGAGGCATCAGTACTTCGGTTGCCTTTATGAATAAGGGCGTCTACAGTGGATTTTTCACCATCGGTGAAACCTTTCAGGGTTATGCTGACAGGGCCTGCGGCAGAGCTCTTTCCGGTTATGATTTTTTTCTGCTCTGTCCATGAATAGAATCCGGATGTTATCACTCCTATTATGAAAACCGCTATACCGAGATGGGCAAGGCCTGACTGGAAGGCCGCAGGTTTTCTGTTTCTGTAAAGATGGAGGGATATCTGAGAGATCAGAAAAAAAGATGGAAGTGTAAAAATATACGCTACCGGGTAAAATTCAAAGAATATGTTTATCAGTAATCCTGCTGTTACCGCGAATGCGGCGCAGATTAAAATTTCGGTCAGCCTGAATTTTCTTAATATAAACATGTAGGTTATGATGAAACCGAGTATAATCAGCCCGAAGGGGATCGACAGGTTGTTGTAGAATTTTTCTGTTACAGAGAGGGGATTTTCCATCATTCCTGAAAATAAAGGGAGCGAAGTGCCGAAAAAGATTATCAGGGCATATATTACAAGGGTGATAATTCCGTAAGCAAGAATTGTTTCAAAGGAGAAGAATCCGGAGTCATCTTCTTTGCTGGTGATTTCCCTGAACCTTTTAATAAAAAGGTAAAGAGATATTCCGAGAAAAGCGGCAATCCCGGCGATAAGATAGAGGGTAACATCCGATCTCCCGAAGGAGTGAACAGAAAAATCAGCAAGCACACCGCTTCTGGTGAGAAACGTGCTGTATATGACAAGTATGAAATACGCCAGGGCCATGGCGATATTTCCCCTTTTAACCATTGATTTTCTTTTCTGCAGAATTAATCCATGCAGAAGTGCAACTGAAACAAGCCATGGTATAAGAGAGGAGTTTTCAACTGGATCCCAGCCCCAGTATCCCCCCCAGCCGAGAACCTTATAGGCCCAGTAGCCGCCCATGAATATCCCGATGCCGAGAGTGAGTGAACTGAAAAGAAGCCAGGGATAGGCCGGTCTGATCCATTCATCATACTTTCTGCTGATTAATGCAGCAATGGCGTAGCCGAAAATAACAGTTGATGAAGCGTATCCTAAAAAAAGTACCGGGGGGTGCACCACCATCCAGGGATCCATAAGTAGAGGGTTCATTCCGGACCCTTCTCCTGGAATCTCTCCCGGGGCGATATCTCCGGGGAAATAATCCCATACAAAGGTGAACGGGTTTTTTATCAGAAGGACAACAAGTATAAATATCTGGGTCAGTATAACTGCTCCAAGTACAGGTATTTCAGATTTGTCCTTTTTATAAACAAGAATAAGGCCGCAGAAATTCAGTAACATGAGCCAGATGAGAAAACTCCCCTCGTTCCCGGCCCAGAGGCCCGCGATTTTATACATAAGACCCATTGATCTTTCACTGTTGTTAAAGACGTAGGCGTACTGAAATTCGTTGTTAATGAATGAGCTGAGGAGGAGCAGAACAGCGAAAAATATAAGAGCTCCTGATATGTAATAGATTCTTCCGGCGGTAATTAATGGGGCCTCCTGACCCTCCCTTTCTCTCCATAATAAAAAGAGTGAGGCAATCGAAAGAATCAGTGATGCTATGAGCAGTATGCTCCCTGTATTCATGTTATTTCCCCTCCTTTTCGTATTTTGAAGGGCATTTGACCAGTATCTTGTCAGCCATGAAAATTGAATTTTCGCCTGAAAATTTTCCAAGAGCTACGATCTTTTCAGTATGTTCAAAGTTAAGCGGTTTTACTCCGGCGTGATATACTTTGAGCTCCGCGCCTGAATCGTCTGTTATTGAGAAGGAGTAACCTTTTTCATCATGAATGACCGCGTCTGTTTTTGCCCTCTTACCTATAATCTGCACATATTTGCCCGGATGTTTTTCCGCGTATGCAAAGGAGACATAGGGGGAGAAGAGGTCGTCGCTCATAAGGATTACAGATGCCGTGAGGAGTACAACTGCGGAGACAAAGACTATTATCTTTTTACGGTTCATTCATCTCCTCCTCGATTTTTGATACTCTCCTGTCGAGCCTGTAGAGAAAAAGGGCAAGGCCGATCCATATAATCATAACCACTGTCATGAGTGTCATGAGTGGATTAGATGTCATAATGTTTTTCCTCCGCTTTAATTTCGAGGGCGCTGATTCTGTTCATCAGTCTATATATATAGCCGTAAAGGAGAGTAAATGTTACAATTGAGGCGAAAAGGGTTATCCTCATTGCAGCTTCAAGGTGTATTTTTCTCTCCTGGTTGATAATCGTATCGGGATGGAGGGAGGGGTATATCCTGGGAATGATAAAAACCAGGAAAGGCATTGTTATCATTGCGATTATAAGATATACGGCGCTTATGCTTCCCCTGTTAGGGTTATCTTTTAGGGATGAGTACAGGCTCAGGTAAGCAATATATATGAGCATCAGAATAACGATGGATGTCTCCCTGGGGTCCCAGTTCCAGTAGCTCCCCCAGCTGAGCTTAGCCCAGATTGAACCTGTTATCAGTGCAAGTATTATGAAGACCATGCCCGCAACAGCGGAGTTGTGAGCCATGAACTCCCTCTCCCTCCTGTTCTTTTCTGAAACAAGGAGAATGATGGAATTTATGCCGGCGACAAGGAATGCAACAATGGAGACCCACGCAACAGGAACATGAAAATAGAGAATCCTGCTTGCGTCACCGAGTATCGCCGCAGGAGGGGCCCATATTAAAGCCATGTATATTACAACCGGCATGAAGATAAAAACAAGCCTGTATATGTTCATTCAGTTTTCCGTCCAGATGAATTTAAAAACGAGATAAGAGACTGATATTATAACTCCGGAAAAGGCAAGTAAAAAAAGGATGCTCCTCACTTCCGGCGGGGCTCCTCCTTCGATTGAGTCAGCTGTCAGTTTAATTGAGATCCAGAGAACGGGTATCATCACAGGGAATGAGATCACAGTGAAAAGAGAACCCCGTGATTCAGCTTTAGCCACCATGGCGCCCAGGATTGTTGTTATTGATGATACAGCAAGGCTTCCGGCTGCAACAGTGGATATAAAATATAGTATGTACACAGGTACCACCTGCATGAAGAAAAGATAGAGAGGGGTAACAAGGGCTGTAATGCAGGCGAACAGTATAATATTAAAGAGCAGTTTGGACAGGTATATGTTTTCCGGGTCTGAACATAGCGAGAGGAAAAGAGCTGTCTTCTCCTCCTCCTCCCTTATGAAGATGTGAGAGAGTCCGCTCATACCGCTGAAAAAAATTATAACCCAGAGAAGCACGGCATTGACCTGGGAGGAGAGTGAAGCGCCGCCGCATGCAAGGCTGACAGAAAGGGTTGTTATCCCTGCGAAGGCGAAGCTTATGTTCAGGGCCGACCTGTTTCTGAACTCAATGAGAAAATCTTTTCTCAGGTTTTTAATAATTCTGCTCTGCAATGTCTATCCCCTTATGGCAAAGTTTCATTTCATCATGTTCATTCGTGGCGATTATAACCAGGGTTTTCTCCCTTAGCTTTTCGATTGCAGAGAAGACTATATCCTTCCCCTCTGAGTCCAGGTTGCTTGATGGTTCATCAAGAAGGAGAATCCCCGGCGAATTGATCATTGAGAGTATTATTCGGAGTCTCTGTTTCATTCCTGATGAGTATATGCCCACATGCTTTTCCCTGTGGGGGTAAAGGCCGAAGAGGTTGAGCATCTCATCTATGCTTTCTTTTTTTATGCCGGATGAGGCGAACATTATATTTTCAACGGCTGTAAGAGTATCATATGGGTTCATTGCCGGGCTTGCGAATCCGAAGTGCCTGAACCTTTCATCTTCCGGTATCTTTTTTTCATCCATGAAAAAGGAGACGTCCCCGGAGGTGCTCTTCTGCAGGCCGGCAACTATCTGGAGCATCGTTGATTTACCCGAACCGTTCGGCCCTGTTATAAAAAAAGAGTCCCCTGTTACGAGAGAAAAGGAGATGTCCCTGAACAGGAGCTGCCTTCCGAACCGTTTTGATATTTTGTTTACATTGAGTGAATATTTATTATGCATCTGAAAATCTGTTCCTCAGGTGTTTTCCGTCACAGAACGGTTTGTTTTTCGAGAATCCGTATCTGCAGAGCATGGTAACGGGCTGTAGTGTCAGCGGCTTACCTTTTCTGTCTTCCATCTTTTCAAGGTCAATTATCATGTATGGGCTGTTCCTGGTGAATGCAAACACAGGTTTCTTTTTTTCAGACATCGGTGCTCCTGTTATTCAGGTCTTGTGTTATTGCCTATTATATTAAATAATTTTTCAAGAAATTAATATTACCGTTTTTAAACTGAAGCAAGTTGCAGAAAAGGTCTGTGATCGCCGGATCAGTAAAAAACTGGTACTTCTGCCGGAATGTACAGGTTCGTCCCTCTGAAGGGCTTTATTCTGACCTTGAAGTCGGTCGGAGTAATATCAGGTTTTTTGCTGTTTTCACTCTTCTGCTGATTGAAATTGGGCTTCAACAGCATTAAGTTTTATTTATCAGATTAGATTGACTAAGCCTGAATTACAGGCCGGTTAAACAGGGAATTAATGAAATGAGCCTTACGAAAAAAACACTCCTCTCTATTTCGCTATTGATGCTGGCCGGGATGTTTCTCATGTCATCCCTGTTATGGGTGTATATTAACATGAAATTCAGGGAGACCGAAATTCAGAATGCTGAAAAGGATATGGAAAGAGTCCTGGGTGTTCTGCACAGGGAGATTGAAGCGGTTGACAGTTACTGTAAGGATTACGCCTTCTGGGATGATACATATAATTTTGTAAAAAGATATGATAAGGGTTATGTGCGGGACAATTTCAACGTTCCCTATCTGAAAACACAGAGGGTTCATCTGATATGTCTTGTTAATCTTAAAGGAAAAATAATCTATAAGGCAATTTATAATCCTGATAATTATAAAAGTGCCGATTTTAACAGGCTTTCTGCAGAGGGTACTGCAATGAACAGTATAATTTTTTCGCAGAAAGATCTGAAAGTGGAGAAGGGAATAGTCAGTACATATCTCGGTTACATTATGCTTTCATCAAGGCCTGTTAGTGACAGTATTATGAAGGCCCCTCCTGATGGAAAAATAATTATGGGAAGGTTTTTAAGCAGTGATGAAGTCGCGAGGATTTCATCTATGCTTAAAGTTAATATTGCTATTTTTTCCCCTGAACAAGCGGGTATTTCATTTACTGATTATCCTGACAATAAACGGGACGGTAAAATAAAATATTCATATGAAATAGAAAGGGACGTTATAAAGATATATTCAGTTATTAAAGATCTTTGCGGGAATCCCGTAGCATTGACTCTCCTTAATCATCATCGGGACATGAAAGGGATAGGGGTTCAGACCGTTAAATTCACTCTCCTCCTTGTTGCCGCTTTATCAATTATCCTTGTTGTTCTTGTTATTCTCTTTCTCAAAAAGAGTGTATTAAACCCGATGGAGCTTCTCACATTCCGGGCTGACGAGATTACAAGAAACCGGGATTTTACAAAGAGACTTCCCGGTGGTAATACCGATGAATTCCAGATACTGGGGAGTTCTTTTAATTCAATTCTTGATATGCTTGTAAAAGCGAACAGCAGTCTTGAGGTCAAGGTTGCTGAGAGAACATCGGCTCTGACAACCGTTAACCTGGAGCTGGTACTGATGCGCCAGATATTTGAGTACTCACTGGAAGGAATAATTATAACAGATGCGGAGTCAAAAATTTTAAGCGTAAACCCGGCATTTACAAGTATTACAGGATATACTCAGGATGAGGTCAAAGGGGAGAACCCGAGGATATTGAAATCCGACCTTCACGACTCCTTCTATTTTGACGGGATGTGGAAGGCCCTTCTTGCAACAGGGCACTGGTCCAGTGAAATATGGAACAGGCATAAGGACGGGAAGGCCTATCCTGAATGGCTTTCGATCAGCGCAATCAGGGACCTTTCCGGAAAGATTACGCATTTTGTCGGCATTTTCCATGATATAAGCGATATCAAAAGGCAGGAGGAGCTGATTAAATACCAGGCATATCATGACGCCCTTACCGGTCTTCCCAACAGGATTCTTCTCAAAAGCAGGATCGATAAGGCGATAGCCCATTCAGCAAGGCATAAAAACAGGTTTGGTGTGATTTTTCTCGATCTCGATAATTTCAAGGTTATAAACGACAGCCTCGGGCATGCTGTGGGGGACATCCTTCTTAAAGACGCGGCTGACAGGCTGAGGCGTCTTGCAAGAAATGACGATACCGTTGCCCGGCTTGGCGGGGATGAGTTCATAATTCTTGTGGAGGACATTTCCGATGAGAAACCCTCGGTTGTTCTTTCAAGGAGGATTATTCAGGCATTCAGGGAACCCTTCCAGATAAAGGGGAATAACCTTCATGTCGGGGCCAGTATCGGTATTGCAATGTATCCCGAGGATGGCGAGGAGTCTGACAGCCTGATAAAGAACGCGGACGCTGCGATGTACAGGGCAAAGGACGAGGGGAGGCAGACCTTTGCTCTTTTCAAGCCCTCCCTTAACGAAAGCGTGGCCAGAAAGCTTAAACTGGAGAATGAATTAAGGCAGGCCATTAATGATTCAAATTTCGAAGTTTATTATCAGCCCAAGCTGGATATAAGAAGCGGCAGCATTATGGGTATGGAGGGGCTGGTGAGGTGGAAACATGCCCACGGGATAGTAAGCCCGGGTGAATTTATACCTCTTGCCGAGGAGATAGGCCTTATATCGGAAATTGACCGCCTGGTAATGCATAAGGCACTGAGGGAGGCAGGGGAGCTAATTAATTCAGGGATGGTTTCTCTCAGGCTTGCACTTAACTGTTCAGCAAAGTCCCTTCATTATAAGGGGCTTCCTGATGTAATCAGCAATGCCCTTTCCAGATATAACTTCAGGCCGGAATGGTTTGAACTTGAGATAACTGAAACTTCAATCATGAGAGATATAGAGGCGAGCAGGGCTATTCTGTATATGCTTCTTGAAACCGGGATCTCAATTACACTGGATGATTTCGGTACAGGTTACTCCTCCCTTTCCCAGTTAAAAAACCTGCCGATTCATACTCTTAAAATTGATGCCAGTTTTATCCGGGAACTGGATAACAACAGGAATGACGCCCATATTACTGAATCGATAATTGCGATGTCCCGCAGGGTGGGGATCGAAGTTGTAGCTGAAGGCGTTGAGAAGGAGTCGCAGCTTGAATTTTTGAAAAATTCCGGGTGTGATATTGCCCAGGGTTATCTGATAAGCCGGCCTATACCTATGAAAGAGCTGAAGGAATTTATAGGTGTAAACAGTTGAAAAATCCCCTTATGCGGAAGGGTAATGCAATAATAGAGTTTTTGTTTTTATAGTATTTGAAAGAATTGTTTCTTCTGAAATATTAAGAACTGGTATAATTTTGCGGATTATGTCATAAAAACCTTGACTGCTCCTCTTACAGGTTTTATCTATTACAGGGTGGAAAGGTGGATATTTCATCCGGTTTTTCATTTTTTCCGCCCCGTTAATAATCCATTAATCATCTCTATAAAAAAATAAAAAGGAGTCTCTTATGGCCAGAAGAATTATTCAGGTTGAGGAGAAGGTGGGCCTGCTTGAAGGTTTCCCGCTGAGTCTTCAGCACCTGTTTGCTATGTTCGGCGCGTCTGTTCTTGTCCCGACGCTTTTCGGGATTGATCCGGCTATTGTTCTTCTTATGAACGGTATCGGAACATTGATCTATCTATTTATATGTAAGGGAAAAGCCCCTGCTTTTCTCGGTTCCAGCTTCGCATTTATATCTCCGGTGTTTGTTGTACTGGGCGCGGACAAAGCATTGTGGCACGGTAATTACAGTTTTGTTCTCGGAGGATTTATAGCTTCGGGGTGTGTATTTATTCTTGTTGCTCTTATTATAGGCTTTTTCGGAATAGAGTGGCTGAAGGTTGTTCTCCCTCCCGCAGCAATGGGCCCTATAGTTGCACTTATCGGTCTTGAGCTTGGGACAGTTGCTGCATCAATGTCTGGGATTATTCCTGATGCTCAGGGAGTTTATAACGGCAAGGCTGTTCTTGTCTCCATGGTTACACTTGCAGTGGCTGTTTTCGGTTCAGTTATGCTCAGGGGTTTTCTGGCTGTTATACCGATTCTTATTGCCATTATTGTCGGTTACTGTGTTGCACTCCCTCTGGATCTTGTGAATTTTGAGCCTGTGGCAAAAGCGGGTATCCTTGCTGTTCCGCAGTTTTATTTTCCGAAATTCAATATAAATGCAATAATCGTAATATTACCGGCAGCCCTTGTTGTTGTATCTGAACATATAGGTCACCTTATCGTAACAGGTAATATCGTTGAGAGGGATCTTACCAGGGATCCGGGCCTCCACAGGTCGCTTATGGGTGACGGTATATCAACAGTAATTTCAGGTTTTACAGGTTCTGTTCCTACAACAACATACGGGGAGAACATGGGCGTTATGGCCATAACACGCGTCTACTCTGTATGGGTAATTGGCGGAGCGGCTGTGATTTCTATATTTCTTGCTTTTATCGGAAAGCTTTCCGGCCTGATCCAGTCTATCCCTGTTCCTGTAATGGGCGGAATAAGCCTCCTTCTTTTCGGTGTAATTGCAGCTTCAGGTATCAGGATGCTTGTTGATGAAAAAGTTGATTACAGCAGGGCATCAAACCTTATACTTACTTCTGTAGTTTTTATCGTTGGTATAAGCGGCGCTTATCTTAAGATAGGTCATGTTCAGCTCAAGGGTATGGCCCTTGCCACTGTTGCAGGTATGCTTCTCAGTTTAATTTTCTATTTTATAGAAAAATACAAACTGGCCAATGATACTCACTGATAAGCTGTAAGTAAAAAAATTTTTCATCTGACAGAAAAAATAATCCCCGCATCGCGGGGATTATTTTATTTAAAGGCTGTAATAATTTTTGAATTTTAATTCAGGCGTTAAAAGTAAAGTAAAGATTATATACCCCCGCCGCTGAAGGCGGCGGGGGTAACAGAGTATTTTTTACCTGAAATAATTTAAGAATTAAAGACTGACTTCAAGGATAGATTTAACCAGGTTAAGTGTTGAGAACTGCCCGTTGGTTAACTGCGAAAAAGAGTGTTCCCCTCCGAAAAGGGCTGTCATTATCTCTTCAGGGGATTTTCCCTTTCCGGACATCTCCCTGACTTTTTTCCCCAGTGCATTGAGATTTTCAACACATTCATTCAGGGACTTTCTCCCATCCTCAATAACTCTCCCTGTTGCTGTAAATAAAACAAGTTTTTCAGAGGGTAGAGAGTAGAGCATCTTCATAGACTCAATCTGTTCACCGATATTCTCCTCGGGACGGATATATTTAATGTTTTCCCTGACGAATATATCGCCTGAAAAGCACCATCCTTCTGACATCTCCATGAGTACCACGTGCCCCCTGCTGTGGCCCGGGGTCTCTATTACCCTGAATTTATATTTACCGGTTTCAATTGTATCCGGAATGATTTTCACCTCAGAGGGTTCAGGGTAACCGAATGCAATTTCCTGATATGGATAGAGTTCCGGTTTTGAATTTATCAGAGGAACAGAATCCCTGTGAGCATAGATATCTATCCCGAAGGTTTCCCTGATTTTTTTGTTACCCCCTATGTGATCTTCATGGTAGTGAGTATTTACGGCCTGTTTTATTTTACGCGTTTTGAGGAAAGAAACAAGTTCATCCGAGGTATGATCGCTCCCGGTATCTATAAGGAGGCCGTCAACGAGATAGGATGATACCCAGTAAACAGCGTTTCCGTTGAGTTCCCTGCTAAGCCTGATCTGAGTCACTTTACCGAAATCGTTGACTTCAATCATAACTTTCTCCCGGTTTAAGGTTTTTGTAAATTTTTTCCATAATTTCAAAAAGTTTCGTCTTCTCTTCGTCAGTCAGTCCGGTGAAGATCCTTTCATTCATCGAGAAAGATATTTTCCAGAGTACCGCTTTTCTTTTCAGGGCCCTGGGCGTGAGTGAAATTTTCAAAAGACGCCCGTCTTCCGCCCCCTTTTCTTTTGTAAGGTAGCCTTTTTTTTCGAGTTTTTTTACTACCGATGATACTGTTGACTTGTCCTTCATTGTCAGTGCCGCAAGCTCCTGCAGGGAGAGTGGGCCGTTACGGTCGATTGCGAAGAGGATATCTCCGTCTGAAGGGGATATGTCGCTGATTTTTTTTTCTGCCATCTCTCTTTCAAGAAAGGAAAAAAGGTTCTGCCGGATTTTTGAGATTGCGTAAAGAAAATTATCACTGTTGATCGTCATCATTTTTCCCTGTTCTTTATAAGTTAATAAAAAAATAGTTTTATACAAAACTATTTTTGTCAACAAAGAAATTCCTGTGCCGGTGCGCTAAAGCCCGGAGGTATATTAATTTAATGAAGTGATATGACTTGACTCACCTGCTTTTAAAGTGTAAATTTGAATATACCTGAGGAGAAGTTTTACAAAATTTTTTTAAACCGGAAGGTCGGGATGAAAAAGGGAGAGATCGGTAAAGAGGTATCAATTCTTAAGAAGAGCATAACATTTGATAATCCGATATTGCGGCATTTTGTAAAGAAACACTCACTGGACGAGAAGGACTCGGTTGTCCTTGGTGTGCTGCTTGAACTGACCAACCAGAGTAAAACAGATATTAAGACCCACTACAACCTCATAGCAGAGGCTACAGACCTTTCATCAATGGAGGTTTACCAGAGCATTAATACCCTTCACAGGTACAGGATAATTGATTATAAACCTGCCGGGAAATTCGTACATATATCCTTTAATGAAATAGAGGAGACCATTGAGGAGATCGTCCTTGCCTATGTTAATGCCAGGAAGATCAAGCATCTCGAAGAGGACGTCTCATATATGAAAAGGATGGACTATGTTCCTTCGGGTGATCTATTTGAACGGATCTCTCCTCTTGTGGGGAGGCTTATTGCCGCCAGGATCTCCGAGGCATTTCGCGCCCTTGTAAATTACGTCAATGACAGGCTTGAATCCGCTCTTAGCGGGAAGATGTGGCGCTTCAGGTATATAGCTTTCAGAACAGGTCTTCCCGTCGGGGAGGTGATACTGAAGGAGAGCCTGGCATGCGTTGTTGACGAGGTGCTGGTTATTGAAAAGAAAAGTTCACTCCTTATAGGGCACGCTTCAAGGCATGGGGATGCGGAGAGCGACAGGGATATTGTTGTGGCAATGCTTTCAGCCATAATGGATTTTGTCCGTACCTCTTTTAAAAAAAAGAAGAAGGGGGAGGAGGGGGGGGCCTCCCTTAACGGGATTGAGTTCGGGGATTCCAGGATTCTAATCCAGGAGACACCTTTTTTCTACAGTGCCTATGTTGTGCAGGGGGCGCCGGGAATGGATTTCATAACAGAGAGCGCATCCCTTGACAGTGACATTCATGAAACATTCAGAATGAAACTGAAGAAATTTGACGGATCTATGTACGGCCTTGAGGGTATGAACCCGATGCTGGAGAATTTTATTTCAAGGATAAACATGGTGATTGTTCCGGGGCAGGGGGTGAACAGGAATTTCAGGAAACTGAAGTTCGCTGTCGGAGTTCTGCTGGTTGCTTTACTGCTGCTGGCAGGTTTTGCCGTAAAGTCTGAAATAGATGACTGCCGGCTTGAAAAGAAATTTTATGCTGAGGCGGATAAACTTCCCAGGTATTCCTTTGATGTAAAGGCTGATGCGGAGGGGAGCAGGTTGCTTCTTACCGGGCTTGTGAGCACTCCTGAAGTTTCAGAAAACCTGGCGGAAATAGCATCCTCCCTTCCCGGGATTAAGGATGTGGAAAACAAAACGGTACTCGCTGATTTCAGGACAGCTGAAAAGTACCATAAAAACTTTCTGGAACTTGAGAAAAAATTCGAGGATCTCCAGCTCCTTCTTATAAGACAGGAACTTGAGAAGATTGTCATCCAGTTTCCCACAGGCGTTGACAGGATGGGGAACAGCCAGAACCTTCAGGCCAGAAGAGTATACGAAATAGTAAAGGGGTATCCCGGGATACATCTTGATATTATTGCTTTCAATGATCCGGCCGGGGGATTTGAAGTAAATAAAAGGCTGGCGGAGGGGAGGATGAGGGGGGTCGCCTCCTCCCTTGAGTCCCTGGGAATTGAAAGAGAGAGAATCCATCTGACCGGGTTCAATCCCGATGTGATTTCCGCTGATCCCAGGTACGCGGGATTTTCAGACCGAAGAGGAATAATGCTCTTCCCTACACTAAAAAATGATTAATTAAATGGAACGGGGATTAAGCAACATTATAAGCAGCAGGTTCGGAATTTTTTACGCTGTAACGGATCTCTCCCTGAATGTAAAATTTCCTGACAGCAGGCTTGTTGAATACCTTGCATGCGGAATCTGCATGGAGAATGAAGTATCGCTTCAGGAACTTTTCCCCGAGGTTATAGGGATTGAAAATGAAATTATTGAAGTTATAAAGGGTGAGAGGGAAAGCGTATCGATAAGAAGGATAAACAGGACAGCCGGGGAGGAGATCTTTTTTAACCTTCATTTTTTTTCAGACATTAAAGGGAGCGGATACTCGTATGTTGTTGTTGAGGATATTACTGAAAACAGCATTTCGTTCCGGGAGGCTCAGCAGAGAAGAAACGAGGTGGTTTTAAAAAACCTTGAGCTTGTAAAGAGGGAGGAGTTCATAAATACCCTTCTTGATACAATACCGGCCCCGATCTTCTACAGGGATTCAAAAGGAATCTGCCTGGGTTGCAACAGGGGATTTGAGGAGTTTACCTCAAAAAGCAGATCGGATATAATAGGGAGTGATATTAATTTTATAACTGCTAGGGGTGCGGAGTTATTGCGCTTTGATGATGAGCTTTTGAAATCCGGCGGAATCAGGAGTTATGAGGCAGGCATCAGTGACGGAAAAGGGGAAGAGAGGCATGTGATGATCAGTAAATCGATCTTTTTCGGCCCGGATATAAATAGCAGGGTAATTGTCAGTGCGATTGTTGATATAACAGAAAGAAAAGTAATGGAGGAGCAGCTGAGAACCGCCCTGACCGATCTTGCTTTAAGTAAAAATGCCCTGAGCCAGAAGATTGAGATAATGGAAAACAACCTTCTCATTGCCAGGAAGGCTGTTGATACACTGATCCAGAAGGAGTTTCCTGAAACAGAGGGGGTTGAGATAGAATGTTCATATCTCCCCCTTGAGCAGATAGGAGGTGATTACTACTCGGTAGTCTCCTTTGACGGTTTTACCGGGGTCTTTGTCTGTGATATAACAGGGCATGGTGTGGCTTCAGCGCTTTTTCTCTCTCTTATAAAGTATTTTACCGAAAACCTTGATCAGTGGAACTGGATTGCCCCTTCGGAATATTTAAGCCTTATAAACAGGGAGTATTTCAAAGGAAATACGATGTTCTATTTTTTTTCAGCAATTGCCGGTTCTATCGTTCACGGGGAGAAGATGGAATTCCGTTTCGCCAACGGCGGTCACCCCCATCCTGTAATAATGAAAAGAAGCGGGGAGGTTTTTTTTGCGGGAGGGAACAACGCTGTCATAGGCATCTTTGAGGAACAGAAATTTGATGAGTTCAGAATTGAACTGGATCCGGGGGACATGCTCTTTCTCTATACTGACGGGATCCCGTCAACATCCGACATAAACGGCAGCATAATAGGCTTTGACGATTCCCTTCTTGAGCTTTTTAAACGGGCGCGAAAAAAAACCTTAAAAGAAACGGTGAAATCGGTGATTGATGAAGTTATATTATTCAGGGGGGAGAACAGGCAGGAGGATGATATCCTTCTCCTTGGTTTTTATATAAATTAGTGTAAGGTAAAAAAGATAAAAGGGAGCTGCTGATGACAGATGGTTATAAATGGAAGATTGTGATGCTTGGTGATTTTGCTGTTGGTAAAACAAGCCTGGTCCGCCGCTTTGTTTATGATGAGTTCAGCGATTCCTATCTTACTACAATAGGGGTAAAAGTTACAAAAAAGGATCTCTCCCTGGAAAAAAGAGAAGTCTCGATGCTCCTCTGGGACATTGCCGGGAGCGACAGGTTTACAGCAATATCACCTGAATATCTCCGCGGTGCGTCCGGGGGAATAATTGTTGCCGACATTAACCGGAGAGATTCGGTTGAAAATATAAAAAGTCATATTGACATGATTCACTCTATGAACAGCGGGGCGGGAATTGTAATTGCGCTGAACAAGGTTGACCTGCTGAAAAAGGGTGATGACAGGGAGGCGTACCTGAAGAGCGGTATTTTCAGTGAAAAAAACAGCGGGACGCCTGAAGTTTTTTTTACAAGCGCCAGGAGCGGGGAGAATGTTAATGAACTTTTTAAATCCCTTGCTGAATTGATTTTAAGGGGTAATCCAGATGAATAACAGCTTCGCACTGTCGCTCTTTAACAGGTTCGGTCTCTATTACGGCATGATAGACAGTGAACTGGTTCTCCATTTTGAAAATGACAGCATATGCGATTTCCTCTCTGTAAAGCCCTCTCTGCGCGATGTGTACCTTACTGATTTTTTTAATGAGGCAATAGGCCTTGAACCGGAGATAATGAGAGTTATCAAAGGGGAGAAGAAGGAATTCAGTATAAGAAGAATAAACAGAAGCAGCGAGTTTGATATTTTTTTTAACCTCTATTTCCTCAGTCACAGCTACAGGGGTTTTCCCGCAATAGTTGTCATAAGGAACGTTACCAATGAGACGCTTTTTTACCATTCTCTACAGCAGAGCAGAAATGAGATACAGCTTCTGCAGCATGAGCTTATAGACAAGAACCGGGACCTGGACATGATAAACAGGGAGCTTGAGGAGAAAGTGGCAATAAGGACAAAACAGTTTAACGAGAGTTCGGATCTTGCTAAAAGGCTTTTTCTTCAGACTGTCAATTCACTGACATATGCCCTTGAGCTTAGGGACCCGTATACCTCGGGCCACCAGCAGAGAGTTGCAAAGCTTGCAAGTGCCATAGCCGCGAACATGGGGCTTGATGAGCATACAGTTGAGGGAATAAGGGTCGCGGGACTTCTGCATGATATCGGTAAAATTTATGTACCCAGTGAATTTCTGACAAAACCGGGGGAGCTTCCTGAAGAGGAATTAAACGTAATCAGGACACATCCCAGGAGGGGATTTGATATTCTCAGAGATATAGAGTTTCCCTGGCCTGTTGCGTCTATTGTGCTTCAACACCATGAGAAGATAGATGGAAGCGGATATCCTTTCGCTCTTGAAGGGGATGAGATCAGGCTTGAGGCAAAAATTTTATGTGTTGCGGATGTTGTTGAGGCAATGGGGACAAACAGGCCCTACAGAATTTCTCCCGGCCTGGACAGTGCTCTTGAGGAGATAAAGAAATACAGGGGTGTGAAATATGAACCGGGAGTTGTTGATTCCTGTATTGAGCTTTTTATCGGAAAAAAATTCAACTGGGGAGATCTGATTCTTCAGTTTCAGTGAAGCATAAATGAAAGCTCAATAAAAGGCGCGTTAAATTTAATTACGGCAAAGCATCTGTTTTCAGGAGCCTTAATATCATACTTTTGTGACATTTCCGGTTCATCAGAAATTTTTCCTGATCTCAGTACAGAACCGGTAGTGGTTAGTGTAGTCATTTTGTTGTTTTTATTGATTGTGAAAGTCAGTGTAATTTCCATCCCCTTTTCAAGAATTGAGCCTGAGAGCATATAAATCCCTCCAAGGCTTATGTTGAGAATCCTTCCATGTTCTTCTGTTGTTGGGACTTTCTGCTGATAGGCGTAATCAACCTGAAGGTCTTTGTCGTATCTGGGGTATTCTCTTTTATCCATCTTTCTTCCTCATCAGGACAGGGGCTTTAACATCGTTTTCAGAGAGTATAAAAGTAAAGATACAACCTGTCAATTCAAAATCGGCCCGGAGAAAATAACGGATTCAGTTGAATTAAACAAAATAAAGTTTTTTCTTCATGGAAGAATTTTTATATAGAAAGATATATCACCGCCGCCTGCGGCAGCGGTGATAATAGAGCATTTTTGCCATAAAAAAGTTGTGGTAAAAATACAGGTTTTTTATCAGTAATTTGTTTCCTTAATTTCAAAATATGCCTGTGGATGTTTACACGCAGGACACTGCTGGGGGGCCTTCTCCCCTTCATGTATATATCCGCAGTTTCTGCATTTCCAGATCTGCTTTCCGTCTTTCTCGAAGATCTTTCCATTCATAAGATTATCGTAGAGTTTTCTGTAGCGCGCTTCATGGGCCTTTTCCACTGTGGCAATCAGCTTGAATGTGGCTGCCACGTCTTTAAAGCCCTCTTCCTCGGCAATTTTCGCGAATTCAGGATAAAGCTCTCCCCACTCTTCAAGTTCTCCGTCTGCAGCAGCTTTCAGGTTTTCAAGAGTGTTACCTATAACTCCTGCGGGGTATGAAGCAGTGATCTCAACCATCCCCCCTTCAAGATATTTAAAGAAGAGTTTTGCATGTTCCTTTTCATTGAGCGCAGTCTCTTCAAACATTGCTGCTATCTGTTCAAGCCCCTCTTTTTTCGCAGCGCTTGCGAAATAATTATACCTCATCCTGGCCTGAGATTCACCGGCAAATGCCTTTAAAAGATTCTGTTCTGTTTTAGTCCCTTTTATTGATGCCATTAAATTGTTCTCCTTTTTTGTATAATTGAATTATTTAAAAGACCGTTAAATCCTTTCAAAGTTTCCCTTATCCGTTCCGCATACAGGGCACTGCCAGGTTTCGGGCAGTTCACTGAAAGGCGTTTCCGCATTTACTTTCCCGTCAGGATCACCTTTTTCCGGATCATATATGTAGCCGCATATAAGGCATTTATACTTTTCTGCAGCTGTTTTCTTCTCCTTGTTCTTTTCAGGATTAATATAGGTCGGGGCGTTTACCGGCGCCTTCCCCTTCCGAACCTCCCTGTAGTATGAGTAAGTCAGAGGCTCCCCATCCTCAAGAAGGCTGTTGTTTAATATTTCTCCTGTAAAAAGAATATGGGTCCCAACATCAATTTTCTGTATTACCCTGCATTCAAACCATGCTAGAGAATCCTGAGTGACTATGGGCGACCTGGTAATACCTTTAATATAAGCTACGTTTTCAAATTTGTTCAGGTCCTTACCGCTTTTATAACCGAACAGCGATATAAGGGACTGGTCCACATCCTTTTTAAGCACAGAGACGGAGAATGCTCCGCTCTTTTCGATAATTGATGAGGTATAATTGTTTTTGCTGCAGCATACAGCAAATTGTGCCGGTTCAGCAGTAACCTGGAAGACCGCATTTGAAATATACCCGTTCTCTTTTCCCTTTATCCCTGAGCTGACAATATAAAGGCCGTAAGAAATTTTAAAAAAGGCCTCTGAATTATTTTCCTGAGCGACTGTTTCCATTATATCCGCCTGTAATTGCATTTACTGATTTAATTTAATTATAAAAGAATAAAATTTTTGCAAGCTTTTTTTAAGAATCATTACGATTATTAACATGAATTTAATTTTCTATGAAATAACTTTGGGGTTTTTTAAAATAGTTTTCCGCTATAAAATATTTCGCCGGAAACAGGTGATTGTTACTGATTTAGTCGGTTCTGTATAATTAACGATTGAATGATAGTAGATCCGCGGCAAAGAGTCTGCCGCGGATTATTTAAATCATGATTTCTCTTCAAATAAGATTGTTCAAGAGAGTTGTTATCTGTGTTTGCGACATAATAATCCTTATAGTGTAAAAATCAATCAGAATATCTTTTTTGGAGTTTTAAATATTTTTAAAAAAAGGTTTTTAAAACCGGAATAATAAGTCTCTATGTAATGATGGAATTATAAATATTCCGCCGTATATTAAAACATTGACAGAATGCCGGCACCATAGAAGGTACCTTTTAACTTTAATCTTGATAAAGGTGCTGATTTGAAGAAGCCGGGTTTGATTAATGGTATTTATGCGGGGATTCCTGTTTTTATAGGATACTTTCCAATTGCGGTAACATTCGGCCTTTTAGCAGTTTCTGTTAACATTTCACTTGTTGATACCTTCGGTTTTTCTGTTATTGTTTTTGCAGGAGCAAGCCAGTTTGTGGGGCTCAATATGATTAATGCCGGAATCGGTACAGGTGAAATTGTTCTTACCACATTTTTACTGAACTTCAGGCATTTTCTCATGAGTGCTTCTATCTCATCAAGGGCGTCTTTTAAGAAAGGTTATATCCCTTTTATTGCATTCGGAATTACTGATGAGACCTTTTCTGTTGCATCAATGGAAAAGAATGATCTTTCTGAAAAGTATATGCTGGGGCTGAATTTTACGGCCTACACAGGATGGATTACCGGAACTGTTGCAGGCTTTGTGGCAGGGGACTTTCTTCCTCCTGTAATACAGGAGAGCATCTCTATCTGTCTTTACGCAATGTTTGTTGCCATACTTATTCCTGCTGTGAGGAAATCATACAGGGCGGGAATTATCGCCCTCATTGCCGGTTTATGTAATTCAGCACTCGGCTATTTTGATATGTTCGGTTCAGGGTGGAACATTATTCTTTCAATTCTCGCGGCGTCAGCAGCGGGGATCTTTTTATTCAGGGAGGAGTGATATGGAAATAATTTCGATTATAGTTTTAATGGGTGTTGTCACTTACCTGCCTCGTCTTGTCCCTATGTATCTTATAGATGTTGAAAAGATTCCCGGAAGGCTTAAGCTTTTTCTGTCATTTATCCCTTATGCCGCACTCGGTGCGCTTATTCTCCCCGGGAGTATAAGCGCTGTTAGCGGTAAACCCGTTGTGTCGGCACTGGGGATTGCCTCGGCAGTTATAATTGCCTGGTTTAACAGCAATATTATTATTACAGTACTGCTTACTGTGCTTGCGACTTTTCTTTTTATTTCTGCCGGTTTATAGACCTGAGATCTTCAGATCTGTCGGATCTTATTTTGTAGGTCTCAAGTATCCGGTTGCTGTATTTTTCAACCTTCTCTCTTTTTAATACTATTTTATTTCCTGAATCGTCCTCGAATACATGAAAAGGATTCTGGTTTTCCTCAACGGCCCTTACAAGGTCTGTCATATGGGAGATTTTTTTACCATTTACCTTTTCAATGACAGCGTTGTCCATGTCGTGATAACCGAGATTTATTTCGTCAGCAAGCACCTTGGTCAGAAGCACTATCTCCTTTTTTTCCGGGGTCCTGATGCCGTTCTGATAAAAATGGAGGAGTTTTGAGGGCGCGCTGAAGAACCACTGGCTCCCCCATTCAAGGATATAATTTTTAGTAAGAGGTTCAAAAACAAGGCCTCCTGTAATATAGTATGTGGGACGGGTATCGTATTTTTCGAAAGATACAAGCCGTGTTGAATTCATGGGGACTGTCAGCTTAATTTTAACGTCTCTGATCTTCCCGTCCCTGAGTATGCGGACGTTAATCCAGTCGTTAATATATTTTTTCTGTACCAGATAGTTAAGGGACGTTCTCTCCCCCGGCCTGAACTCAATGGAACCGTCGTTTTCTATTTTTACTCTCTCAATGGCCATCACTACATCATCTATCCGTAGAATCCCTTTTGCGGGGGAGTCGATAAGCATATTGACGATAAGAACGCCGCTCTGTTCTGAAGACATGCGGTACTTTTCCCTCATGTCCGGGTTTTCCATATCCTGGAAGAGTATCCCCAGTTCAGGGAACCCGTCATATTTTCCGTCGGAAATATCTTTTAGGAAATGGTTTATTATAGGGGCAGGGACCATGTAGCCTATATTCTCGCCTCTCATTGAGGACTGGAACGCCACTCCTACAATACGATCATTTTTGATTACAGGCCCTCCGCTGTTTCCCGGGTTTATAGCAGCGTCTATCTGGCAGGTCAGGAGGTTCGCATTACTGTGCGCGTAGTTTCTCTGTTCAATGCGTGATACCACGCCTTCAGTTATACTCATCTCGTCCCCCCCTGTGGGGAAACCGTAAACCGCGACTTTGTCCCTCACTTCAGGCAGATCTCCAATCTGAACGGGTGTGACGTTTTTAAAAAAAACGGGATCATTAACTGTGAGTATTGCCAGGTCACTGTGATGTGAAACGGAATCGACCTTTGCTGTGTAACGCTTCGCTTCTCCGGCTCTCTTCACCTGGATGAACGTGCTGTTGCTTATAACATGGGCATTGGTAAGAATTCTGTTTCCTTCAATGATGCAGCCTGAACCTGTTCCCTTTGACTGGCCTCTCATCTGCCAGGGATTATCGTAATTAAAGCTGTCTGAAACTGTGTATATTTTCACAACTGATTTGCTTATAGGTGACTGTGCATTGAGGACTGTGAACGGCATCAGCAGAATTGCTGAAACAACGATTATTTTTCTTAACACGTAAAATCTCCTTTTTCCTGAAGTAGAGGTTTGGATGAATCTTTTTATGTGACGCAATTATTTATAACAATCATTTTTTTTAAGCTCAGATATTACTCTATATCCTTTGACATGGCCCTGCCAGTAATCGTTTTCAATTTTTTCCCTGCTTCTTGTTGTTCTACCTGTTTTTATTGTTTCAGGGGCTATTTCAATTATTTCACAGCCGGAGGGGGGATTTTTAATGAAATCCACGGCCTCCATGTATTTTTCCTCCCTGAGACTCAGGGCCTTCTGAAGTGCCGGATAGGATCTGAACATGGCGGGAATTATCCTTGATTCAAAAAAACTGCTTTTTATGTAATCAGATTGACGCGATCTTATTACCATTATTTTTCGTGCGCCGCGCCTGTATGCCTCATTCACCGGGATGGAGTCTGCCACTCCGCCGTCTGTAACTCTTCTCCCCTCCACTTTTACAAAGGTTCTGTACATAAGGGGAACGGAGCTTGAGCCTTTTAGCAGATCATCAAGTATCTGTTCTTTCGCGTCTATGTAGAGGGCCTCTCCTGTTTCAACGTCAGTGGCCACAACTATAAATTTTTTTTTGCCCAGGTTTGTAGCTGTTTTCCTGTCAAGGGTGTCATACATGTCAACGTAGTCCCAGAACCAGTCCAGATCCATGAAGTGTCCCCCTTTAAGATATTTTAATGCGTTTATGAATTCCGGCCTGAGCATATAGTCGGTATAACACCTGAAATTTCTTTTATACTGGCCCGCAAGGTGTGAGGCAAGATTACATGCCCCGGCTGATACTCCGAAATACATGGTAAAAGGATCAAATCCCAGCTCGAACATGGCATCAAGAACTCCTGCGGCAAAAACACCGCGCATGCCTCCTCCTTCAACAACCAGGGCGTCTATCTTAACAGCCATATCAACCTCCATGTAAGACATATTTTTTAGATATTGATCTTTAACAACTTTTTTTCAGTTTTATTAGAAAGGACAACCTGAGAAAATCTGTCCGGTTTTAAGATCTCTGAATAAGACGGCATTTATTTTTCATTAAAAATATATCTTCAGGCATTAATACTGAGGGAAATTATATATTATATCTGTTTTTTTATAAAGTTCTTGATAGATGAGAGTAAAAAGATTAATTGTAACTGAATTGTATTCATTTATTTGAAGTTTGTGGCAGGTTTTAATGACTTCCGTTTACATATCAGTAGGTTTCAGCACTGCGATCTGGCTTTATCTAATATACCGAAATGATAGATTTGAACCTGAGCCTGTAAGATGCCTTTTGTTTGTGGGTATTGCCGGTGGTCTTATGAGCGCTCTCCCTGCCTCTTTTTTAAATACTTTAGTTGCAATGGGTCTTGGCATAAGCAGGGATGTCCTTACAGGGGAATCATCAGCTTCGTTATTGTCCTTTGCTTTTTTTTCTCTATTCGTCGGATTTAATGAGGAGTTTTTCAAGGCTTCTGTTTCGATAATTATTCTTAAGAGGCTTAAGCAGTTCAATGAGCCTGTTGACGGTCTGATCTATTCAATGACAATAGCGCTAGGTTTTGCTGCTTTTGAAAATATTGAATATACTGTTGCGGGGGGTATAGGAGTTTTAATTGTCCGTTCATTTACCGCTGTACCTCTTCATATAGGACTTGCTTCGATCTGGGGTTCCGGTATTGCGCGGGCCAAATTTCACAGGGGTGGAGGTTACATAAAAAACGTCTTTCCCTATGTGGTTCCCGCAGCTCTTCTTCATGCTGTTTATAATTTTTATCAGTTCATGAATCCCGGAGATCCATCGAGTCTGATGTTTGCGGTGGTTTTTTCTTTTTTTATTATTATTTATGCGTCAGGGAGACTCCGGATTTTTTTAAGGGAGAGCCCTTTCAGAAAACCGGGAGTCTGTCCCGTATGCGGAACTGATAACGGTTTCTGGGCCAGGTACTGTAAAAACTGCGGCAGTTACCTTGTGTCTGATTATTTTTATAAATGCCGTTCATGCGGAACAAGGAACAGGGCCGGCGCAAAATTCTGCAGAAACTGCGGAGAGGAGTGTAAAATCTGTAACGGGGAGATGGAATGAGTAAAAAGGATCTGCCAGACTCAGATCACGATATATATCATGGTGCTATAAACGGATTTTTACGTTTGAGATATCTTGACTCAGATATCTTCCGGTATGTGTACCACGTAATGATTTCAGTAATCCTGGGGATTTTTGCCGGGAGCGGCGGTATTCTTTTTCATTATCTCATTGAACAGATGAGAGAGCTCTTTGAGCCCCAGAATATAAGGGCTTCCTTTGATATTAATCCCTTCTTCATAATATTAATACCTGTTGCAGGGGGTCTAATAACCTCTGTTATGACTCATCTGTACCCGGATCTGGCAAAGGAGAAGGGTGTATTAAGTGTAATAAAAGCTGTTATTATAAGAAAAGGGGTAATACCTCTCCGGGAGACTGTTTTTCATCTCATTGCCCCGATTATATCAATAGGCGCAGGCGCTCCGCTGGGGCCTGAAGGTCCTTCGGCAAAGATCGGAGGGGGAATCGGATCATTCATGTCGCAGATTTTCAGGCTGAGCAGCAATGATATGATCATGTATACCTCAGCCGGGGGAGGGGCGGCAATATCTGCTGTTTTTAACGCGCCGATAGCCGGAGTTTTTTTCGGTATTGAGGTTATTCTTTTAAACGATTTAAAAAACAGGGCCTTAAGCGCTCTTATAATTGCTTCGGTTGTGGCTGATATCCTTTCGCGTGCGGTTCTGGGGAACGAGAAGATTTTTTCAATTCCAGCATATCATATGGGGGAACTGGAATCTTATCCGTATTATCTGGCGCTCGGTATTTTCTGCGGTGTCACGTCGTACAGTTATTTTAAAATATCCGAGCAGTTTAAAAAGATTTTTAACGAAAAGATCAGGGTCTTCAATCCCTATCTCAGGCTTCTCCCTGTTACTCTTATTTTCGGACTTTTCCTTATCTGGAATTACGAGCTTTATGGTATAGGCTATTCAACCATCAATAAGGTTCTTCATAATAATATTCCAATAACTGAACTGGCGCTCATTTTTATACTTAAGATTGTTTTTCTTGCGATGTTTTTACAGGCAGGGGCTTACGGGGGGACATTTGCCCCGTCGCTCAGTATAGGGGCTTTTCTCGGTTACCTTTTCGCTTTTTTTGTGAACAGGTATTTCCCCGTGGTAATAGATCCCGTTGCCTTTGCGCTTGTCGGGATGGGAGGGGTTCTTGCAGGTATAAATTCAATCCCCCTTACCTCGATTCTTCTTGTATTTGAGGTCACCGGTGACTATCAGTTTATACTCCCTCTTATGCTTGTTTCGATAATTTCCTATCTGGTAATACTCTATTACAGGAGGGGCAGTGAGTATACACTTGCCCTTATGGATGAAAATATAGATGTAACTAAAAAGGGTGATCTCGATATCTTCAGCAAGATAAGCGTTAAAAGCATTCTTAAAAAGGATATGGACGTTGCGGATTACAGGACACCTTTCAGGGAACTTGTAAGAATAATAATTAACGCAAGGTACGGCGACATCTTTGTTGTTAACGAGAAGAATCATCTTATAGGGATTATTACACTCAAGGATGTGCGTCACGCTCTCCTTGATAATGACCTTGCGGATCTGCTAATAGCAGGAGATCTGGCTGTAAAGGTCCCGGCTGTAAGGATTAATGATCCCGTTGCTCTTGCCATAAAGAAGATCCGGGAGTATGAGCTTGAAATTATACCGGTTGTCATGAGTGAGCATAACAGCGAATTTGCCGGTGTAATAACTCACAATGATATAATTGAAAATTATTTTAAGGTAATTGAGGATATAGGGATGTCTGAACATCTGACTAATCCGGAGAAGAGAATTAAAAGCTCGACAAAAAAGAAAAGTCGTTGATTTCATGACGTCAGGCCATAAAAATAATTTAAGGAAATAATTTATTCAGGAAGATTCGTATGAAGAGAAAATTTATAATACCGGTAATAGCTGTTTCAGTTATATTATTCTGTTCCCCTCTTTTTGCCGCCAGGAAAAATGTAACGCTGAAGATTTTTCCGAGCGAGTATTCCATTTCTGTTGACAGTAAACCGGTCACGCCGCGCAGGGTTAACAGGTATTTTAAAAGAATTACTGTTAATACAGGGGAAAGGGAGTTTCACATCTCCTCGCCCGGGTATATTGATAAAAAAGTTAAAATCAACATAGACACAAAAGTTTCTATGCTTGAAATTAAACTTGAGAAAAAAAATTCGTTAATTGAACAGGTTGCTGTCTTCAAGACAGGCCCTCACCCGAAGAGTGTTGAGTTTACCCCTGATGGAAAATACTTTGCAAGCGCGCTTCTTGAGGGAAAGGGTGTTGATCTCTTTTCCACAACTGATTTTAAAAAAGTAAAGACTGTTGAAATTCCATATAAGTATTCGAAACACCGCAACTTTGTTGAGATTGTCTTTTTTACGGACAGAAACGAGATGTGGGTATCACAGATGGCCGCGAACGCTATCCATGTAATTGATATGAAAGATTACACTTATAAGCTCACAATCCCCACAAAGGGTATCTGGACTAAAATAATAGCAATGACAAATGATCATAAACTCGCTTTTGCCTCAAACTGGGAATCACATGATGTTTCAGTTATAGACGTGAACCAGTATAAGGTTATCGGTAAGGTCAAAGTTGCCGGAATCCCCCGTGGTATGGTAACAACAGCTGATGATAAATACCTTTATGTCTGCATTTTCAGTTCAGGCCAGATACAGAAAATCGATATAGCTTCAAGAAAAATTGTTAAAACCATGAAGTTTCCGAAGGGAGCGAAAAGACACATAATTCTTGATAAGAAGAAAAATATTCTCTATGTAACAGACATGTATAGAGGAAGCGTTTATGTAATTAATGCTGCTGATGATAAAGTGATTAAGGAGATACCGGTTGATCAGAAGCTCAATACCGGGAAACTCACTCCTGACGGGAAATACCTTTTCGTTTCATCAAGAGGACCGAACAACCCTGAGACCTATTTGAAGAAAGGCTACAAGTTCGGTAAAGTTTATATTATTGATACCGAAACTCTCCAGATAATAGACTGGGTATGGGGGAGAAACCAGCCTACCGGTCTTGACATATCTCCTGACGGAAAGCATATGGCTTTTACGAATTTCCTGGATAACGAGATTGAATATTACAGGATAAAATAGTCATTAACATTACAGTTTGAATTTTACGGAATCCCCCCTGCCGCGAATAAAGGTAAGGGGGATTTTTATTTTTTGTTACTTCGATGATTTTATGAAAGAGGTTATATAGCCGGCTGTTTCCTCCGGCCTTTCCATCATGGGCACATGCCCGCAGTTTTTAAGAATTTTCGTTGTATACTTTTTAATCCCTTTCTCAAGTACTGAAACGGAAGATATATCAAGAATTTCGTCTTTATCTCCCCAGATAATAAGAACAGGCATTGTAAGCTTTTTCATTTCCCTTTCAAGCATGGTATGATCTGTAAAACTTTCAATGAATATTTTTTCATTGAATGGTCTGTTCTGTATAGATTTTTCAATCATGTATCCTTTAAGAGGAAAGGGGATAAAAGGTTTTTCATAGAAGGCAAGCTTAATCATTCTCTCAAATTCCTTTTTATCAGATATCAGGAGGGGATTTATTCCGTTATCAACCATTTTAAAAGCAGTGCTTTTTATCGGCATTGAAACTCCGGCATTATCAATAAGAATCAGACCGTTGATCTTTCCGGGATGCTTTGCCGCGTAAATACCAGCAATGTAGCCCCCCATTGAGTTACCCGCCATGTAGAATTTTTTCAGGCCGATTTTTTCAGTGAAGCTGTTGAGACGCTTTACCTGTGAAGGAATATCATATGTAAGGGATGGATTTTTTTCAGACTCCCCGAATCCTGGAATGTCAGGGATTACCAGGTGATACTCTTTCATGTGGCCGGCCATCTTGAGCCATCGATCTTTATCTACCCCGAAGCCGTGTAGAAGAACAATTGTTGCACTCTGCTCTGCTGCCGGGTTCCCCTCAAGATAAATAAATTTATAATCACCGGTTGAAATTTCTTTTTTTTCGAGATTGGCGCTGCTTCGCTGAATTTTGTATGCCAGACTGTAAATTTTTTCAGGATAGATGAGTGATACAGTAATATAACTGAAAACTAAAATGACAATGACGATTATTAAACCTTTAAGCCATTTCATGCATAAACCTCCGTGAGCAGTGTGATGTATTTAATAGACTGTAATTCTGCTCCTCTTTCAAGAAATTGATCTTTTTTTTAAGTATGCTGATTAATTTTGACGTTTTTTGATTTTTGTATAACTTTTTATTTAACGCTTTTTAAATCAGCAGCAGATGGGGTAATGATTATGAAATTCAGTAACCTGAAGATTCGGTCAAAATTTATTTTTTTATTTTCAATAGTAATAATAATTACGATAGCAGGCTCACTATGGCAGCTAAATAATCTCAAAAGTATAGGGAGAAGTGCTGAATCTGTTTATAAAGTCAGACTGCTCAGTATGAATTACCTTCTTCAGGCTGACAGGGACGCCTACCAGTCAAGCATAGCCATTTCACAGATCTTTAATGCCATAGAGATGTCCGGGGCAGGAGCAAAAGAGATTGCCGGATATATTGATGCTGTTGATGAAAACTATACGCAGGTCGGAGAGCGTTTCAATAAGTTTAAAAAACTTCATCTGGATAATGGCGGAACGAAAGTGGATGAGTTTCTTCAGTTTAGTGATAATTATACACCCATGGGTGTATATACTGAAAAGATTAAGTCGATGTTAAAGCGCGGCCGTACTGACGAGGCATTCAGACTTTATTCAGGGAAATACCAGGAGGTTTTCGGTCAGACCAGAGACGCCATGGATAAACTGACTGAAATAACCGAGAAAATCGCTGAAGCGGAATATAACGGGATTAATGAGTATAACAACAGAAGTATAGCAATATCCATATCAATTGTCTTTGCAACGATGCTTGTGCTTTTATCAGCCGGGATTATTTCAACAATCAGCTTTACCTCTCCGATACGGATGATGCTTGATTTCAGTGAGAGGATAAGAAACAGGGATGTAACGGCAAGACTGGTTTCGGAAAGGAAAGATGAGTTCGGGACCTTAATGGCGTCAATGAATAATGCAATTGAGAGTGTGGATAGTACTCTCGGCACGATCCTTGATTCCTCTGAGGCCCTTTTTATGGCAGTGAATCAGATTACTGAAGGAAACAGCAACCTTGCCCAGAGAACCTCTGAGCAGTCTCTGGCCCTTGAGCAGATTGCACTTACAGTAAAGGAAAATGCCAGGGAAGCCGGCCGGTTATCCAGGAATGATGAATATGATGAGCCTAAGTCTGAAGATGATGTCCGCGATTTGCCTGACGGTGTCAATGTGGCATATATGGCATCCAGATCAATTAATGAGATAAACCATTCGAGTAAAAAGATTGTGGATATTATTTCTGTTATTAATGAACAGGCTTTTCAGACGAACCTGCTTGCTCTGAACGCTTCCATTGAGGCAGCAAGAGCAGGGGAACACGGCAGAGGTTTTGCCGTTGTAGCAGGGGAGGTGGGGAAACTTGCAAAGAGATCCGGCAGTGCGGCAAAGGATATCGAATTACTCATAAAGGATTCTGTAAGCGCAACGACCGATTTTATATCAGAAGTGGCAGGGGCGAGTGAAAAGCAGATATCAGGCATAGGACAAATTAACAGCGCGCTATTTGAACTGGATGAAATGACACAGCAGAACGCCTCCCTTGTTGAAGAGGTATCGGGCCTCAGTTCAGAGGTTTTTGACAGGGCGAGGGAAATGAAGGAGACAGTTAATCTTTTCAGGATTTCCTGAATTGTCCCGGAATTTTTTACTATTTAATCAGGCTTTTCAGGTTCTAAACAGCTCTCAGAGGATTTATAGTATTTGTAGTTCATGCTTATCCCCATGGCGAAAAGTGCGCTTCCGACTCCTATAAGCGCACTGAATGGCGGAGGGGACATTAAAGCGAGACGAATAAAAACCGTGGATACTGCAAAACCTGAATTTCTGAATGTGACGAGATAATCAGAGCTGTAACGCATGGAGACCAGAATAATAAGAATATCACTGAAGATCAGAATTGTATAAAAGGTTTCAAAGGCCTTGTTCGGCTCACCTGTTTTAAGGTATTGAATTGCTTCATATATAATTATAATGATGAAACTGATTAAGAGAAAAAAGGCGATAATCTTTTTAATCTTTATAAAATTTCTGGTATCTTCTATATCATTTGTCAGGGGCCTGCAGTGGTATATTCTGTAATAGAACCCCAGGATAAAGAAAAGGGCAAAGGCGCCCAGGGCACTTGAGATCATGGGCAGGAGGAAGGGCTTGGCCTGAATCCAGTCTATAGGCTCAGTGAAATTTGAAAATTCCTTGAACACGTCCCGGAGAAGGACAAGGGATAATACTTCAATCTGTTTGCCCATCGATATCGATACGGAATGGATAAAACTGAATACAAGGCTTACAACTTCAAAGCATAACACAAGAGTGAAGACCTGTGCAATTATCTCCAGGTGCTTCATCGGTATAACATTTGAAAGAAACTCAGGAGTCATTCCCCTTATATTCATTTCAACCATGAAAATTCCAAAGAGAAAACTCAGGGCAAGGCATGTTCCTATAACAGACAGGCTTTTTGAGGATTCGTAAATTTTTTCTAGCCTGTCCATCAGTGAGTTTATTAAGTCGATAAGTTTCATTGTCAGTATCACCCCTGTTTTCTGTTTGGAGCTGATTTTGTTTAAATAAGATTAAATATGACTACTGTTCCCATTTTAAAAAAATATCAAGCTGTTCTTTATTCAGTTTTTTTAATTTAGGCATTCTTCCTGATGTAACAGCGTCTGTTATAATGGTTTTTCTGGAACATATCAGTTCTTTAGTTGCGAAATCCCCTTTATGGCATAAAAAGCATTTTTCCCTGATAATGGTAACAGTTTTTTCTCCGGGCATTTTTGCACAATTTTCAGATTGATAATCCTGTAATTTAAGCCCGCTGCAGGCTGTTAATATTAAATTTGTTATCAGCAGAATGAGTAATGGTTTCTTTCTCATATTGTCTCCCTGTTTTATGGTAATCAGTAATGGATAGTCCGGAATAAATCAATTAATTATTTTAATCAGAGAATACCGGTATATAGAATTAATACAGGAGGCTGAACCGGAATTTGTTTGCACGAAGATTGATTCAATAGTCAATAATTTATAGATTTACTCCGATGTTAATTCTGAACTCCGGATACGGGGCATAATAACAGATAAGGGGTTAATAATGGATAAAATAATAATTCTTTCTGCAGCGGTTCCTCTTCTCGCCGGGCTTCTGATGTCTGAAAAAAAAGAGAGCCTGAAAGGGATTCTTCTGACCAAACCTTTTCTTTCAGGTCTTTTCATTGTTATGGCCGTTATTCAGACAGGGCTCAATTCTTCATATTATAATTCTATTCTGGCCGGACTGGTGTTCTGTTTCATCGGGGATATCTGCCTTGCCTTTTTCTTTAACCGTAAAGTCTTTACAGCCGGACTTGCTTTCTTTCTGACAGGCCACCTGTTTTATGTAGTTGCGTTTTTTTCCATGTCAGGAGTTACCAGGGGAACCTGGGTTTCAGTTGCTGCAACAGGCGCTGTTTCCATAACGGTCTTCCTGTGGCTGAAATCCCGCCTTGATTCAATGCTGGTTCCTGTAATTGCCTATATCCTGATTATATCCATGATGGTGATCGGAGCAGGGTCGCTTGCCTGGAAGACAGATTTTGATTTAAACGGGAGGTTGATGGTTCTTGTGGGTGCATTGATTTTTTACTGTTCTGATCTCTTCGTGGCCCGGCACAGGTTTGTGGAGAAAAATATTATAAACCGTTTTATAGGCCTCCCCATGTATTATACTGCCCAGTTCACCCTTGCCTTTTCAGTGGGAATAATAGGATAGCAGGACCGAGAAATTAATGAAAGTTGAGATTCCTTACAGCTGCGGAGTTTTGTGCCTTGAGCTGCCTGACTTTTCCTTTGTGTATAAATCAACTTATGGTGAACCGTCATGTTCTGCGGAGAGGATGGTAATGGAGGCTGCAGCTGAACCGGTTGCTTCCCCCGGGCTTTCTGAATCACTGAAAAAAAGATCAGGCCGCGGTGTGGTTATCGCGGTTTCAGATATTACTCGTCCGATACCCTACCGTGAATTTCTACCGGCCCTGCTCCGTTTTATTGAAAGCAACGGTATTTCCCGGGATGAAATAACAATTCTTATTGCTACGGGGATGCACCGCCCGAGTACCGCAGAGGAGCACCTTTACATGTTCGGGAGGTTCGTGGCGGAGAATTACAGGATTCTGGATCATGACGCTGAGGGTGATCTTGCGGTTATTAGCGGCAGAACTCAATCCGGGGGAGAAATAAAAATTAACCGTTTTTTTGCAGAAGCGGGATATAAAATTACAATCGGCCTTGTTGAACCGCACTTTATGGCGGGCTTTTCAGGAGGACGGAAAACTCTCTGCCCCGGTTTGTCGTCTCTGGATACGATTAAGAATTTTCACGGTTACGAATTTCTCTCTAATCCCGGGGCCTGTGCCGCAAATCTTCATGGTAACCCCTGTCACGATGAGGCCCTTTCTGTAGCGGCTTTTGCAGGAGTCGATTTCAGTATTAACGTTGTTCTTAACAGCGGCAAAAAGATCATAAGGGTCTTTGCCGGGGAAATTGTTATGGCTCATAAAAAGGCGTGTGAATATGTCAGGGGAAACGCCTGCCCTCCTGTAAGAAGGGAGGCTGATGTTGTAATAACAGGATGTGGAGGTTATCCTCTTGATGCAACATTCTATCAATGCACAAAGTCGCTTGTTACATCACTCCCCTGTGTAAAAAAATCGGGGATAATTATTGCAGCAGGTGGGTGTATTGAAGGGATTGGATCAGAGACCTACAGGGAGATGCTGCGAAAATACAATAATGACTACAGAAGTTTTCTTAATGACATAAAGGTTTCGGAAACTATTGTTAAAGATCAGTGGCAGATCCAGATGCAGGCGCGTTTTGATTCACACGTGGGGTGGAGGAATGTTCATTTCTACTGTCATGGAATTGTTCAGGAGGAAAGCGGGTTTCTCGGGGTAAAGGCTTTCTGCTGCAAAGAATCTGAAATTGAGAAAACTGTTCAGGCGGAGATCAGAACCCTTTCAGAAGAGGGAGCGGTTTTCGCTGTTATACCTGAGGGCCCGTATTGTACACCGGTTGTTATAAGATAAAGGTTATGAATGTTTCAGCTGAAAAAATTTTTAAAATATAATTGTGCCGGCATAATAATAAAAAATTTTTTTGCCGATTTGCATGATAAAAGACTCCAATGTATCAATGATGGTTCATAAAAAAAGAAAAACCATTAATTATATTGACAGAATCATATAACAGGTATTAGCCGGAAGTAACCTGCTGTTCAGCATAGCGGCAGGATTAAAGCAAGAGGAGGATAAAGATGAAATATGCAAGGTTATTGCTTATGTGCCTTTTTTCCACTCTTATCATCTCCGGTTGTGGTATAGATGTTATACCGGAAATGAAAGAATGCATGCAGGCGCATGGTTCTCTCGAGAAGTACAGAACCGTAATTAAAAAGTATGCTTCGCCGCAAATGCAGCAGAAACTCCCGGTATGCTGCACTTTACTGGACTCAAGAATAATTGCTTCCGAGACGAAAGACGGTATTGTTTATTACTGGGAGGAGGGGAGAATTATTGAGTCATCTTATGAACTTCCATCAGAAACGATCCAGGTAATAAAAGTCGGGTGGAAGGATAAAAAAATTGTGTTCCTGGAATTTCTTGGGCCAATGGAGCTGCATGAAAAGAAATATATCAAATCTGAAAAGGCCAAAGCGGAAGAAGTAAAGATAACCAGATAAGATTTCTTGAAAGCTCCTGAGTAATTGTTTAAATCTATCCAAAAGAGAAGGCGGAAAATTTTCCGCCTTCATTTTCAGTCAATATAAAATTTCCAGGCGCAGAACCATTCATCAGGATGTTCATCAGGGGGACAGCCGATGCATTCGGTTTTTATACGGCTGTCTATTGATTCCGCAAACATTCCATATTCCACCAGCCCGGCTGATTTACAGGGATAATCCGCAAGGCTTCTTCTTTTGCGGGCTGACTGGACACGGCAGTCATTCATCTGGAAAATAAAACTTTTTTCTGTCTCATCTGAAATGCTCTGCCTGTTTATACGGGCATACATCCTGTAGCCCAGGGCTTCTTTTAATCCTTCAAGTCCTGGCTGTTCGGAAAGATTAAGAAATTTTTTTATAGACCATGCCTCAAATGGAGAAAATTTTGCCCAGCATGAGTCATTGCATCTTTTCGCATCATTCATTCCCCTGCTGTTTTCCACGGCCTGGAACCATACACCGTCACCGGCAAGCCAGTTTTTGGAGATCTCCTCCATGAACTCTATCTGTTTTTCAACAGGCATCTTTGAAAAAACCGAGGGAACATTCCCTTCAAGATCAAAGCCAAGGAATTTAGAGAGCCTTTTTATCTGAATATCACGGCTCTGTTCATAAGCGGTCTCCATTATCTTGAGAGCTTTTTCAAGGCCTATCTGATGGGCGACTTCATTGAACCAGAGAGTGTGATGAACCGTTATTCGATGAAACATGTCCACAATAAGTTCCGCGAGTTTCAGGCTCCCCAGTTCCGCAAGGGTTGTGTTTTTGTATTCCATAACTGCCTCCTTTTATGGAAAGCCTAAAATCCGGTTTCTTTTTGTCCAGCAATAATAGGAGTGGCTTTTATAAATAAGGCCTGATATCTGTGGCGATCATCCCTGCCCTCTTTGCAGCAAGAAGACCCATCTCTCCATCTTCAAAGACCTGGCAGAATTGCGGTTCAACTTTCATTATTTCCGCGCATTTAAGGAATGTATCAGGGAATGGTTTATGGTTAACAACATCATCAGCAGAAACTATCGTATCAAAGATCCTGTCGAAACCGATCATTTTCAGGGTAAGTTCCGCGATATATTTTTTCCCGCCGGTTCCAATCGACATGGGGAGTTTACCGTGATACCTTCTTACAATATCAGCAACAGGTTCAATGGCTTTGACCTCTTTCAGGTTTTCAAGAAAGAGTTCCTCTTTCCTTTTTGAAAATGTTCCGGGGTTAAGACTGAGTCCGAGTTTTTCGTTGACTACTGATACTATTTTAAAAGTGGGCATTCCGGCAAGTTCGTAGAACAGTTCTTCGGTGTACTCAAACCCGTGTTCTTTTGCAGTGAGCTTCCAGGCTAAAAGGTGGACAGGCATTGAATCGGCAATTGTACCGTCCATGTCAAAAATCAGCCCTTTTGCTCTTTTATCAACTTCGATTTTTTTCATTAAAATTTCCTGTTTTTTATTCACTGCGGTCTATAAAGAAAAGTTTAATCGCAAGAAGGATAAACACCGCTCCCATAAGCTTTGAAAGAATTTTCCCTCCCTTTTCATTTCCTGTAACCGCAGTCCCCAGTGTGCCTGCAGTAAGGGCAAGGAGGGACATGTATAGAAATCCCATTACACCTATGATGAGACCCATCACCAGGAACTGCTGAAATACCCCTCCGACGGAAGGATTTACAAACTGTGTCAGAAAAGCTGAAAAGAAAAGGATCGCCTTGGGGTTAAGTAGGTTTGTGAGAAAACCCCTCCTGAAATTTGCAAAAAAGGATATTTTCCTCACAGGGCCGGTTTCGTTTGTAACACTGTTTTCCCTGAAAGATTTAAATGCCAGGAAAAGGAGATAGGCAAGACCCGTGTATTTTATGGCGTAAAAAAAAGATATATGCGTTGCCACAAGTGCGGCAACACCTATGGCAGCGAGAAACGAGTGGTTGATCATTGAGAGGGCCACGCCAACAGCCCCTGACACACCATGCTTTCTCCCCTGGTTAAGGGAGGTGGCAATAATAAACATTGTGTCCGGCCCGGGGGTCACAAGGAGCACCATAACCGTAATGAGGAAGAAGGGGAGCTCTCCGCTGTTCAGAATCATTCTTTATATCCCTTTGAAAAGTTTAGGACAAATCTGTATCTGAAAAAAAATAGTTCAAGAAAATTAAATTTCTATGGCAAAAGATGTTCCCTTTTTATCCGAGGATACTGAAACGTTCCACCCCAGGACTATGGCGGCGTGCTTTACTATTGAGAGACCCAGGCCTGTTCCCCCTGTGGCGCGAGATCTGCTTTTATCCACCCTGTAGAATCTTTCAAATATCCGGTCCAGAAATTCAGCAGGTATTCCGACACCTGAATCTGAGATATATATGCTGATTCCCCTGTCTTTTTTTTCAGCGGATATACTGAGCTTCCCTCCGGGATTGTTATAATTTATTCCGTTATCTATAATATTGAAAAATATCTCCTCAACAAGGAACTGGTTCGCCACAACTGTATAGTCAGCGTCAGGAGAAAAATCTATTTTAAGACGGATTTCTTTTTCAGTGATTTTAGGTTTCACAATATCTATGCAGTTAAGTATTACCTGCTGTATGTTGATCTCCTCCTTCTCAAACGCCTTTGATGATTCGATCATGCTGAGCTTTATGATGTCCTGTATCAGGGCGTTCTGCCTGTCCACGTTTTCTATGGCGCGTTCTATAAAGTCGTTCAGCATCTCCAGGTTTCCGGGGTTGGACCTGATTGTTTCAAGATAGCCCTTAACTATGGCTATAGGGGTTTTGAGTTCATGGGAGACGTTGGTTACCAGGTCTGATTTGATCTTTTCTATCTTTTTTCTTTCCGAGATATCATGAATTACGAGGAGTATCCCCTGTATCATGTTGCTGTCGGTTTTAATCGGGTTTATTACAGCCTCGAAAAACCTGTCGTCAAATTCAGTCTCAAAAGAGTCCTTTTCACCTGAAGAGAGCGCCTTTTCAATTTTAGAGTTAAGGAAACGGTTGCGAATTGTTTCATAGTACTGTTTATCTTTAGTCTCCATGGCAATACCCAGAAGATCTGAAAAAGCCCTGTTTGAAATAAGGATTTTCTTTGAAGAGTCTATCATGGCTATTCCGTCACTTATACTTTCAAGGGTCGCTTCAAGCTTCTTCTTCTCAAAAATGTGCTGGTCAATGGTTTCAACAATGGTATCTGCCATCTTGTTCAGGGACCTCTGCAGGGTTCCTATCTCGTCATTGCTGTAGTTAAGGATTCTTTTATTATAGTTCCCTTCAGCAAAGTTATTGGCAAAACTCAGGGTCTCGTTAAATGGCTTTGTGACCTTAAACGAGATGAGGACAACGACAAGTATTGAAGAGATTAGAACAATGATGGAAATCCGGAATGTCAGGGTTTTCAGTTCACTGATACTCTCATCAACAGCATAGAGCGGTTTGGCGAGACGGATAACATATCCATCGAAGCTTTGAGCGTAATAAAGCATCCCTGTTTTCAGAGTGTTGCTGTACCGGATACTTGAGCCCTCCCCTGTCTGCATGGACTGGTAGATTTCTGTCCTGTAAAAATGGTTGTCCATGGACTCAACGTCATTAGCGTCAGTGTCGGCAGCTACTTTCCCGTCAGGAGCGATAAGGGTAATCCTGAGCTGCATTGCTTTTGAGTATTCATTAAGAATTCCCTCTGTTTCCACTGCCCGGAGAGGATTTTTATGGTACTTTACAAGGGATGTGTTGATTATTCCGATTTCATGGGACATCTCGTTTTTAATCATTTCTATATGTGTCTTTTTAAGGAGACTCTCCACCATGAGAAAGACCGAAATAACCAGAACAAATATTAGAACAATATATGATACAATAAGTTTATAACTGAGTCTTTTTAACATGTCTATTCCCTGAACCCGTATCCCACACCTGAAAATGTTGTTATAATGTTTTTATAATCTCCCAGTTTTTTTCTCAGGTTCATTATATGCACGTCAATGGTCCTGTCCACAACGAACACGTCGTGTCCACGCACACTGTCTATAATATTGTCTCTTGAAAATATTTTACCGGGGTTTTCCATGAAAAGAGAAAGTATGTTGAATTCGGTCTTGGTGAGCTTGATATCCTCCCCGTCAACAGAGAGGGAATACTTTTCAGTATTGAGTTCCACTCCTTTATATTTAATAATCGTCTCTGCCGGTTCTTTCGGGGCATCAGATGTTCTTCTTAGAACAGCTTTTATTCTCGATTTGAGTTCTTTAATACTGAATGGTTTTGTGATGAAATCATCACCACCGAGTTCAAGGCCGAGAACCTTGTCAAACTCCTCCGACCGCGCAGAGAGAAATATTACCGGTATATTTTTAAGTTTATCGTTCCCCCTTATATCCCTGCAGAATTCGTATCCGTCCTTCCCCTCCATCATGATATCAAGTATTATCAGGTCCGGTTTTGACTTTTCGAAACCCCTTTCCGCTTCTGCCGCTGAATCGAAAAGGGTGACCTCGTAACCTTCCTGGATCAGGTTTACTTTAAGGATTTCACGTATGTCTTTTTCGTCATCTATTACAAAAATTTTTTTCTTCATGGCGGTCCTGTTATGATTTGTTAATATCCCTGTGTCTTATATCTTCGCCTTCAATATAATAAATTGCCCGTTCAGCGATATTTTTTGCGTGATCTCCCGCCCTTTCAAGGGATTTTGCAACCATGATAAGGGAGAGGCTCTGTGATATATTTCTGCTCGATTCACCCATGTATGTGAAAAGTTCACGGTAGATCTGCATGTTAAGATCATCGATCTCCTCATCCATTGTAATGACCGTTTTTGCTTTTTCAACGTCTTTTTCACTTATTGATGTAAAAGCCTGATGAACCATTTTTACAGCTATTTCCGCCATTCGCGGGATATCTATAAGGGGTTTTATAAGCGGTGCGCCGTTTATTTTCAGTGTCTCCCTGGCTATATTGGAAGCGATGTCCCCTATACGCTCAATATCTGTGTTGATCTTCAGCATCGCAAGGGCAAATCGAAGGTCTGAGGCAGCGGGCTGTCTTGTTACAATAAGCCTTATACAAAGATCATCTATCACTATTTCAAGCCTGTCCATTCGTGTATCATTTTTGATTATGGAATTTGCGAGTTCCAGGTCTGCATTTTTCAGCGATTCTATTGAAAGCTTTACAGCCTCGGTGGCGAGATCGGCCATTTCAAACATTTTTATCTTTATCTCTTCAATATCCATTTCAAGATGGGTCTGCATGTTTATCTCCTTACATTCAGGTATAGTTTTAATCCCGGGTAATTTCAGCCGAATTTTCCCGTTATATAGTTTTCAGTCATCTCCCTGTCTGGCTTCGTGAATATCTTGTCTGTCCTGTTCAGCTCTATCAGTTCGCCCATATAGAAGAAAGCGGTGTAATCGCTTACCCGCGCTGCCTGCTGCATGTTGTGTGTCACTATTATTATGGTATACTTTTCTTTCAGGGTCTGAATCAGCTCTTCTATCTTCTGGGTTGAAATAGGGTCAAGGGCGGAGGCGGGTTCATCCATCAGTATAACCTCCGGCTGTACCGCTATTGTCCTTGCTATACATAGCCTCTGCTGCTGTCCCCCTGAGAGCCCCAGGGCGGACTTTTGGAGCCTGTCCTTTACCTCATCCCAGAGCGCAGTGCTCTTCAGGGATTTCTCCACGGTTGATTCAATTTCGTATTTGTCCTTTACTCCGTTTATTTTAAGGCCGTAGGCGATATTGTCAAAAATTGATTTCGGGAAAGGATTTGATTTCTGGAAAACCATTCCCACCCTCCTTCTCAGAGAGGTAACATCGTACCTGTGGCTGTATATTGAGTCGTCATCCATTATTATATCCCCTGTGAGTTTTGTTCCGGGAATGATATCATTCATCCTGTTGATGCATCTGAGGAATGTCGATTTGCCGCACCCTGAAGGGCCTATGAGAGCCAGAACCGAGTTTTCCTTTACACTTAAGGAGATGTCTTTTATCGCCTGGCTTGTTCCGTAATAGAATGATACGTTTTTGGCAGTGATTTTTTCTTTCATTATCAGAATCCTTTTTAAACTTGATGCGGAACTGCTTTTTAAAAATTTTCAATTAACAGAATGAATTTATTCCGCACTCTGGATCTTTTATTATCCTGAAGTGAATAAAAATTTATAAGGTAAAGTAATGATAAGAAAATTATAAAGATTTTGTTAAGATTTGGCCCTGCGTGAGAACAGGAACGTTATGATGTTAATGCATGGTCGTATCCGGAAATGGGAAAAATTTTTTTCCGGAGCGTTATAAAGCTCCAATTCATTTTATATTTAAAAAAACTTTATAAAAAATTAACAGAAAGAAATGAAATTACCGCTGTAAAATAATTCGGAGGTAATTCATTAATGAATATCACAATTAAAAAAATCTTTTCTGTGCTGGCAGTAATTGCAGTTTCTGTTGCTGTATTTTCCTCCTGCTCAAAGGGTTCAGGGGAAAAGATTGTAGTCAAGGGCTCAACAACGGTTCTCCCGATAACACAGAAGGCGGCTGAGGCATACAGAAAGATAAACAGGATTCCTATTACTATTGAAGGAAGCGGTTCAGGTAACGGAATAAAAGCCCTTATTGACGGAACCTGCAGCATAGCAAACTCTTCAAGGGAGATGAAGGATAAGGAGCGTAAAAGTGCTGAAGAGAAGGGAATAACAGTTAAGGAAATTACTGTTGCGATAGATATGATAGTTCCCGTTGTTCATCCCGAAAATCCTGTGAAAAATCTTTCAATGGACCAGCTCAAAGGTATATATGACGGTTCCATCAGCAACTGGAAACAGCTTGGCGGAAAGAACGAAAAAATCGTCGTAATATCAAGGGACACAAGTTCAGGCACTTATGAAGTATGGCATGAAAAGATTATGAAAAAAACAGATGTCAGCAAAGAGGCTCTTCTCCAGGCGTCAAACGGCGCAGTAGTATCCGCTGTTGCGGGGAACCCGAAAGCCATAGGTTATATAGGTTTCGGATATCTCGACAGTTCAGTAAAAGGTCTCTCTGTAAACAAAATTCAACCCACGCTTGATAACGGTAAATCAGGCAAATTCCCGGTATCAAGAAAACTCTATATGTATATTGATGAGAAGAAGATATCCGGTGAAGCGCAGAAATTTATTGATTTCATGCTCAGTGATGAAGGGCAGAAACTTGTGAGCGATGCGGGCTTTATATCAAAATAACAATCGACTGATAAATTGAATTAAGGCATCATTTACACTTTCCATACTCCCGCCAGGGAGTATTTTTTTTGCTCTTTATAAAATTATAACTTGCCCATTTTTCAGAGGCTTTTATTCTTACATAAAATTAATGATATCTGATTTTCCCAGATATTTTTTCAGTAAAGATCAGATTGCCGCGTCGCGAATCCTGTCGTGCGATGCACTGAGCACCGTCGAAGTGAGCCAGTCGAAGGGCTCCTCGCAGGAACAATGTAACAAATAGCCCGGTATAAACTTCAGATTATTATATGGATTTAATATGACCGATATTCTCAAAAACCTCAATGAAAATCAGAAAGCCGCGGTACTTCACACTGATGGTCCGCTCCTCATACTGGCAGGGGCGGGATCAGGGAAGACCCGTGTAATAACCCACAGGATAGCGCACCTGATAAACAGCGGCGTTAAACCCTGGAACATTTTCGCGGTGACCTTTACGAACAAGGCGTGCGAGGAGATGAAGAAACGGGTAATGGACATTGTGGGGCCCCGGGGAAACAGCGTGTTTATTAAGACATTTCACTCCGCTGCTGTTTATATACTCCGCAGATTCGGTGAGGATATAAAGATCCCCTCCAACTTTACGATTTACGATTCAGGGGACCAGGAGGATATAATTAAAAGGATACTCTCCTCGATGAACCTGGACCCGAAAAAGGTCAAGCCTTCAATGATTTCATCAAAAATATCCGAGGTTAAGGATAGTGAGAGGTTTATAGAAGGTGTTGATGTCAGTCTCCTCCTGCCAGACTATTTCTCATTTAACTTCGAGGAGATATTTAAAAAATACCAGGAGAAACTGGCTGAAAATAACGCGCTTGATTTTAACGATCTTCTTATAAAAACGGTGGAACTGCTCCGTAATTCTGAAAGGGCCCTTTCTTCAATGCATGGGATGTGGCAGTATTTTATGGTAGATGAGTACCAGGACACGAACTATTCTCAGTACATAATAGCCAAATACCTTGCCTCTGCATCGCGGAATATCTGCGTGGTGGGGGACGATGACCAGTCGATCTACTCATGGCGCGGGGCGGACATCCGCAATATACTTAATTTCGAAAAGGACTATAAAAATACAAAGGTTATAACTCTGGGAGAGAACTACAGGTCATCGAAACAGATTCTCGATACAGCCTACTCTGTCATAAAAAATAATGAAAACAGAAAGGACAAGGATATCACTGCTTTCAGGGGGGATGGAGAGAGGGCTGTATGGTGCACAGCCAATAACGAGTACGGCGAGGGGGAGTTTGTTGTAAACACCATAGTTTCACTTAAGTCACGGGAGAACCTTAAAAACAGGGATTTCGCCATCTTCTATCGCACGAATGCGCAGTCCAGGATCTTCGAGGATTTTCTACGCAGGGAGAACCTTCCCTACAGGATTATCGGCGGCCTGAAGTTCTACGAGAGGAAGGAGATCAAGGATATTCTGGCTTACCTGAAATTCCTGGTAAACCCGGCTGACACTGTGGCGCTCCACCGGATTATTAACACCCCTGCTCGCGGTATAGGGAAGGCTTCGCAGGAGAGGATAGCGGAAATTGCTGAAAAGGAGAATGTCCCGGAGTGGGTTGTCATAAGGGATGAGCTTATGACAGGCCGTGTACCCAGGGGGCTGGATGATTTCAGGAAAATAATCGCAAGGCTTCTCAGAATGATGGAGTCTGTTCCCGGTGAACTCGCCCTTTCACAGTTCATGAAAAGTGTAATGGATATTACCGGGTACAGGGAGAGCCTGCAGGAGGAGAACACTCTTGAGAGCAATTCAAGGATAGACAACCTTGATGAACTCCTCAATTCGATATACGATTACGAGCAGACATTCCCTGATGCCACGCCTGAGGCATTTATACAGGACATTGCTCTCTACACATCAGAGGAAAATCCCTCTGATGATCCGGAGGCAAAGGCAAACAGCATTACCCTTATGACAGTGCACAATGCCAAGGGGCTTGAGTTTCCTGTTGTTTTTCTCACCGGCCTTGAGGAGGACACCTTCCCGCATAAGCTTTCAATTGACACGGATGAGGGTATAGAGGAGGAGAGGCGACTCTGTTACGTGGGGATTACCCGTGCAATGGACAGAATTTTCCTTTCAAGCACGGATCTTCGCAGAAGCTACATGGGGCCTGAATACAAGAGGCCCTCGAGGTTTCTTAGTGAGATCCCGGGCGAACTGCTTGATGTAAGGTCATTTACAGGGGAGTATTCAGGACCGTCAGGGGGATTTTCCAGGGGCGGGTATTCCTCCCGGGTGAGAGAGAGTTCCGCTCCCGCATCCCCTGTGAAAAATTACAGGCTTCCCTCAGAGGAAAGATCGGTACCTGTTTCAGGTGAAGTGAATGTAAAATCCGAAGATTCTTCTTCAGGCTCACAGTTCTCCCTCAGGGAGAGGGTGGTGCACCCCAAGTACGGGCCAGGGAGAATTGTGAAGATCGAGGGGAGCGGAGACAATATAAAGCTAACCATAAGTTTCGGTATTACCAGCAGGGTCTTTATGGAGAAATATACTCCACTGCAGAAGATGAATTAATAAATCCCGAATCAGCCTTTAACGTATTAAAGATCTGTTAATTACCCTTCGATAATAAATATAAGTCTCCGGAGGGGTTTTTATGAAGTTCAGAATTTTATGCCTGCTGTTTGTTTTTGCCGTATCCTGCTCTGTACCTGCTGTAAAGGTTGAGGTAAAGAAACCGGGGAAGGACGCAAACGTTTCAGTCCTTAAAGAGTTCTTTGTGAGATCTGAATCAGATTCAGTCCGTGCCGGTGCTGTTATTGAAAAACACAACATTATTCAGCAGCTCACACACCTCCGTTTAATGGATACGGGTGGAAAAAAATTTTATCTCCTTGAAAGGGAAAATATAACTGAGATGATAAATTCCGTTACAGAGGGGATATATCTCGATTATGTTCTCATCAATAAACATGGAGATATCATATACACCAGGAATAATGACAGCCTTTTCGGTACAAATGTAAATGAAGGGTACGAGGAGACTCCTCTGAAAAAATGCTTTGCCATGAGGAGAGGGGTATATTTTGAAGACGTCTCTCTCCTTACTCCCACGTCATCTGTTTATTCACTTTATGTATCCACCCCTGTATATGTGCAGCAGAAATTTCACGGAATCCTGGTTCTTCAGATTGATATTTTCAAGATTAATGAAATACTTGAAAAGGACACCGAGATTGTAAACAGGAAAGGGATAATCAAGATTGCTGCTGATACAGCAAAGATTAATTCACTTATGCCGGGTTACAGTAAAATTAATCCTGATGAAATAGACAGAAAGGCCGGAATAAAAATCGGAGGCGGTAATACCGATTTTGACCTGAAATCATTCAGGTTCAATTCAATATCGTGGATCCTTGTTAAAAAAAAAGCCTGAAAATTAGCCTCTTGTAATTCCTGATTCAATTTTTTCTGAAACTTCGCTGAAGAAACCGGGGAACCTGTAGTCATCACTCAACTCTCTTGCGGTTGACTGGGAAATTTTAATAAGAAGTTCATTGCTGAAAAACCTTTGCTCACCGGATGTTATACCCTTTACCATGGGAGGGATAAGGGTGAGAAGGTCTTCTGTGCGGAACCTGATCAGCTCCTTTAATCCCCTTTCAGCAATTATTGCCGGATCAGGCGTTTCCCCTCCGAACCCTGCAATAAGGGTCCCTCCCGGATTAATACTGGGAATGTTTTCGCGAAGAAGCTGATCGTCAGTGGCAATAAGAATGTCCGCGTTATCAGCAACATTTGCCGCAGTGGTTGCAAGACCACCCTCAGACTCAAATGACATCATGGTCCTTTCTCTCTGGTCGTGTCCCAGAACTTTGAGGTAACCGGCTGAACTGAGGAGAGACGTGAGCCTTATCATCCCGTGGTTAAGACCCAGGATGCCGACTGAGGTTTCTTCAGGTTTATTCCTCTGTTTCTTACAGGTTTTGGTGATAACTGACATCAGGTAGAGCGGCAGCTCGTCTGTTTCACGGAAAAGTACCGGCTTTTTCACAGCATCAATAATCGTATTTCTGAAGAGATGATCGTCACTGTCGGTGTTCATAAACCGGAAGCATGAGAAACTCTCCTCCAGCCCCTTAAGGATTTTAATAAGGTCCTCCACTGACTGGTATTTCAGCGCAACGGGATAGGCGTTTTTGTCGGTGAACCTGCTGATAATAATGGAGTCCCTTTCCGAGTCAGCGTAGTAATGGTAGTATTCATTTGTCGGTTCCTGCATCTTCTTGAAAGCGCTGATTACACCGATTGAATCTGAAACAGAGCAGTACTGCTTTCCAAAGCCCGCATCAATCTTTTCATGAATAAGAGTTGTGCCCCCCAGGAACGCGGTTTCAATATCACTGACTGTTTCGATCTGGATTTTTCCTTCTGTAACAAGGAGGCCTCCGACTATTTTGTCCTCCAGGGTGCTTGTAATGCTGATGTCCCTGAACATTTCACTGTTTTTTTTCAGTGCCTCTGTGACACGCATAAGGTCTTTTTTGGATGTATAGATAATTTCAATTGTATAACCGTCAAATTTACTGTCAGATTCTGTGAGGTTAATACTGCTTATCTCCATCTGCTGCTTGTATAGAGTGGAAATAAACTGGGGGAGAATTCCCTTTTTCATCCTGATTGTTAAAACAGCTGTCAGTTTCATGGTTAACCGGCCTGGGTTGATATTTTAGACTGCTGAATATTTCTCTCCAATTATACGGGCCTTCTCAAGAAATTCAAGAGATATTTCTCCCGTTGAATCTGATGAGTGGTAGAGAATTGCGTCTTCGGGATTGTATTCCGCGTTGATTGCATTGTAGAAATGCTTTATAGTCATTGAGACACCGTCAAACATCCCCTTATAATGATCTCCGGCGGCACAGATAAAAATCCCTTTTTTATTTTTTTCAGGAGGAGGTTCTCTCCTTGACTCCTCCCAGAGCATCTGACACCTGTCCATAATTGCTTTAAGAGGGGACGGGAAAGATGAAAAATAGAGGGGAGACGATATTGCGATAATATCAGCGCGCCTTATAAGCGAATAGATTCCGGTCATTCCGTCGTTTATCGCACATTCCCTGTGATCACTGCACCAGCTGCACCCTGTACATGGTTCAACTGACGCGTCATAGGCGTATACCTTTTCTATAAAAAATCCCCTTTCCTTAAAGGGGATTGTCAGTTCCTCATGAATACGTGAGGAGTAACCGTTTTTTCTCGGGCTTCCGAAAATGGAAAGGAGGAGCAAATCAGTCCTCCTTAAGTCTTGTGAAGATCATACGGCCCGCAGTTGTCTGAAGAACAGATGTGACTGTAACTTCAACTTCCTCGTTTATTTTTCTTCTGCCGTTTTCAACAACAACCATTGTGCCGTCATCCAGGTACCCTATTGCCTGGTTTGAGTCCTTACCCTCTTTTATGAGGAGTACTCTCATCTCCTCACCGGGGAGGACTATTGGCTTAAGCGCGTTTGAAAGTTCATTTATATTTAGAACTTCTACACCGTGAAACTCCGCCACCTTGTTAAGGTTGAAGTCATTTGTAATAACCTTGGCCTTCATAACTTTTGCCAGCTGGACAAGCTTTGAATCCACTTCAGGTATATCCTTGAAATCCATATCGGATATCTTTACCTTTATCGACTGGTCTTTCTGCATCTTGTTCAGTATGTCCAGGCCCCTTCTTCCCCTGTTCCTCTTTATCGAGTCCGCGGAATCAGCTATCATCTGCAGTTCGTTAAGCACAAAGTTGGGAATAACAAGGATCCCCTCAAGAAAGCCTGTATCGCATATGTCCGCAATCCTTCCATCTATAATTACGCTGGTATCAAGGATCTTATAAGGGATCTGAACATCAGAATCACTCTCCTGCACAGGAACAATCTTATCAAGGAAAGAGATATCCTCATTATTGATCAGGAAGAACATCATGGCCGCGAATCCGCCAATATGATAGATGAGTGGTTTAAGAATGCCTGAATATCTCCTCATGATTTCAAGGTTGAAAGAATCAACCCCTGAAACAAGAAGGTGCCCGATACCGAGACCGAAAAGAAGGCCGAGAATGGCGGCAAGTATCTGCCTGGGCTGAAAACTGTGCGACATAAATTCAATAATAATTATAACCGCCAGTGAGATAACAGCTGCAGCAATACCTGAAATGATCATAGCCTGTAGTGAGTGGCCTGCGTAGAAAAGCACTGTGAAGAAAACGGAAGTAAGTATAAATATAGACCTGAAAATTATAATAAGCATGATATAACTCCTGAATAAATATAAATAAATGAAATATAAGATATGAGTAAAATATAATAATTATGTTTATTATATAATAAATATAATAATAAAAAAGAAAAAACTTTTAGTAATACATGCGGAAAATCTGACGGGCTTGATAAATCCGGCCGGAGTTATATTATTCGTGAAGGACTACTCCTCTTCCTCCTCCTTAATACCTGATGCAAGAGCTTCTGAAACGACATTACCGGCTTCATCAATATCGATATTTTTTGCAAGACCTACTTCATAAGTAATAAGCTGGTATGCGTTTTCATAAAGCTTTCTCTCCATTATTGAAAGTTCCTTCTGGCTTCCTCTTTTAAAGAGATCCCTGGCAACTTCCGCAACTTCGTATATAGAGCCGCTTTTCACCTTGTCGATGTTGTTCTGATAACGCAGTTTCCAGTCCTCTTCAATGGCATCGGCCTCGGCTGATAGAATTCCGAGTACCTTTTTGATATCTTTTTTAGGTATAATACTTCTTATTCCTATTTCCTTGGCATTGCTTACAGGTATCATTACCTTCATACCGTTGTTGATGATAGTGATCATGTAATATTCATTCCGTTTTCCCAGCACAACTTTCTTTTCAATCCCGTCAATCTGCCCGACACCATGCATAGGATAGACTATTTTATCACCAACTTTAAACATTTTTTATAACTCCTGGATTAGCCATCAGATTATATTAAAAACCGCAATTACTATTAAAATACACAAGTATAAAAAGAATGTCAATAAATGAATTATTGCCTATTCTGTCAATCCTTCTTTTTCCATATACCTTTCAAGGACGGTCTTCATCTCATAATGTTTTCCGTCGCAAACCCTGCCGGCACCGCTCCCTTTTAGTCCGATACCGCCTGAAATTTTATGACAGTTAGGGCCGGGAATCAGTCCGGTATACATACATACACCTTTATTTTCAACACCGGCAGGCCTGGGGGGGAATATCGGGTCTGGCATACCGTTGTAAACCTCTTTCATGTAATAACCCCAGATAGGAGCGGCCAGTCCGGCAGCGGACTGCCCTTTACCCAGTGTCATGAAGGGTTTATCATAGCCCATCCATATAACTGCCGCTATATCTGCAGTAAATCCGCAGAACCATGCGTCTGTCCAGTTCTGGGTTGTACCGGTTTTTCCGGCAGCCTGTTTTGTGAATCCCGCCTGGTTCCTTATGGCATACGTAGGGGTCCCGTGGTTAACAACCCCTCTCATAAGGGTGGTCATTATATATGCAACAGCTTCAGGTATAACCTGAATCGTGCCGTCTATCTCTTTGGAAGCTATTATATTTCCAACTTCCTCTTCAATATTGGCCAGTTCATTTCCGTCCCTGTCAAGCACATACCTGATTGAAAAAGGTATAACGTCCCGTCCCCTGTTTGCGTATATAGAGAAACCTGTTGCCATTTCAAGAGGGGTGAGCTCCACCGTTCCGAGTGCGAGTGCGGGGCTTGGCGTAAATCTGCTCTGCGGAACTTTAAGCATCTTTGACGCGTAATCTATTACATTATCAGCACCTACGAGGTCGAAAATCCTGATTGATATAATATTAATCGACTGGGCAAGGGCTTTCTGAATGCTTACCATGCCGGAGAAATCCCCTTCATAGTTATCCGGCGACCAGGTGGTGCCTGCTGCGTCGATATCAATAATCGGCACGTCAGGCAGGACCGTTGCGGTGCTTATTACTTTATTGAAAATTCCTGATCCGTATACAAAAGGTTTAAACGCGGAACCGGGCTGTCTTCTTGCCTGAACAGCCCTGTTATACTGGTTTGAAACTTCAAATTCCGATCCGCCAATCATTGAGGTAATATATCCTGTCTGCGGTTCAACTGCAATAAACGCACCCTCAACTTTCATTGATGTAGATATGCCAGAAATACCGGCCCTGAATGTTTCGATGACATCCGTGGATTTAGGCGCGTCAGAGAGAAGAGCCAGTATGTCAAGTGTATCAATAAACCCGTCAGCCAGGTTTTTTTTGAATCTGGTGGTCTGATCGTTCACAACGAGCAGTCCCGGCAGTGAGAATATCATTCTAAGTGCGCCGTAGGCACCGAAGAGTCCTCCGTCAACAGCTCCTCCCATCCTGTTCATTCTTGATGAGATTTTGTTCTGGTCTTCAACACCCCTGGTCATATATTTTTCTGCAATACGCTGTCTTTTCAGGTTGAGGGTGGTATATACACTCAGTCCCTCATTATACATTACATCTTTGCCGAAGCGTGCATCGAGTATCTGTCTAACGTAGTCTGTAAAGTACGGTGCTTTGTCCTCGCTTTTTGATAGAGCTGTTTTTGTAGGGAATTCCGTCCTTAATGATTCGATAAATCCGGGCCAGAAAGCCTCATAAATTTCATCGGCACGTTTTTTGTCAACAAATCCCGTGCTTACCATCCGATCAAGAGTGTCGCGGTTTTTTACATATGCCTCTTTAGGGAACTTCAGAGGGGAATAGCCTGCCGGTTTTGATGGCAGAGCGGAAAGTACCGCTCCTTCTATGAGTGAAAGGTGTTCTACATCTTTATTAAAATAAAAGTCAGCTGCAGTTTTAATACCGTAACAGCCATGACCCAGGTAAACCTGATTGAAATACATTTCAAGAATTTCATTTTTTGTGAATTTTTTTTCAATCTGAAGAGCAAGAACTGCTTCAAAGACTTTTCTTGCAAGGGTCCTTTCGCTTTCAGTAAACAGCTGTTTTGCCAGCTGCTGGGTTATTGTTGAGCCCCCCTGTACGATGGTGGGCCTCAGATTTTTAACTGATGCTATGATATTTTTTCCCATTGCCCTTATTATAGCCATGGGGTTTATTCCGAAATGCTCGTAGAAGTCCTTGTCCTCCTGGGCAAGGAAGGCATTAATTACAGTATGGGGCAGTTCGTCGAAGGATACAAGGTTTCTTTTTTCCTGGAAAAGTTCTGCAATCAGTTCGCCATTAACATCGTAAAGCCTTGTCGGTATGCTTGGCTGAAATTTTTTGAGATTGTGAATTCCGGAGTAGTTTTTAATCTCGGAAGTGATATATCCAAAGACAGCGCCACCGAATATAGAGCAGACTGCCACAAGTATGAGGGCAGTCATTTCTATTTTTTTTATTGTATTTCTGTATTTATTCATTTCTGTCTAGTTCTCGGGGTTGAGTAATTCGCTGCAACAGTAAAAATGCGGACTCATTAATCAACTATTATTTTTATACGATTCATATATGAACTTACCCAGCAGGTAG